>JANYGW010000007.1 GCA_025359245.1 Massilia sp.
CCTTGGCGGCTTCGACCTCGAGCGGGCATGCCTTCTCGAGATCGGCGGCCAGCTCCATCCCCATGAACGAACTGCCGGGTTTGAAAACCGCGCCCTGGTTGATGTTGAAGGTGCGGCCGGGGCCGGAATTGCTGGGGCGCGCATACATGAAGCGCTTGGGATGCGCGCGAGCCCAGTCCAGCAGGCCCTGCGCGGTGTCGGGCACCTGGGCCACGCGATCGGCGGCGTATTCCAAAAGCGGGCCGGAGGGATAGTAATTGACGACGACGCCATAGCCCACGCCCTGCGCGCGGTGCAACGCGAGCGCGGCGGGCTCGTAGTTCTGCTCGATGTTTGGAAACCTGTCGTTGAAATCAGGCAGGATCTTACGCCATAGATCCAGGCTCAGCCCGGCGGCAAGACCGTCGCTGCCGCTGAGAACCAGGGCCCGAACCGTTGTCGCCAACGATAGGTTTCGGCATGAAGGTGGCGGTCTTGCCGTAGCTGTGGGCCACGTTCCAGACCACGTATTTCAGGTTCTGGGTCCAGTCGGCGCGCTCGACCAGGGTCGAGAAGCGGGTGCCGATTTCGTTCTGGCCGGCGCCGGCCACTTCATGGTGGTGCACTTCGACCGGGATGCCCATCGCTTCGAGGATCAAACACATTTCGGAGCGCATGTCCTGGAACGAATCGACTGGCGGGACCGGGAAGTAGCCGCCCTTGACGGTTGGACGATGGCCGCTGTTGCCGCCTTCGGTCTTGGCATCGGTGGCCCACGACGATTCGTCGGAGTCGATCTTGACGAAGCAGCCCGACATGTCGATCTTCCAGCGCACGCTGTCGAAGATGAAGAATTCCGGCTCGGGACCGAAGAAGGCGGTGTCGCCGATGCCGGTCGACTTGAGGTAGGCTTCGGCGCGCTTGGCGATCGAACGCGGGTCGCGGTCGTAGCCCTTGCCGTCGGATGGCTCGATGACGTCGCACTGCATGAACAGCGTGGTCTCTTCCATGAACGGATCGATGTTGGCGGTGTTCGGATCGGGCATGAGCAGCATGTCCGACGCTTCGATACCCTTCCAGCCGGCGATCGACGAACCGTCGAAGGCGTGGCCGGACTCGAACTTGTCCATGTCGAAATGGGAGATCGGCACGGTCACGTGCTGTTCTTTGCCACGGGTGTCGGCGAAGCGGAAATCAACGAATTTGACTTCGTTGTCTTTTGCCATTTTCAAGACTTCTGCGGCGGTCATTGCCATGCGTGTTTCTCCTAATTGAAATTGGTTACTTGCCGAATTCGCGACAAAACTCACAGGGATTCTAGCAGAAACCATGCCAGCCAAAATATCGCGGCCAATTGATACTGCTGCGTTGAATGTGCTGCCAATTGATCTTAAAATTGCATGTTCTCGGCCCGACACTGAAATTGCGGATTGTCAAATATGCACTATTTTGGTGCATATTGGGAATATTGCACCGATATGATGCATTCTGCACGAAAACGGGAAAAATGCCACCCGCTGGTGCAAGCGGATGCCCATCTTAAACCTTTTGCCAATCTTGGAGCATCAATGAACACAGTCGAGCTAGTGCTGGCCAAGGCCCGCGAGCGGGCCGCAGGACCGTCGTACGCGGGTGCGGTGACGCCGGAGGAGGCGTATGCGCTGCTGCAGGCCGACGCGCGCGTCAAACTGGTCGACGTGCGCACCAGCGCCGAGCGCGACTGGGTCGGCAAGGTCGTGCTGCCCGAAGGCCAGCACGGCGCGGTCCAGTGGAGCACCTATCCGGGCGGCGTGCCCAATCCGATCTTCATGGAGCAGCTCGACGCGTTCGCGGGCAAGGACGACGTGCTGCTGTTCCTGTGCCGCTCGGGCGTGCGCTCGCGCCATGCGGCCGCGCTGGCGACCCAGCACGGCTACACGCACTGCTACGACATCCTGGAAGGCTTCGAAGGCGACAAGGACGGCGCGGGGCACCGCAAGACGGTGGGCGGCTGGTGCAAGGCCGGCTTGCCGTGGGTGGGCGCGTAAGATTTAGGCGTTACCGAATTCGCTGCACCAGTCATTCATAAAACTTAAACAACGTCGTCCTCGCGAACGCGGGGACAACCTTGGTTTAGGCCGGCGCCATCGCATTCCTGACCCGGTTGCGCACGAAGTTGATGTGGCTGCGCAGCCCGTACAAGCCGTCGGCAAACGCCAGCGGAATCGAAATCTGGTTGACCATCTCCTCGATCTCGTCGAGCCGCTTGAGCAGCGCGGCGCAGACCTGCGCGCGCCCGTCCCCGTGCGCGCCTTCGAGCTCCTGCTCCACCGTGCGCAGCTGGCCATACCAGCGGTACACGCGCGACCGGATGCGCCACACGTACAGCGGCGGCACCACCTTCGACAGCGGCAGGATCAGCGCCGTCAGCGCCACCACCACGACCCACATGCGGTCGAAGAAATTGGCAAGCCAGAACGTCATGTAGCGCTGCAGCAGCGGCGGCCCGTCCTTGTAGAACTTGGCCGCCTCGCGCGACACGGGAATCTCGGTGTAGCGCGCCGACGGGAACTGGCCCTGCTGCTGGAACCAGCCGGTGCCGCCATGAATCGCGGTGGCCGACTGCACGAACAGGTCGATCAGGGCCGGATGCAAATCCGAGCGCGCCACCAGCGTGGCGGTCGGCGCGATCAAATGATAGTCCTGGGACGGGATGTCGCGCCCGACGTCGACGATCCCGCGCGGCAGCACCACGTGCGTGACGAACGGCAGGCGGCGCGAATAGGCTTCGGCCTGGGCAAAGTCGAACAGCCGGATGCCCGGCGTTTGCAGCAGCATCTGCACCATCAGCGATTCGGGGCCCGACGAAAACACCAGGCCGTCGATGCGCCCTTCGAGCAGCTCCACGGTGGCCGGTGTATTCTCCAGAGCGCCGATGCTCAGGTCGGTCGGCTCCAGGCCGTTCAGCGCCAGCACCTGGCGAAACAGCTTGGGCACGCCCGTGCCTTCCGGGCCCAGGTTGATCTTCAGGCCTTTCAGGTCAGTGAGCTGGGTGACCTTGACGCCGTCGCGCAGGAACAGCCATACAGGTTCGGTGAACAGGCTGCCCAGCGACACCAGCCCGTCGCGCTGCGCCTCGGCCTGTTCGGTCGAGCCGCTTTGCACGAAGGCGATATCGACCTTGCGCTGGTTCAGGCGCTGCAGGTTCTCCTGCGAACCGAGCGAGCGCACCGGCGTGACCTTGATGCCCTGCTTGGCCAGCGCAGCGACATACTGTTTACCCAGTTCTTCGTAGGCGCTGTTTTCCTGGCCGGTGCCGAGCGTGACGTGGCGCGGCGGGGTCGGATCGACCAGCATATAGGCGAGCGCGCACAGCGCCCCGATGACCAGGATCGTGGGGCCGGCCGCGGCGACCAGGTCCCGGAACGAGAACTGGGTGAATTTGCGGATTTTGGACATGGCGCGTTGCAATGGTTTCATGGAAGTGGACAATGCCAACAATCGCGAAACTATGCAAGCGCTATTCCATGCCCGTCAGCGGGCGCAGGTCTTGGCCCCGGCCGCGGTCGGCGGCTCGATCAAGGGCATCAGCGACGGTGCCAGGTGGGTCAGCAGCTGCACCGGCAAGGCGCTGGTGAAGTCGTAGTTGGCCGCTTCCGGTCCCCGCACATAGGCCGTCATGCTGCCGAAGAAGCGTTCGCCGATGTTGAAGACGAAGGTGGCCGAACGGTTGACGAAGCGCGACTCGATCAGGCGCCCGCCGGCGCCGTAGACGTCGAAGCGCTGGTCGCCGGTGCCGGTCTTGCCGCCCACCGCGATGATCGAGCCGTCAGCCATCTTGAACGCGTTCTTGACGCGCTTGGCGGTGCCTTCGGAGACCACGGCGCGGATCGCGTCGGCGGTCGCGCGCGCCACTTCGGGCGAGATGATCTGCTCGCCGACCTGGGCCTGTCCGTGCTTGACCAGCGTCTCGTACGGCGTGGCTTTGGCGAAGTGCAGCGAGTCGATGCGCTGGACCGGCTTGCGGATGCCGTTGTTGATGATGATGCCCATCATTTCAGCCAGCGCCGCCGGACGGTCGGCCGACGCGCCCAGCGTCGTCGCATATGACGGCACCAGCGAATCGAACGGATACCCCATCCGCTTCCACTGCGCGTGGATCTTCAGGAACGCTTCGACTTCGAGCAGGCCGGCGATGCGGCGGTCCTGGGCGTGCTTGCGGTGCGTGTTGAACAGCCAGGCGTAGACATCCTGGCGCTCCTTGGCGCTGGCGTTGGCCACTTCGGTCCAGCCGGCGCCCTGGTGGGTGCGCAGGTAGCCGACCAGCCACAGCTCGAGCGGGTGGATCGAGGACAGGTAGCCGCGGTCGGCCAGCGACATATTCGCCGGCGAATACTGATCGTACATCTTGGCGATGCGTTCGTCGGGCACCTCGTTCTTCGATTCGAGGTTGTCGTGGATGAAGGCGCCGAACTGCTGCACCGTCGCATTCGGGGCGATGGTGCGGTGCACTGTGGCCAGCCGGGTCGGGGTCGGGCGCAGGCTCGCCAGCAGCGCTTTTTCGGCTTCGGCAGCGCTCTTGTTCTTGTACTTGGCATAGAAGCGGCCGAGGAACTCGCGCCCCTCGCGGTCGGCGAAGCGGGCCAGGTATTCGGCGCGGCGCGGGTCGTCCGAATCGTGCAGCAGCGCGGCCGACGAACCTGGCAGCTGGAACATGTAATAGCGCACCACGTCGCGCATCAGGCGCACGAACACCAGGTTGGTCGACGCCTTGAGCGCGTCGCGCACGGCCAGTATCCGCTTGTCGTCAAGCTTGCTGAAGTTGCCGAAGGTGTGCAAGCCGCCGCCGGTGAAGAAGCCTTCATACGGGCTGCCCGAATACTTGCGGTCGAGCGCCGCGCCCAGCATCGCCGGCAGTTCGCGCGCGGCGTCCTTGGGCTGCGCCAGGAAGTAGGCGACGCCCCATTGGGTCAGGATGTCCTTGGGGTCGACCACGACCGCCTTGAGCTGCTCCGGCGTCATCGGCTCGAAGCGTTTGTGCAGCTGGTCGACGATGTCGAGGTAGGTGACCAGCGTGCGCAGCTTGGCGGTCGAACCGAGGTCCAGCTTGGCGCCTTCGTTGATGTCGAGCGGCTGGTCGTAGTTATCGGTCTGCACGCGCAGGTAGTTGACCTTTTCGCCGCGCTCCATCAGCGTGAAGCTGTAGACCACGTTGGCCGGGTCGCCGTTGCCCAGCATGCCCTTGCCGGTCAGGCCGGCGGCGGCGGCCGAGTCGGCGTCGCGCAGCTGGCGCAGCATCGCGGTGACCGCCTGCTGCGCGTCGGAGTCGAGCGTGCTGACCACGGCCAGGTCGAGCCGGTCGAGGTTGTACAAACGGCTGTCGCCCAACAGGCCGCCCAGGTGGGCGCGCACCGCGTTCGACGCCTTGCGCGAGACGAAGCTGTTGGCCGCCGGCGGCACCACGCCGGACGTGGCCGACGGCTCGAGCTTGACCTTGAGCGCGGCGTCGCGCAGCGCGGGCGTGATCACGCCGGCCTGCGCCAGCACGCGCAAGTGGGTATTGGTCAGCTGTTCGAGGTCGTTCTTGCCGGCTCCGAGGTAATGGGCCGGACGGCGCTGGGCGATCATCAGCGACAGCGCCTGCTTGTAGGTCAGCGCGGCGTCGGGCGTATCGAGCTTGCCGGCCAGCGCGCGGTTCATGGTGGCGAAATCGCGCCCGTACCAGACCCACATGCCGTCGCCGATGCCGTTCACTTCGCCGTAGCCCAGCTTGGCCGACAGCGGCACGGTATTGAGGTAGTCGGTGACGATCTGGCGCCGCGCGATGGTGGTGTCTTCGCCGTACTGGTAGGCGCGCAGCGTGGCCGAAGCCATCTGGCGCAGCTTGTCCGTCAGCGAGCTGGTGCGCCCGTCGGGCGAATGGCGGTATTTTTCGATCTGGGTGGCGAGCGTGCTGCCGCCGGCCGAACGCTGGTCGCTGCGGGTGAACACATGCAGCGACTTGTCGAACACGGCCTTGCTGAAGCGGTCCCACTCGATGGCCGGATTGCGCTTCGGGTATTTGGTGTCGAGCAGTTCGCGGTTTTCGATGAACAGCAGGCTGGCCACCAGCAGGCCCGGCGCCTTGCCGAAGTCTTCGTAGTAGCGCTCGGGATAGAGCGCGGTGAACAGCGGCTGGCTCTTGCAGTCGAGGATGGACAGGCCGACCTTGGTTTTTTCGCGGTAGGTGGCGAACAGGCCCATGTCGGCCAGCTCGATCATCTTCGGCGAAATGCGGGCCTGCGCATCGATGACGTAATCGCGCGCCTTCAGCTTGCCCAGGTAGTCGGGCAAGTTGGCGTAGCCGAGCCGCTCGTCGTACGGACTGTCGGACGGGAAGCGGATCGCGCTGCTGGGGCCCTTCTCGACCTTGAAGCTGATCTTCTGGGCCATCTTGGCGAACACCCTGGCCTGCATGGCCGAGGTCTGGCTTTCGCGCAGCGCCCAGGCGATCGCCACCGACAGCAGCATCAGTATCAGCAGGATCAGGGCCGGCTTGACGCGGCTGCGTTTTTTCGGCGGCGTCGCGGCCAGGGCCGGGGGGTCTGCCGGTACTTCTTGTGCGGGTACTTCTTCGAGCATGCCTACGCCTTCTTCTGTTGGTCCCTCGGACACCAGCGACAGGTGGGGATGCGGGTATGAGAGCGCAGCGCCGGGGCGCTCGCGGGAATTGTTGATCGACGCTGCCCGCGCGCGCAATTTGCGCACCGTTCGCACGACTAAGCGGGGCCGTCGAAATCGACGATTACTTTCCATGATGGCTCAACCGGTCTGAATCAATCATACTTGCGACCACCGCAGTGCCTTCGCCATCCGTGCCACGTTGTGCCGAGTGATCGGGTGATAAATCGTATCGCTTTCGTTACTGTCCTTGTCACTGTCATCATACATCCGAGAACAGTGCGCGCAGCACTACCATTCCACCACATCGGACGCATGGGCACGACGCGTCGTTCAAGAAAAGTTGATGTCGCTGTTTGATTTTCGCAAAAAAACAACGGCTGAGTGTGCAGCGCGAAGTGAAGCGACGATTTATGTCGTGCCGATGACAACGGCGCGCGTTCAGGCCGGCACATAGCGCGCGCCAAAGCGGTCCAGTCCGGCGCACAGCTGCGCGAACGCGGCCGCGGCCTGGACCGGCTCGCCCTTGACGCCCAGTTCGATATGGCGGCCGCTGCTGGCGTCGCCCACGCTGGGCAGGCTGAACACCTTGACCTGCGGGTAATGCGCCTCGATCGCCTCCATCAGCGGCGTAAGCGCCGACTCGTTGGCCCCGAACACCAGCACCGAGTGCTCGCTGCGCGGCGCGCGGTGGAACAGCGCGCGGCAATGGGTGTCGAGCACCCAGGCGATCATCGGCCCCGCCATGACGGGAAAGCCGGGCACGAAATAATGCTGGCCGAGCGCGAAGCCGGCCACCTTGTTGTACGGGTTGGGAATCAGCGCGGCGCCGGCGGGGAACTCGGCCATCTTGAGGCGCTGCAGGTTGGCGGGCGCGTCGAGCATCGGCGCCTGGCCGGCCGCGCTGGCCATGTCGACAATGGCTTCCTGGATCAGGCGCTCGGCTTCAGGGTGCAGCTGCAGCGGCACGCCGAGCGCGGCGGCGGCGCACTGGCGCGTGTGGTCGTCCGGCGTGGCGCCGATGCCGCCGCAGCAAAACACGATATCGGCGCCGGCCATGGTGCGCCTGAGCGTGGCGGTGATGCGGGCCGGAGCGTCGCCCAGGTACTCGGCCCAGTCCAGCTGCAAGCCCCGCTCGGCGAGCAGCGCGATGACCCTGGCGAAGTGCGCGTCCTGGCGTTTGCCGGACAGGATTTCGTCGCCAATGATGATCAGGCCGATTGCCATGCAAGGTCTCCGTGCGTCGCCGCGGGGTTTCAGTTTGCCACGAAAGCGGCGTCGGCGCCGGGGACGGCGCGCAGGTCCGCCAGCGCCTGCAGGCAGAAGTACTGGTACCACAGGCCGGTGAAGATAAAGATCAATAAGTAGATCCACACCGACAGCAGCGCCAGGACGGGGAACAGCAGCACCGACACCAGCGTCCCGCCGATCCAGACGATGCCGGGCAAGGCGCCGACGCTGCCGGAGATGATGCCGATCAGGGTCAGGTGGCGGCGCTGGGTGCGCATGATGGTCGTGCGCTCCGCTTCGCTGGCGTGTTCGGCGAGCGCATCGTAGCTCATCACGCGCGCGGTGATCCAGCCCCACAGCAGCACCTGGGCCAGCACCGCCAGCGGCGGAAACACATACAGCGGCAAGGTCAGCAGCCACAGGGGCACGAACAGCAGGAAGCTGAGCACATTGGTGGTGAGGCTGCCGACGAAACTGCCGCCGTTCTTTTTCTCGAGGGCGGGGAACTGGCGCGCGCCGACGTGGCTGGCAATGGCCGGCATGGCGGCCACGCCCATGAACAGCAGCGACGTGAAGATCATCATCGGCAACAGCAGCAGCATCGCGATCAAGGGCACCACCAGCGTCTTGAGCGCGCCCAGGCCGATCCGCGCCAGCAAGCCGGAGCTGGCCTGGAAAGCGTCGTGGCTGACGAACAGCGCGCGGATCGCGTCATTCAAGGGCTCGTATTTCCAATACAGCAAGCCGCCCCACAGCAGCAGCGACAGCACGAAGGGAAGCGCCGACAGCAGCAGCATCCTGGGCGTGAACTGGGAGCGCAGCGCGCGGGTATAGGCGGTCAGGACGGGGCGCAGCGTGGCGTGCATCATCGGGTATCCCGTGTGTGGATGACAATAAGTAGCAGGAAACGCGCAGCATAATCGAAAACCGGGCGCCACCGCGCGCATAGCGCTTTGCGGCATCATCGTCTACAATCGCCAATCATCCCAAAATATGCAAGGAACAACATGTCCACCATCACTACCGATTCCGGCCTGCAATACGAAGACACCATCGCCGGCGAAGGCGCCGAAGCGAAGGCCGGCAACCAGGTCGCCGTGCACTACACCGGCTGGCTGCGCAACGACGACGGCAGCCGCGGCGCCAAATTCGACTCGAGCAAGGACCGCAACGACCTGTTCCGCTTCTCGCTGGGCGGCGGACAAGTCATCCGCGGCTGGGACGAAGGCGTGCAAGGCATGAAGATCGGCGGCACGCGCGTGCTGACGATCCCGGCCAGCCTCGGTTACGGCGCGCGCGGCGCGGGCGGCGTGATTCCGCCGAACGCGACGCTCATTTTCGAAGTCGAACTGCACGGCGTCTAAGGTGCGGGCCGGCGCCTGGCGGTGGCTGCTGGTAGCGCTGGCGCTGCCGGCATTGCACGGCTGCGCGGTGGTCGCGGTTGGCGGCGCCGTGATCGGCGTCGGTGTCGCGGCGGTCGAAACCACCTACGCGGTCGGCAAGGGCGCGGTCAAGGTCGCGACCTACCCGTTCCGCGACAGCGACGAAGAGAAAGAACAGAAGCGCCAGAAAGAACAGCAAGGAAAATAAGAGATGCCGCCGCGAGCGGCATTTTTTTGTTGCAAAATCGGGGTCAGACCTCAATTTGAAAACTTTTAAAATTGAGGTCTGACCCCGATTTTGCAACTACTTAGTTCCAGTCGCCCATCAGGGCCATCATCACCAGTTTCTCGAATTCCGGGGCGAAGCGGTTGATGATGTTGTCCGGATCCTGCACCAGCGCGTCGTCGGTGACGATGCCGAACTGGACGCCGCCGTTGTAGCTCAGGATCGAGACGCCGACCCCGATGTCGCCCGACTGCGGCACCCAGAACATGCATTGGTCGAGCTGGCTGCCGGCGATGAACAGCGGCGCCTGCGGTCCGGGCACGTTGCTCATCACCGCGGTCGCCTTGCGCGCGAAATAGTTCTGGATCTCGGTCTGGACCTGCTTGGGCGTGGCCCCCAGCACCCCCAGCACCGACATCGCCACCAGCGCCGTGTAGCTGCCCTTGAGCTCATTCATCCGGTGCCGCACTTCGTACATCCGCGCCACCGGATCTTCCAGCCCCACCGGCAGCACCAGCGGCACCAGCCCGAACGCGTTGCCGAGCTTTTGCTGGCGGCTCGCCTTGCGCAGGTTGACCGGCACCATCACGCGCACATTGCAGTCGTGCGCGACGGCGTCGCCCTTGTCGCGCAGGTAGGAGCGCAGCGCGCCGGCCACGCTGGCCATCAGCACGTCGTTGATCGAGCAGCCGAAGGCCTTGCCGATCGCCTTCACTTCGGCCAGCGGCAGCGGTTCGCTCCAGGCCACGTGCTTCTTGCCGTTCGGTTTGCCCTTCAGGCGCGTGTGGCTGTCTTCTTCCATCGTGGTCAGCTTGACCGCGTCCATCGCCAGCTGCCCGGCCGTGTGGCCGAGCGAGGAGATCTGCGCCGGCAGCTTGTCGAAGTCGGTCATCATCGCCATCGACTTGACGAACACCGAAGACGACAGGTCGATCGCCTTGATCGAGGCGGCCGTCACCGGCAGCATGATCTGCTCCCACGGATTTTCTTCGGCCGCCGCCGCCGTGCGCGGCGTGACCACGTGGTCCGGTTCGTCGACGCTCTTGTCGAACATCGACATGAACACGCCCACCAGCGCCACGCCGTCGGCGATGCAGTGGTGGATGCGGATGATCAGCGCCTGGCGCAGCTTGCCGTCTTCGCCGCGGCAGTTGTCGACCAGGTGCATCTGCCACAAGGGCTTGTCGGGATCGAGCGGCTGCTGCGACAACTGGCCCACCAGCAGCTGCAGCGCCGGCTTGTTGCTGGCGTGGCCTTTGTGGGACGGCAGCGCGGTGTGGATCACATGGTCGTCCAGGTCGACTTCCTGCTCCTGCCACCAGGCGCCGGTCAGGTCCGTCACGACCCGGCTGCGAAAACGGCTGTACACCAGGAAGCGCGCTTCGAGCGCATGGCGCAGGCCTTCGACGCTGACCGCCTTGCTCAGCATCGACACGCCGACTATCATCATCAGGTTGCCATCCGAGTCCATCCTCAGCCACGCGGTATCGACCGTGGACATCTTCTTGCGGCTAAATCCGGACTGCGCTTTCGACAACATGGAGCGTCTCCTCTAATGAACAGCGATGCGGCTATTATGTCGCGCAAGTTGATTAATGTTGCGATAAGATTGTAGGCACATTACTCTAGCGTCAATCACCGAGCAACATTTATCAGCCCCACAGGAGACTTTATGAGTTTGCAAGAACAGTTCGACCAGGCCCTCGCCGATTCCAAGAACCTGCCCGAGCGTCCCGACAACATGACGCTGCTGAAGATCTACGCCCTGTACAAGCAAGCCTCGGCCGGCGACGCCGAAGGCAAGCGCCCGGGCTTTACCGACATGGTCGGACGCGCCAAGTTCGATGCCTGGGACGCCTTGAAGGGCACCGCCAAGGACGACGCGATGCAGCAGTACGTGGACCTGATCGACGACCTGAAGGGCTAAGCCCTACGCGGCGCCGAACACCTTTTTCATGTTTTCGGCGACCTTCGCTTCGATGGTCGGGGCGAAGGCGCTCATCAGAAAGCCGAGACGGATGAACATCTCGGCTTTTTTCTTTTCCAGCGTCAGCTGGCCCTGCACGCCGCTGCGCTCGAAGTGCAGCACGTCGCCTTCCCATTCGCATTCGAGGCCGTATTCGTCGGCCATCGCGTCGGCCACTTCCTGTGCCGCTTCGCGCGCCTTCTTGTGGGTCAGTTTGTGTTCCTGGACGATGCTGATGTCTGCCATGTGACTCTTTCCGTATCAATTTCGGCAATCATACCACCGGGCCCGCCCTGCCGGAGGCATGGCGCATGCTGCCTTATAATGCCAGTTCGCCATCGCCAGAAGAGACCATGACCGACATCCAGCAGATCGCCGCCATCCTGTTTACCCTGGCGCTGGCGCACACCTTCGCGACCAAGGCGGTCGGGCGCCTGGCCGAGCGCTTTCCGCGCCACGCCGGCCTGTTCCACTTTTTCGGCGAAGTCGAAGTCGTGTTCGGGCTGTGGGCCTTGATCCTGATCGTCGCCATGGCGCTGGTGAGCGGCGGCGCCGAGGCGATCGCCTACGCCGAATCGCGCACCTACACCGAACCGCTATTCGTGTTCGTGATCATGGTGGTGGCCGCCTCGAAGCCGGTGCTCGAAGCGATCCGCGCCGCCATCGCCGCGCTGTCGCGCCTGGTCCCGCTGCGCACAGCCGTGGTGCGCGTCTGGCTATGCCTGGCGCTGGTGCCGCTGACCGGCTCCCTGATCACCGAGCCGGCCGCGATGACGCTGGCCGCGCTGATGCTCGCGCCGCTGGTGTTCCGGCGCGCCGTGCCCGAGCCGCTCAAGTACGCCGCACTTGGCGTGCTGTTCGTGAACGTGTCGATCGGCGGCACCCTGACCTCGTGGGCCGCGCCGCCGGTGCTGATGGTGGCTCAGACCTGGCACTGGGACAGCGTCTTCATGGCCACCACCTTCGGCTGGAAGGCCGCGCTGGCGGTGCTGCTCAATGCCTCCGCCGTCACCTTTTTGCTGCGCCCGCATATCCTCGACGACGCCGCGGACGCCGTGCAGAGCGCGCGCATCCCGCCGCTGGTGAGCGCGATCCACATCGCCTTCCTGGCCGCGGTGGTCGGCTTCGCCCACCATCCGGTGATCTTCATCGGCCTGTTCATGTTTTTCCTCGGCTTTACCAAGGCCTACGAGAAGTACCAGAATCCGCTGATCCTCAAGGAAGGCCTGCTGGTCGGCTTCTTCCTGGCCGGCCTGGTGGTGCTGGGCGGGCTGCAGCAGTGGTGGCTGCAGCCTTTGGTGACCAGCCTGGGACCGAGCGCGCTGTTCTTCGGCGCCACCGCGCTGACCGCGATCACCGACAACGCCGCGCTGACCTACCTCGGCTCGCTGATCGCCGGCCTGGGCGCGCACGCCAAATACATGCTGATGGCCGGCGCGGTGGCCGGCGGCGGCCTGACCGTGATCGCCAACGCGCCCAACCCGGCCGGCGTGGCGTTGCTGCGCGACGGCTTCGAGGATGGCTCGATCGGGGTCGGCGGCCTGCTGCTGGGCGCCCTGCCGCCGACCATCGTCGCGATGCTGGCGCTGTTCCTGCTGTAGTGCCGGTCTGTTGATCCGTATCAAACGCCGCGCCCGCAACTGACGCCACTATTTCCGCGTAGCCACTCGTGTGGCCGGCCCGCGTGGAGGATTACCATGGAAAGTCATTTGATCGTGGCCGAGTCCGCGTCCGAGCCGGGCCCCCGCCCGCAGCCGCCGGTCGGCTACATTCCCACCCCGAGCGCGCCCTACCGCCAGCACCGCAAGGCCGCCGCGCTGGTGCTCGAGCCGGGCCCGCCGCGCATCGGCCTGGGCGCCGAGCCGGCGAACGGCTTCGGCCAGGGCGTGCGGGTGCTGATGTGGAAGCAGGACCCGTCGGTGCAGGACATCGGCACGCGCAAGGCCTACCTGCCAGGCCTGGTGCTCGACGGTCCGCGCGACGCCCGCATCGCGCACGGCGAACCGGGCATCGCGCAGGTCAGCCCGAACGCGTTCGGCGACTTCGTGTGCATGCCCGACACGCCCCAGTTCGACGCCGTGCATGCCTACGCCGTGGTGCGCCAGACCTTGACCATGTACCAGCGCGCGCTGGCCGCGGCCGAGCACGGCACGCCGCTGCCGTGGCAATGGAACAGCAGCGCCGACCTGGCGCCGATCGCGGTGTTCCCCTACGGCCTGCCGAACGTGATGAACGCGTTCTACAGCCGCGAGCAGCGCTGCCTGCGCTTCGGCGACTTCATCGCGCCCGGCCAGGCAGCGCGCGTGCTTACCTGCCGCTCGCTCGACATCGTCGCGCACGAGACCGGGCACGCGGTGCTCGACGGCCTCAAGCCGGACTGGCTGCTGGCCGCCAACCCGCCCCAGACCGCCGGCCTGCACGAATCGTTCGGCGACCTGACCGCGATTTTCCTGTGCCTGTCGCAGCTCGACCAGTGCGAGGCGGTGGTGGCCCAGACCAAGGCGCGCCTGCACGACAAGACCTTCCTGGCCGACATCGCCGAACAATACGGGCTGGCGCTGGGCCGCCCGAATGGCCTGCGCAACGCCGACAACGACATCACGCTGTCGCAGGCCGGCAATGAAGTGCATGCGCTGTCGCAGGTGTTCACCGGCGCCGTGTATGACATCCTGGCCGACCTGTTCGCGCTCGAACGCGATCCGGGCCTGCGCGACGACGCCGCCGTGCTGCACCAGGTCGGCCACTACCTGCGCGGACTGGTGCTGCGCGCGCTGATCGCCGCGCCCGAACGCGGCGCCCTGTACGTCGACGTGGTCAACGCCATGCTGCGCCTGGCCGAGGCGGACGGCCGCCCGGTCAGCTACCGCAACGCGATCCGCGACCGCTTCGTGCTGCGCGAGGTCGCCGAATCGGCGGCGGCGCCGGGCGTCGACCACCAGGATGGCCTGATGCTGGCGCCTGGCGTGCAGGATGCGCCCGGCGCGCGCCAGGACCGGCGCGCCTGCTGCGGCACCATGAACCTGGCCGAGTACCACGCTGTCCAACAGCCGCTGGACGCCGAATTGCAGGCGCTGTCGGACTGGTGCGCCGGGCATGGGCGCGCAGCGCCGCCGCCGGCCGCGGACGGGGGCAAGGCCGGCGCCGGCGCCGGTCCCGCAAGCGCCTGAGCGGCGCAAAACCGCCGGCGGGCTGCCACGCCCCGCGCATTTGCTTATGTGTATTGTGTCTAAGCCTAATTTGTGGGAATAGGCGAATTGCCTTAAAATACAGTGCTTTGCTTTAGCCGATGGACGAGTCGCGCACGTCGGCGCGCAGCACCCCTTCATTGATAGGACTGTTATGACCCACGTAGTCACCGAATCGTGCATCAGCTGTCGTTACACCGATTGCGTCGATGTATGCCCGGTAGATTGTTTCCGGGAAGGCCCGAATTTCCTGACGATCGACCCGGACGAGTGCATCGACTGCGCCGTGTGCGTGGCCGAGTGCCCCGTCAACGCCATCTTCGCCGAAGAAGACGTGCCGGCCGACCAGCAACAGTTCATCAAGATCAACGTTGAACTGGCGCGCAACTGGCCGTCGATCACCAAGACCAAGGCGCCCCTGCCGGAAGCGGAAGAGTGGAAAGACGTCAAGGACAAGCTCGACCGCCTGGTGCGCTAGGTTCCACCGGCACGCGCGCGGCCTGCCCGCGCCGCGTGCGGTTCGTCTGCGACGCGCTGCGCGTGCGCACGGCAGCGCAGTGATCACCTCAGGAAGTCCGCCATGCCCAGCTCCGCCCCCCTAGCCGCCGCCAATCTCGCCGCCAACAGCAGTTTTGCCGGGGCGATCGAGACCGACGCGCTGATCATCGGCGCGGGGCCCGTCGGCCTGTTCCAGGTATTCGAACTGGGTCTGCTGGAAATCCGCGCCCATGTCATCGATTCGCTGCCGGCCGTGGGCGGGCAGTGCATGGAACTGTATCCAGACAAGCCGATCTACGACATTCCCGCCGTGCCGGTCTGCACCGGCCAGGAACTGACCGACAACCTGCTCAAGCAGATCGCCCCGTTCGCGCCGACCTTCCACCTGAGCCAGGAAGTGGCGATGCTGCAGCGCCGCGAAGACCGCCGCTTCAACGTCGAGACGTCGACCGGTACCCGCTTCATCAGCACCACCATCTTCATCGCGGCCGGGGTCGGTTCGTTCCAGGCGCGCACGCTCAAGGTCGACGGTATCGACCTGTTCGACGGCACCCAGCTGCATTACAAGGTCAAGGACCCGAGCTTGTTCGACGGCAAGAACCTGGTGATCTGTGGCGGCGGCGATTCGGCGCTGGACTGGGCCCTGCATTTCGTCGGAAAAGCCGAATCTGTTGTTTTGCTGCACCGCCGCGAAGATTTTCGCGCAGCCCCTGCCTCGGTGGCCAAGGTCAAGGCCCTGGCCGAGGCCGGCGAGCTGCAACTGATCACCGGCCAGGTCACCGGCTTCGACGCTGCCGACGGCAAGCTGAGCGCCATCAAGATCGGCGCCGCCGACGGCATCACGCGCCGCCTGCCGCTCGACATGCTGCTGGTGTTCTTCGGCCTGTCGCCCCGGCTCGGCCCGATCGCCGACTGGGGCCTGGACATCGAACGGCGCCAGCTGCGGGTGCAGGACACCGAAAAATTCGAAACCAACGTGCCGGGCATCTTCGCCGTGGGCGACATCAACACCTACCCGGGCAAGAAAAAACTGATCCTGTCGGGCTTCCACGAGGCGGCGCTGGCCGCTTTCGGGGCCGCGCCGTACATCTTCCCGGACAAGAAAATCTATATGCAGTACACCACGACCTCGCCCAAACTGCACAAAATCCTGGGCGTCGACAGCCCGGTCTTCGACTGACGCAGTTCAGTAACTTGTACACAACATGCCCCGTTTTGCCGGGGCATTTTTGTTTTTGCGTTCGGTAAGCCATAAACGCAGTGCAGCATTTTGTGTTAAAACTGCTGATCGATCACGGTTTGCTTACGTGGAATTGACGGGAACGTTCAATTTCCGTTCGGCAGGCAAAATTGCAAATGGCGCTCCCAAATAGCCTATAATTAATCGGCGTGCCCTGCAAACGATTGCAACGACGCCGTTTATCTTGAAGGAATATGTATGCTTTACCAATTGCACGAGATGCAACGCTCATTCCTGACGCCACTGATGCAGTGGGCTGACGCCTCATCCAAATTATTCACCAATCCTGTCTCGCCATTGGCGCACACGCCCTTCGCGCAACGGATCGCGGCCGGCTACGAACTGATGTACCGACTGGGCAAGGATTACGAAAAACCGGCGTTCGATATCAAATCGACCACCATTGACGGCGAAACCGTTGGCATCATGGAACGCACGGTCGAAGAGCGTCCCTTTTGCAAGCTGCTCCATTTCAAGAAAGACCTGACCGACAAGCAGATCGCCAAGCTGGGCCAGCCGAAAGTGCTGCTGGTGGCGCCGCTGTCGGGCCACCACTCGACGCTGCTGCGCGACACCGTGCGCGCGCTGCTGACCGAGCACGACGTCTACATCACCGACTGGACCGACGCGCGCATGGTGCCGCTGAGCGAAGGCGCGTTCCACCTGGACGACTATATCTACTACGTGCAGGATTTCATTCGCCTGCTGGCACCCGATCTGCATGTCATCTCCGTGTGCCAGCCAACCGTGCCGGTGCTGGCCGCGATCTCGCTGATGGCCACCGCCAAGGATAGCAAGCTGCCCAAGACGATGACGATGATGGGCGGCCCGATCGACCCGCGCAAGTCGCCG
>JANYGW010000016.1 GCA_025359245.1 Massilia sp.
GCTGCGCGCCCGCATCCAGCGCGCGCTGCCAGGCAAGCAATACGCCGGCGTCATCGTGGCCCTGGTCGTGGGCGACCAGCGCGCCATCGACCAGTCGGACTGGAAGGTCTTCAACCGCACCGGCATCGGACATTTGATCTCGATCTCCGGACTTCACATCACGATGGTGGCAGGGCTGTTTGCGCTGCTCGCTTCGAGCCTGTGGCGCCGCTCCTTCTTTACCCGGGCCCAGTTGCCGCTGCTGCTGCCGGCCCAGAAAGTGGCGGCACTGACCGGCGCCGCCGTCGCGCTGCTGTATGTGCTGCTGGCCGGCTTCGGCGTTCCCGCGCAACGTACACTGTACATGCTGGCCGTGGTTGCCGCCGCAGTCTGGTTCGGCCGCATCACCAGCGTCTCGCACGTGCTGTGCGCGGCGCTCGGCGTGGTGGTGCTGCTCGATCCGTGGTCGGTGCTGTCGCCCGGCTTCTGGCTCTCGTTCGGCGCCGTCGCCGTCATCCTGTACGCGTCGGTGGGCCGCGTCGAGGGGCCGAAAATTCCGTATCGCAGCGCGCTGGCGCTGGGCGCGCGCACTCAGTACGTGGTCACGCTCGGGCTGGTGCCGCTGACGATGCTGCTGTTCTCCCAGATATCGCTGGCCAGCCCGTTCTCCAATGCGATCGCCATTCCGCTGATTAGCCTGGTCGTCACGCCCATTTCGCTGGCGGGCAGCATGCTGCCGGCGCCGCTGTCGACCATGCTGCTGACCGTGGCGCATTTTGTGGTCGCGGCGCTGGCCTGGGTCCTTTCGTGGATGAGCGAATCACGCTTTGCGGTGTGGAGCGCGCCGACCCCGCCGGCATGGGTGTTCTGCTTCGCGCTGGTCGGCACCATATGGATGCTGGCGCCGCGCGGCTGGCCGCTGCGCTGGGTTGGCGCGATTGCCTGGCTGCCGCTGCTGGCGGGACAGGCCGCAAGCCCGTCGCCCGGGCAGGTGGCCGTCACCACTTTCGATGTGGGGCAGGGCATGGCGCTGCTGATCGAGACCAGCGGCCATCGCCTGCTGTACGACAGCGGACCGTTCTATTCGCCTGAATCGAACGGCGGCAACCGCGTGATCCTGCCGTACCTGAAGGCGCGCGGCATCGACGCCATCGATGGCATGGTGATCACGCACAGCGATGCCGACCATTCCGGCGGCGCCCTCGCGGTCCTCGACGGGATCAAGGTCGGGTGGGTGTCGTCGTCCTTGTGGGCCGACCATCCGATCGTGCAGGCGGCGCCATTGCACGTGCGCTGCGCCGGCGGCCAGTTCTGGAGCTGGGACGGCGTGCTGTTCGAGATGCTGCAGCCGACCTTGGCCAGCTACGACGATGCCGCGCTCAAGCCGAATGCGCGCGGCTGCACGCTGCGCATCACGGCCGGCGCGCAGGCGATCCTGCTGGCGGCCGATATCGAAGCGCCGCAGGAAGCGCAACTGGTGCTGCACGCGCCCGAACAACTGCGAGCGAACGTGCTGCTGGCGCCGCACCACGGCAGCGGCACATCGTCGACGCCGGCATTCTTGCACGCAGTCAGTCCCGGCCTGGCGCTGTTCCAGGTCGGGTACAGGAATCGCTATCATCACCCCAAGCCAGAAGTGTATGAGCGCTATGGCGCGCTTGGGATCGCGCGCCTGCGCACCGACGAATCAGGCGCGATCGAACTCGGTTCGGAAGACGGCTTCATTGCGCGGCCGTACCGCAGCGAGCATGCGCGCTACTGGTACGGCCGCTGAACACCTGCCTTAGCGCTTGAGGTCGAATTTCTTCTTCATCGCGTCGTCTATCTCGATGAGGGATTTTTCAGCGGCGGGGGAGTCGTGTTTGGATAGCTGCACGTGGGGCCAGTCCTTGAACTTCGGCCAATGGCCGCCGGGAGTCAGGCCCAATGACGATCCGATGTCGGCGAACACATGGTATGCGTTCGCGCCGTCGACCTGTTTGGTCGTGGACCATTCGGCTTTTCCATCGAGTACCCAGAAGCAGTCCATGGCTTCGCCCCATTGATGCCAGGAGAAGCCGGGCGGCGCGTTGGTGGCGTGATCGCCATGTTGCGGACCGGCGGTGGCGATGCAATTGGCCAGGAAAAGCGCTCCCTGGGATTTGAATTCGTCGATTTTTGCCGTTATCTCTTCAATCGAGCGGGACTGCCTCCACAGCTTCGCTTGTGCCAACGGCGTCCTCAGGCCATTGTTCGGCCTCATTTCGTAACCCTTGTCCTTGCACTTGGCGATCAAGTTTTCCAGTGAGCTCGCGAACTCGGGTACAAGGCCGGCAAGACTGATTGGCATGGCGCATTCCTCCAGATGATGGTGCGACTCGGATGGGGGGATCCTGTTTCCCCAGGAGCCGATGGTGCGCTCACTGTGCACTAAAATCCATTGCTGGAACTGCCTGCAGGGGAGGCGTGGCGCAAAAACAGCGATTTCGCCAGATCCCGCTGCATTATGCCGCCATGCCGCCGCAATCAGTGCCCGGCAGCGGCGAACACGCGCAGGCGGTGGCTGTCCGGGTCGAGCGCGACGAACGTGCGGCCGAAATCCATGTCCGCCGGCCGCTGCACGATCACCAGGCCGCGCTGGACCCAGCTGGCGAACATCGATTCGAGGGCCTCGGTGCCGTCCACGGAAATCGCCACTTCGCTGCCGCCGCCGGACGTGGCGGCCGGTTCCACCGTATGCTTCGACCACAGGCCGAGCATGACGCCGGAATCGAGCGCGAACATGGCGAAGGTGGGCGCCGCCTCAAGCGGGGCCTTGCCCAGCAGCGCGGCGTAGAACTCGGCGCTGGCAAGCGGATTGTCGACGTACAGGATGAAGAAATTTGGATCGGTCATGGTGTGCTCCTTGGGGTTGTCAGCGCCGGTATGCGCCGCTTGAGACAAATCTTAAGGCGAGCCACTGTCAGTTTTTGTCAGGAGTGTTCGGCAGCGGCTAGTAGTGGCTTCCTTCTAAACGGCGATCGGTTCCACCCAAATCGCATTACAATTTACCGATGACGAAGCCACTGATCCATTTCTCGCACGGTAATAGCTACCCCGCCGGTTGCTATCGCCAATTTTTCGATTACCTCAGCGCCGATTTCGACATCCGCTCGGTCGACATGTACGGCCACGATCCGCGCTATCCGGTCACCGACGGCTGGCTCAAGCTGGTCGACCAGCTGATCGCCCAGCTCGAGCAATACCGCGAGCCGGTGATTCTGCTTGGCCACTCGCTGGGCGGCATGCTTAGCCTGATGGCGGCCAAGCAGCGCCCGGACCTGGTGCGCTGCGTGGTGATGCTCGATTCGCCGGTGGTGGCGGGCTGGCGCGCCAAGCTGCTGCGCCTGTCCAAGTACATGCGCCTGAGCGACACGTTCTCGCCGTCCAAATTCTCGCGCAAGCGCCGCAACGTGTGGCCCGACGTGATGGCCGCCTACCAGCACTTCGCCGGCAAGCCGATGTTCGCCGCATGGGCGCCGGGCGTGCTGTCCGACTACATGGAACACGGACTCGAACCGCATCCGAAAGGGGTGCAGCTGCGCTTTCGGCGCGAGATCGAAACCGACATCTATCGCGCGCTGCCGCACCACCTGGGCAGCCTGATCGAAGACGCTTTCCCGGTGCCGATCGGCTTCGTGGCGGGCACCGCATCGGTCGAGCTGCGCCAGGCCGGCCTGGGCGCCACGCGCGCGCTGGTGGGCGACAATTTCAGCCACATCGAAGGCGGTCACCTGTTCCCGATGGAGTCGCCCGAAAAGGCGGCTGAACTGACGCGCAAAATGATCGCCAGGCTCCTCAAGCAGGCTTAAAAGGCGACCCGGGGCGACTTTTCGCGTAAAATCGCGGGCAATTGACCACCTTATTTTTTGGAAAAGCACCTGCGATGACAATCAAAAGCGACAAATGGATCCGCCGTACCGCCCTGGCCACCGGCATGATCGAACCATTCGAACCGAACCAGGTACGTGAGCACGAAGGCCGCAAGATTATCTCGTACGGCACGTCTTCCTACGGCTACGATATCCGCTGCGCCGACGAATTCAAGATTTTCACGAACATCAACAGCACCATCGTCGATCCGAAGAACTTCGATCCGAACTCCTTCGTCGACCTCAAGAGCGACGTTTGCATCATTCCGCCGAATTCGTTCGTGCTGGCGCGGACCATCGAGTATTTCCGCATTCCGCGCAATGTGATGACCGTTTGCCTGGGTAAATCGACCTATGCGCGCTGCGGGATCATCGTCAACGTGACCCCGTTCGAACCGGAGTGGGAAGGCTATGTGACGCTGGAGTTTTCGAACACCACGCCGTTGCCTGCCAAGATCTACGCCGGCGAAGGCTGCGCCCAGGTGCTGTTCTTTGAAAGCGACGAAGTGTGCGAGGTCTCGTACAAGGATCGCGGCGGCAAATACCAGGGACAAAGCGGCGTGACCTTGCCCAAGGCGTAAGACCGGGCAGGCGCCAGCAACAGCGGCCGTCGCCATGACGGCCGTTTTCTTGTCGACAGGTTTTTTGCAGTCAGGCGCCATGGCGCGTCGCGCGCGCTGCCGTGGCGTTAACTAAGTATCAGTTTTGAGGGCTTGTTCGGCGGG
Source organism: Massilia sp. (assembly GCA_025359245.1). Taxonomy (GTDB): domain Bacteria; phylum Pseudomonadota; class Gammaproteobacteria; order Burkholderiales; family Burkholderiaceae_D; genus Telluria_A. The sequence continues at coordinate 4,595 of JANYGW010000016.1, forward strand.
CCGTATGACTTCAACGATTTGAGTTTTTCGTTTACGAATACGGGTACCACCGTGCCCGAACCGGCGTCGATCTGGCTGGCGGGACTGGGACTGGGACTGGGACTGGCAGGGCTGCTGGCCGCACGCCGGCGCCGGGCTTGATGCAGTAACGGTAGCTGAGCCGATAGAAGACGCAAGCTGAACAACGTCGTCCCCGCGTTCGCAGGACGACGTTGGTTTGTCTCTGAGGGGCGCGAACGGTGCGCCTTACTGGCGCACGCAATCGACAAAGTACCCGACCTTGCCGTCAACCTCGCGCTTGACCAGTCCATGCACATCGGTCTCGAAGCCGGGGAAGCGCTCGTTGAAGTCGCGTGCGAAGCGCAGGTAGTCGACGATGGTCTTGTTGAAGCGCTCGCCCGGAATGAGCAGCGGAATGCCCGGCGGGTAAGGGGTCAGCAGGATGGCCGTGATGCGCCCTTCCAGGTCGTCCAGCGCCACGCGGTCGATTTCTCGGTGCGCCATTTTGGCAAACGCGTCCGACGGCTTCATGGCCGGGATCATGTCCGACAAATACATCTCGGTGGTCAGGCGCGCCACGTCGTACGCCTGGTAGAAGTCGTGGATCTGCTGGCACAGGTCGCGCAGGCCCATCGCTTCGTAGCGCGGATTGGCGGCGGCGAATTCGGGCAGGATGCGCCACATCGGCTGGTTCTTGTCGTAGTCGTCCTTGAACTGCTGCAGCGCCGTCACCAGCGTGTTCCAGCGGCCTTTGGTGATCCCGATCGTAAACATGATGAAGAACGAATACAGGCCGCACTTCTCGATGATGACGCCGTGTTCGGCCAGGTACTTGGTCACGATCGAAGCCGGGATGCCGGACTCGCCGAAAGCGCCGTCCAGCGACAGGCCCGGGGTGACCACGGTGGCCTTGATCGGATCGAGCATGTTGAAGCCCGGAGCGAGCTTGCCGAAGCCGTGCCAGTCGTCCTCGGCGCGGATCATCCAGTCGTCCTGGGTGCCGATGCCTTCTTCGCTGAAGGTGTCCGGTCCCCATACCTGGAACCACCAGTCCTGGCCCCATTCGGCATCGACCTTTTTCATCGCGCGGCGGAAATCCAGCGCTTCGAGGATCGATTCTTCGACCAGCGCGGTGCCGCCCGGCGCTTCCATCATCGCCGCGGCCACGTCGCACGAGGCGATGATCGAGTACTGCGGCGAGGTCGAGGTGTGCATCAGGTAAGCCTCGTTGAAGGCGTCGCGGTCCAGCTTGACCGATTCCGATTCGCGCACCAGCACCTGCGAGGCCTGCGACAGGCCGGCCAGCAGCTTGTGGGTCGACTGGGTCGAGAAGATCATCGACTCCTTGGCGCGCGGGCGGTCGCGCCCGATCGCGTGCATGTTCTTGTAGAAGTCGTGGAAGGTGGCGTGCGGCAGCCATGCTTCGTCGAAGTGCAGGGTGTCGATCTTACCGTCCAACATTTCGCGCAACGTCTCGACGTTGTACACCACGCCGTCGTAGGTCGACTGGGTGATGGTCAGGATGCGCGGCTTCTTGTTGACCGCCTCGCGCGCGAACGGATTCGCTTCGATCTTGCGGGCGATCGACTCGGGGGTGAATTCTTCGAGCGGGATCGGGCCGATGATGCCGAGGTGATTCCGGGTCGGCATCAGGAACACGGGAATGGCGCCGCACATGATGATCGAGTGCAGGATCGACTTGTGGCAGTTGCGGTCGACCACGACGATGTCGCCCGGCGCGACCGTCGAGTGCCACACCATCTTGTTCGAGGTCGAGGTGCCGTTGGTGACGAAGTAGCAATGGTCGGCATTGAAGATGCGCGCCGCGTTCTTTTCGGACTTGGCGACCGGGCCGGTGTGGTCCAGCAGCTGGCCGAGTTCTTCGACCGCGTTGCAGACGTCGGCGCGCAGCATGTTCTCGCCGAAGAACTGGTGGAACATCTGGCCGATCGGCGACTTCAGGAACGCCACGCCGCCCGAGTGGCCGGGGCAATGCCACGAGTACGAGCCGTCGTTGGCGTAGTTGACCAGCGCGCGGAAAAACGGCGGCGCCAGGCCGTCCAGATAGGACTTGGCTTCGCGGATGATGTGGCGCGCCACGAATTCTGGCGTGTCCTCGAACATGTGGATGAAACCGTGCAGCTCGCGCAGGATGTCGTTCGGGATGTGGCGCGAGGTGCGCGTTTCGCCGTAGATGTAGATCGGGATGTCCGAGTTCTTGTGGCGGATCTCCTTGATGAAGGCGCGCAGCGCGATCAGCGCCGAATCGGTCTCGGCGACCGAGCCCTCGCCGAATTCCTCGTCGTCGATCGACAGCACGAAGGCCGAGGCGCGCGACTGCTGCTGCGCGAACTGCGACAGGTCGCCGTAGCTGGTCAGGCCCAGTACTTCCATGCCTTCCGTGACCATGGCGTCGGCAAGCGCGCGGATTCCGAGGCCGGAGGTGTTATCGGTACGAAAATCCTCGTCGATGATGACGATTGGGAAACGAAATTTCATGGACAGCTCCAAAGCGAAGCGCCGTGAGGACCGTCACCCCCAAGGGGCAGAACGTCGATCACGGCACCGATACAAAAAAGAAGAAGCGGATTTTCGCAGAAATGGCGGCAATCCGGTGAAAAAACTTTAGTCAGGGTAAACCAAACAAGCGGGGGCGGCGCACAGCACGCGCCGCGCCCGGGATTAGTGTGCCGCCGCCACTGCGTGGGCACCCGTCAAGGCGCCGATCGGGTCGATGTGCAGCCATGCCAGCACACCGAGCACGGTGCCCACGATCGCGACCCCGTAGGCGCCGAACATCATCCATCTTTTACGCGTCAGCAGCGTGATCGCCGCCAGCGATATGGCGATCTGCTCGGCCGTCGTGGCCAGCGCCCACTGGTGGTGCTGGTGCAGCGCACTGTCGGACTTGTGGTTCCACTCGTCGGCCTTGGCGTCGAGCGCCTCGGCGTCCTTCTTGATGCCTTCCTTTTCCAGCTTGTAGCGCTCGACGTCGGCCTTGTACTTGGCCGGGTCTACCCCCGGCAGCACCATCGCCAGCTCGGCCAGGTTCTGCTTGTTCGACTTGGCCTGGTAGTAGTTCCAGCTGTTGGCGGCCTTGGTCTTTTCGATCGCGGCGTTATTCTTGAACATCGCCGCATCGTTTTGGGTGGCGCCGCCCTGATAGCCGAACATCGCGCCGACCGTGGCCAGGATCGCCGTCATGACGGCGATATTGTTCGAAAAGCCATCGCTGCCATGGGCCGCGTGTTCCACCGCGTGGTCATGCGGGCCGTGTACATGAAATCCGTGTTCAGACATTTATGGTGCCGCTTTCTCGTAGGTGACGAACGCATAGTCGTAATCGTTGGCGTCGGAATGGTGGGTTTCGCGCGCTGTTTCGTGCCAGCCGGCCGGCAGTGCGGGGAAGTAGGTGTCGCAATCGAAGCTGTGCGCGATCTCGGTGACCACCATGCGCGTGGCCAGGTCCATCGATGCTGCAAAAATCTGGGTGCCGCCGATGATGAAGGCGGGCGCCGCGCCGACCAGCGCGATGGCCGCGTCGAGCGAGCCGGCTGTTTCGACGCCGTCGTGGCGCCACTCGGGATTGCGGCTAATGGCGATGTTGCGCCGGTTCGGCAGCGCGCGGCCGATCGAGTCGAACGTCTTGCGGCCCATGATGATCGGGTGGCCCGAGGTCAGGCGCTTGAAGTGCGCCAGGTCTTCGGACAGGTGCCAGGGCAGTTTGTTGTCGATGCCGATGCCGCGCTGCGCATCCATGGCGACGATGAGGGTCAGTTGCGTCATGTGGGTCGGGTGCTCCGCAAACATCAAAAACGACATTATCGTGCAAAACCGCCGGGCCTGGGGGCGGCCTCGGGCGAGGCCGGTTTTTCGCACGTACATGCGTTTTATTTGTATCTTCCTATTTAACAATTGAATACTCACGAAATCTAACGGTTGTATGTTCTATATGAATGTATTCAATTATTGCATTTGAGTTGTTGGTAATAAACGTCACATATAAATTTCAATCGGGCAATGAATGTAAACACGGTATGGTGTTCCAACTCGCCCGAAACAGCACCGAGAAAGTGCACCCAGGCACTATTTTGGACCGTGCCGCGCGAGGCCGGCGCGCGGCCCTATCCGCGCCGGCAATCAAGACAGGAGACTCCATGAAGCACCCTCTTAGCAACGGTCCGCGCAGCGGTCCGCAAGCCATCCTCGCACTGCAGGACGGGACCATTTTCAAGGGCATATCGATCGGCGCGGCCGGTCACACCAGCGGTGAAGTGGTGTTCAATACCGCCATGACCGGCTACCAGGAAATCCTGACCGACGCCAGCTACACGCGCCAGATCGTCACGCTGACCTATCCGCATATCGGCAACACCGGCATCAATGTCGACGACGCCGAAGGCGCGCGCGTGCATGCGGCCGGACTGGTGATCAAGGATCTGCCGCTGCTGGCGTCGAATTTCCGCTCCAGCCAGGACCTGTCGTCCTACCTGGCCGGGCAGGGCGTGGTCGCCATCGCCGGCATCGACACGCGCAGGCTGACCCGGATCCTGCGCGAGAACGGCGCCCAGAATGGCGCCATCGCCGTCACCGAAGACGCCGGCCAGGCGCTGGCACTGGCGCGCTCGTTCGCCGGCCTGGGCGGGATGGACCTGGCGCGCGTGGTGTCGACCCGCGAAGCGTATCAATGGGACCAGACCGAATGGCGCCTCGAGGGCGGCTTCGGGCGCCAGCAGGCGGCCCGCTTCCATGTGGTGGCCTACGATTTCGGCGTCAAGCGCAATATCCTGCGCATGCTGGCGCAGCGCGGCTGCAAGGTGACGGTGCTGCCCGCGCAATCGAGCGCCGCTGCCGCGCTGGCGCTGAAACCGGACGGGATCTTCCTGTCCAACGGCCCGGGCGACCCGCAGCCGTGCGGCTACGCGATCGCCGCGGCGCGCGAGCTGATCGAGGCGGGCGTGCCGGTGTTCGGCATCTGCCTCGGGCACCAGATCATGGCGCTGGCGTCGGGCGCACAGACGCTGAAGATGAAGTTCGGCCACCATGGCGCCAATCATCCGGTGCAGGACATCGCCAGCGGCAGGGTGATGATCACTTCGCAGAACCACGGCTTCGCGGTTGATGCCGCGACCTTGCCGGCCAATTGCGAGGTGACCCACGTGTCGCTGTTCGACGGCTCGCTGCAAGGCTTCCGGCGCACCGACAAGCCGGCCTTCTGCTTCCAGGGCCACCCCGAAGCGTCGCCCGGTCCGCACGACCTGGCTGCCCTGTTCGACCAATTTGTCACCTTGATGGAGGGCGCACAGCATGCCTAAGCGTTCAGATATCCGCAGCATCCTGATTATCGGCGCCGGCCCGATCGTGATCGGCCAGGCTTGCGAGTTCGATTATTCCGGGGCCCAGGCCTGCAAGGCGCTGCGCGAGGAGGGCTACAAGGTCATTCTGGTCAACAGCAATCCGGCCACCATCATGACCGACCCCGAGATGGCGGACGTGACCTACATCGAGCCTATCCACTGGGAGGTGGTGCGCCGCATCATCGCCAGGGAGCGTCCCGACGCCATCCTGCCGACCATGGGCGGCCAGACCGCGCTCAATTGCGCGCTCGACCTGCACCGCCACGGCGTGCTCGAAGAATTCGGCGTGGAGCTGATCGGCGCCACCCCGGAAGCGATCGACATGGCCGAGGACCGCGCCAAGTTCAAGCAGGCCATGACGCGGATCGGCCTGGGATCGGCGCGTTCCGGCGTGGCGCACAGCATGGCCGAAGCGTGGGAGGCCCAGCAGGAGCTCGGCTTTCCGGTCGTGATCCGGCCGTCGTTCACGATGGGCGGCAGCGGCGGCGGCATCGCCTACGACGCCGAGCAGTTCCACACCATCTGCCAGCGCGGCCTGGAGCTGTCGCCGACCTGCGAACTGCTGGTCGAAGAGTCGCTGCTGGGCTGGAAAGAATTCGAAATGGAGGTCGTGCGCGACCGCAAGGACAACTGCATCATCGTGTGCGCGATCGAAAACCTCGACCCGATGGGCGTGCACACGGGCGACTCGATCACGGTGGCGCCGGCGCAAACGCTGACCGACCGCGAATACCAGATCATGCGCAACGCCAGCCTGGCGGTGCTGCGCGAGATCGGCGTCGACACCGGCGGCTCGAACGTGCAGTTCGCGTTGAACCCGCAGGACGGCCGGATGATCGTTATCGAGATGAACCCGCGCGTGTCGCGTTCCTCGGCGCTGGCCTCGAAGGCGACCGGCTTCCCGATCGCGCGCGTAGCGGCCAAGCTGGCGGTCGGCTACACGCTCGACGAACTGCGCAACGAGATCACCGGCGGCGCCATGCCGGCCTCGTTCGAGCCGGCCATCGACTACGTGGTCACCAAGATCCCGCGCTTCGCGTTCGAAAAATTCCCCGGCGCCGACGAGCACCTGACCACCCAGATGAAATCGGTGGGCGAAGTGATGGCGATCGGCCGCACGTTCCAGGAATCGTTTCAGAAAGCGCTGCGCGGACTCGATATCGGCGTCGACGGCGTGCGCCGCGGCGACATCCGCACCGGCAGCGCGGTGATCGTCGAAGAAATGACGAAGCCGGGTCCGGACCGCATCTGGTATGTGGGCGAAGCGTTCGCCCAAGGCTTTACGCTGGACCAGGTGCAGGCCCATTCGCGCATCGACCCGTGGTTCCTGGCCCAGATCCAGGACCTGGTCGAAGTCGAGCTGTGGCTGGAGCAGCAAACCCTGGCCGCGCTCGACAAACCGATCATGTACCGCCTCAAGCAGCAGGGCTTCGGCGACATCCGCCTGGCCACGCTGCTGGGCGCGAGCGAACAGGAAGTGCGCGATCTGCGCCACGCGCTCGGCGTGCGTCCGGTCTACAAACGGGTCGACACCTGCGCCGCCGAATTCGCCACCGACACCGCCTGCCTGTACTCCACCTACGATGAAGAGTGCGAAGCTGCGCCGACCTCGCGCCGCAAGATGATGGTGCTGGGCGGCGGTCCGAACCGGATCGGGCAGGGCATCGAATTCGACTACTGCTGCGTGCACGCGGCGATGGCGCTGCGCGCCGACGGCTATGAAACGATCATGGTCAACTGCAATCCGGAGACCGTGTCGACCGACTACGACACGTCCGACCGGCTGTACTTCGAGCCGGTCACGCTGGAAGACGTGCTCGAAATCGTCGCTCTGGAAAAGCCCGAAGGCGTCATCGTCCAGTACGGCGGGCAGACCCCGTTGAAACTGGCGCTGGCGCTGGAGGCGGCCGGCGTGCCGATCATCGGCACCTCGCCCGACATGATCGACGCGGCCGAAGACCGCGAGCGCTTCCAGCAGATGCTGCACAAGATGGACCTGCGCCAGCCGCAGAACCGCACCGCGCGCACCGAGCATGACGCCGTGCGGCTGGCGCTGGAGATCGGCTATCCGCTGGTGGTGCGCCCGTCCTACGTGCTGGGCGGGCGGGCCATGGAAATCGTCCATGAGCAGGCCGACCTGGAGCGCTACATGCGCGAAGCGGTCAAGGTGTCGCACGATTCGCCGGTGCTGCTCGACCGCTTCCTCAACGACGCGGTTGAAATCGACGTCGACTGCGTGGCCGACGGCGAGGCGGTGCTGATCGGCGGCGTGATGGAGCATATCGAACAGGCCGGGATCCACTCGGGCGATTCGGCCTGTTCGCTGCCGCCGCATTCGCTCAGCGCCGCCACCGTGGCCGAGATCAAGCGCCAGACCGCGTGCCTGGCGCGCGGCCTGAACGTGGTGGGGTTGATGAACGTGCAGTTCGCGGTCCAGCAGCGGCGCGTGGACGGCCGCCTGCACGACGTCGTGTATGTCCTGGAAGTCAATCCGCGCGCCTCGCGCACGGTGCCGTTCGTCTCCAAGGCGACCGGGCTGCAACTGGCGAAGATCGGCGCGCGCTGCATGGCAGGGCAGTCGCTGGCCAGCCAGGGCGTGACCGAGGAGGCGGTGCCGCCATGCTTTTCCGTCAAGGAGGCGGTATTCCCGTTCGCGAAATTCCCCGGCGTCGACACCATCCTCGGACCGGAGATGAAGTCGACCGGCGAAGTGATGGGCGTGGGCCGCACGTTCGGCGAAGCGTTCTACAAGGCGCAGCTGGGCGCTTCGGTGCGCGCGCCGCGCGCCGGCCTGGTCTACATGCGCATCAAGAAGGGCGACCAGGCGCGCGCCGTGGTGCTGGCGCGCCAGCTGACCGAAGCCGGTTTCACGCTGTGCGCCAGCCTGGTGACGGCCACCATCATCGGCGCTGCCGACATCGCCGTCGTCGAAATCGAAGACAACGCCTTTCTCGAATTGCTGGCGCAGCGGCAGCTGGCCATGGTGGTGCTGACGGTCGACGAAAAGCGCAGCGCCATCGTCGCGTCACGCCCGCTGCGGGTCGCGGCCCTGGCCGCTGGCGTGCCGTTGTGCACCACCATCGCCGGCGCCGAAAGCATGCTCGAAGCGAGCCGGCACATCGACGATGACGCCATCCTGTCTTTGCAGGAGATGCATCAGGCGAAAGTCGAATCCGCGCCGCAGAAGCCGCAACGCGAGCAGCCGGGCGAAGCCGACCTGGCGGCGGCGGCGACGGTGCTGCAGGAACGGCGCGCCAGGCCGCGCCAGCGCCGCGCCGGCGGCACGCCGCTCCGGCTTTTCATCCGCCAGCCGTTCACCGAGTCTGACGTGCGTCAGCAGCAACTCATTGGCGATATAATCGACGTGATCGACAGCGCCAATGGGCTACCACACGCTTTCGACTACCTGACCGGATCGAAAGCGGAAAGCGCTGAAACGTTCAAGAAGTCCTTTGAGCGCGACTACCATCTGCCTTTCACTCCAAAGAATTTCCGCGACCACCGGCTGGCATTGCTCGACCAGGCCGACGCGGTCGTCAATATCCGCGTCGGGATGAGTGAAAGCAGTGCCTTCGAGCTGGCCTATCACATTTTCAAGGGACGCTGCACACCCGTGCTGTTCCTGGTGTGGAAGCACGCGCCCATCAAGACCACCCTGATCCGCGAGCTGCAGGACCTGTGCGATGTCACCTATGTCGAGTTCGAGCACGTCGATGAACTGCGTGAGGGCATACACCGTTTCTTCAATGCGCAGGCGCTCGCCCGCGCAGAGTAAGTTTTCGGATGCGGGCGCGGCATGCTGCGCTCGCATTCACTTCAGCCAGTCAAGGAGCCGTCGATATGTTCAACAACCTCAACATCAAAACCCTGATCCTGGGCGTGCTTGGCGTCCTGATTGCCCTGATCCTGGCCAACGGCGTGCTCGGGATCTACAGTGCAGGCCATTCGGTGCGCGTGCTGCGCGAAGTGACGCTGGCGGACCAGAAGAACACCAGCATCCAGAATGCGATCCGGCTCGAAATGGAGCTGAACCGCAGCCAGATCCTGCAGGCGCTGCAGCACAACCCCGTATTGAGCTGGTCGCAGCTGCATGACCACGCGCTGACGGTCCACTTTGACCAGATCGACGCCATCTCCGGGCGCGCCGCCAAGCGCTGGGATGAGTACCAGGCAGGCATGCGATCGCCAGAAGAAAAACAGTTGGCGCAGGACTGGTACAACAAAAGCGACGGCCTGGGCATCGCCCACGTGCGCGCGGCCGCCGCGCTGGTCAAGGCAGAAAAGTGGGACGAGGCCGAGACGGTCCTGATCAGGAAGATCAACCCCTCATACCGGATCGGCGACGCCGCCCTCAAGACGCTCAAGGAAATGGCGGAAAAGCGCTCCGTCACCGACGAAACGGTGGTCGCCTCGAGCATCGAACATACCGCCTGGACCATGATGGCGGTGCTGCTGGCCGGGGTCCTGCTGGGCGTGGCGGCTGTCTACATGCTGCTGCGCGCGATTTCCGGCCCGCTCAAGGATGCCACCGACATCGCCACGCGCGTGGCCGACGGCGACCTGACCGGCACCATCGAGGCAGGCAACGCCAATGAAATCGGCGCCTTGCTCAACGCGCTGGCCAAGATGAAGTCCAACCTGGCCGGCATCGTTGGCGAGGTGCGTGCCAGCACCGACACCATTTCGAGCGCGTCGAGCGAAATCGCAGCCGGTAACATGGACCTGTCGCAGCGCACCGGCGATCAGGCCAGTTCGCTCGAACAGACCGCCTCGTCGATGGAGCAGCTGACCGGCACCGTCAAGCAGAATGCCGACAATGCGCGCCAGGCCAACATCCTGGCCGTATCGGCGTCGGAAGTGGCCACCCGCGGCGGCGCCGTGGTGGCGCAAGTGGTCGAGACCATGGGTTCGATCAACGCGTCGTCCAAGAAGATCGTCGACATCATCGCCGTGATCGACGGGATCGCGTTCCAGACCAATATCCTGGCGCTCAATGCGGCGGTGGAAGCGGCGCGCGCCGGCGAGCAGGGACGCGGCTTCGCGGTGGTGGCTTCCGAGGTGCGCAACCTGGCGCAGCGCTCGGCCACGGCCGCCAAGGAAATCAAGGAATTGATCGGCGATTCGGTCGACAAGGTCGGCGCCGGCAGCAAGCTGGTGGCGGAGGCCGGGGCGACGATGGAGGCGATCAACACCTCGTCGAAGAAGATCGTCGACATCATCAGCGTGA
>JANYGW010000108.1 GCA_025359245.1 Massilia sp.
AGTCGTTATTCTAAACATGTTGCAGGTTTGGTTTTTAAGTTGGCAAACCGAGGTTAACACTCGTAAACCAATGCCTGCAACCCTCTCTCAACTAGTCAACACAATTATCCCGGACAGCAGTGCGCGTGCGCGAGGACGACGCTGGGGAGAGTGAAGTATTGACGCTTTGTTAGAAGCCGGACAGCACGAGCTTGCCGATGGTGCGGCGCGCTTCGAGCGCGGCGTGGGCCTTGGCGATGTTGGCGGCGCTGATGCTGCCGATGACTTCGCCCAGCGTGGTCGTGATCCGGCCTTCGTCGATCAGGCCCGCCAGTATGGTCAACAGCTTGTGCTGCTCGATCATGTCGGCCGTCTCGAACATCGAACGCGTGAACATCAACTCGAACACCAGGGTCGCGCTTTTTGGGAACAGCAGCTCCAGCGCCAGCGGCCGTTCGTTCTTGACGATGCTGCACAATTTGCCTTGCGGCGCCAGCGCCTCGGCCATGGCCGGGAAATGGTGATCGAACTCGTTCAGGCACAGGATGAAATCGACCTCGGCGATCCCCAGCGCCTTCAATTGGGCCGGCATGTCGCCGCTATGGTCGATCACATGCTCCGCACCCAGCTTGCGGCACCACGCGGCCGACTCCGGACGCGAAGCGGTGGCAATCACCGTCAGGCGCGCCAGTTTGCTGGCCAGCTGGATCGCGATCGAGCCGACCCCGCCGGCGCCGCCGACGATCAGGATGGTCTTGCCCTGGTCGCCGCCGCCGTGCTTGACGCCGAGCCGCTCGTAGATCGCTTCCCAGGCGGTGATGCTGGTCAGCGGCAGCGCCGCCGCCTGCGCGAAGTCGAGCGTGGACGGCTTGCGCCCGACGATGCGTTCGTCGACGACGTGGTATTCGCTGTTGGCGCCGGGCCGCACCAGGCTGCCAGCGTAATAGACTTCGTCGCCCGCCTTGAACAGCGTGACGCTTGGCCCGACCGCCGTGACGACGCCGGCCACGTCCCAGCCCAGCACGCGCGGCGAACCGTCTTCGGTGGCGGCGCCGCGCATCTTGTGGTCGATCGGGTTGACCGAAATGGCGGCGACTTTGACCAGCAGGTCGCGCGCGCCCGCCTGCGGCAGCGGCAGGTCGATGTCTTGCAGGGTATGGTCGATGACGGCAATGGCTTTCATGGTTTTTCCAGTGGTGGTGAACAGTGAAGCCATTCTGGGGCAGCACGATTCGATTGATAAGCGGCATAATGGTGAAATAACTCTTCACTAAAACAATCAAATGAGCCTGGACCTGATCGATGTGGCGCTGTTCGTACGGGTGTGCGCGACCCGCAACCTGTCGGCCGCCGGGCGCGAGTTCGGCCTGTCGCCGGCGGCGTCGAGCGCGCGCATGGCGCAGCTCGAACGCCAGCTCGGCGCGCGCCTGCTGCACCGGACCACGCGCCAGATCGCGCTCACCCAGGATGGTGAAGCCTTCCTCGAACGCGCGCTGCCGCTGCTCGAGGCGGCCGAGCAGGCCGAGGCATCGGTGGGCGGGGCCGGCCAGCATCCGCAAGGGCTGCTGCGGGTGGCCGCGTCGGTGTCGTTCGGGCGCTTGCACCTGATGCCGGCGCTGCCCGCCTTCCTCGCGCAGTATCCGGGAATCCGGCTCGACCTGCGTTTGTCGGACCGGGTGATCGACCTGGCCGCGCACGGCATCGACGTCGCGATCCGCATCGGGCCGCTGCGCGATTCGGCGCTGGTGGCGCGCACCTTGGCGCCGAGCCGCTTGTGGCTGTGCGCTTCGCCCGCCTACCTGGCGCAGTTCGGCACGCCGCAGCGGCCCGAAGAGCTCGCGCGGCATCAGTGCCTGGTGCTGGAGGGGACCAATCCGTGGCGCTTCAGGGATGGGAAAGAGGTGGTCAGCGTGCGGGTTGGCGGGCGCATGCAGAGCGACAATGGCGAAGCGCTGCGCGACGCCGCGCTGGCCGGGCTGGGGATAGCGCTGCAGTCGACGTGGGCGATGTATCAGCAGTTGAAAAGCGGGGCGCTGGTGCGGGTGCTGGCCGGTTTTCCGGTCGCGCAGCAGGCGGTGGTGTCGGCCCAATACCTGAACCGCAATTTTTTACCGCCCAAGACGCAGGCTTTCATCGATTTTTTCGCCGCCCGTTTCGGCCCGGCGCCATATTGGGACGACGGCTTGCCTTAAGTTGAAGTTTTACCCCGTCGTCCTCGCGAAGGCGGGGCGGTACGACGTGGGTTCCGTTTTCGAGATTATTGATCCTGCGATTTCCGGACTTATACCTTGACCGTCACGACGATGTCGTTCTTCTCGCACAGCAGATTCAGCACGCGCAGCTGCTCGTACTGGAGCTCGAACAGCTGCAGCTTGAAGTCATCCATCTTTTCGTGCAATGCCATGATTTCCAGCTCGGCCTTGAGGTTGACCTCGAAATCGTGCTGCGTGGTCTGGCGGTCGATCTCGCCTTGCCGGTTCTGCGACATCAGGATCACCGGCGCCTGGATCGAGGCCAGCATCGACAGGAACAGGTTGAGCAGGATGTAAGGGTAAGGGTCGAACGCCTTGTGCCCGCCCTGGATCAGCAGGTAGGAATTGAGCACGACCCAGGCCACCAGCACCAGCGCGAACAAGCCGATGAAGGTCCACGAACCGCCGAAACGCGCAACCGCATCGGCGGCGCGCTGGCCGAAACTGGCGTCCTCGCTCAGGTCAGCCTGGCTGCGTGAAATCGGGCGCCGCTCGGCGATCGAGCGGGCCACGGACTCCTTGCTGCGTTTCTGTTCGGCCGCGATCTGGGCCAGGTATTCCTTGCGCTTGGTTCTCATCGATTTTCTCTGCTGAAGGGCACTGCACGGTATTGGCGAGCGCATAGTGTAGCGGAACGGCGCTTTCCCGCGCGCACACACTGGCGGTCACAAGGCCGCTTGCGTTACCATGCAGGCTAACTCCCATGGACACCCGCGCATCATGAAATTTGAACACCTGATTGAAATTAACGACCCGCTCAACCCGCTGATGGACACCATCACCCGCGACCAGCTGTGGCGCGGCCTGGTGCTGCGCGCCGATTCGCCCAAACTGTTCGTGCCGCACCTGGACGAATGCACGATCGACGAGCGCGACGCCGGCAGCTTCCGCCGCAAGCTGCGCTACGGGACGCTCGAAATCGTCGACCGCGTACTGCTCACGCCATTGCAGGAAGTGCGCTACGAAGTGGCGGCGCAGGGCGAGATCAGCGCATCGAGCCTGGTGATGTCGATCGAGACGCCCAACGAATACGCGCTGTACGTGCGCTTCAAGTACGACGACGGCCACGACGCGGCCACCGACGAAGCCAACAAAATGTACGACGAATTTCGCAGGTCGGCCTACCAGGAAGCTGATATCGACACCATCCGCGTGCTGCGCGAGCTGGCCGCCGAAGGCCTGCTCGATGCGTCGTATCTGAACTAGCCGGCTACACGCCCGGCACGCACTCGCCGCCGGGGCTGGGCGCCGGCGCACCTTTTTCCAGTTCGACGGCCAGGTCGCGCAGCGCCGTGCGCACGCCTTCCTCGATCACCGGATGGTAGAACGGCATGTCGAGCATCTGCGCCACCGTCAGGCGCGCCTGGCAGGCCCAGGCCAGCAGATGGCCCAGGTTCTCGGCGCGCGGGGCGATCATCTCGGCGCCCAAAAAGCGCCCGGTTCCATATTCCCCGTACACGCGCAGCATGCCGTGATTTTGCAGCATCACGCGGCTGCGGCCCTGGTTCGTGAACGACACCATCCCGACCGCGAACTTGGGCCGGCCTTCGGCGCACAGCTCGCGGTAGGACTCGCCCAGCGTGGCGATCTGCGGCTCGGTGAAGGCAACCGCCAGCGGCGTGCGGCGCAGGCCCGGGCGCACGTCCGGATAGCGGCCCGCGTTGTCGCCGGCGATCTTGCCGTGGTCGGCCGCTTCGGGCAGCACCGGGCGCTCGTCGCTGGCGTCGCCGGCGATGAAAATGTGGCTGCCGCCGCACTGCATGGTGCAGCCGTCGAACAGCGGAACGCCGTCCGCGTCCAGTTCCAGACCGGCGTGCTCGATGCCGATGTCCTTCACGTTCGGGCTGCGCCCGGCCGCCACCAGCACGTACTGGAAGCGTTCGCTGCGCTGGGCGCCGTCAGCGTCGCGGGTGGTCAGGACCACCTCGTCGCCGTCCTGGTGCGCCTCGACCAGGGTCTGCTGGAAGCGCAGGTCCAGTTCGGAGGACAATGTGGCCGTGGCCACGTGCAGCACTTCCGGGTCGCTGATCTGGGCGACGCTGGCGCCGCGCGCATAAAAGCTGACGCGCACGCCGAGGCGGGCCAGGGCCTGGCCCAGTTCCAGGCCGATCACGCCGGTGCCGATCACCGCCACCGAGGCGGGCAGGTCGGTCCACGCGAACACGTCGTCGCTGACGATCACGCCCGTGCCGACGTTGTTCAGCTTGGGCAGCATGACCGGGGTCGAACCGGTGGCGATGACGACGCGCGCCGCGGTGACGCCGGTGTGTGCGTCGACCTGCAGCGTGTGCGGACCGGTGAAGCGGGCGTGGCCGACCAGCTTGTCGGCGGCGGGAATGCCGGCCACGCTGTCGAGCACGAAGCCGACGAAGCGGTCGCGCTCACTGCGCACGCGCGCCATGACGGCCGGGCCATCGATGCGGACCTGGCCGGCGTGCACGCCGAAGCCGGGCGCCAGCGCCAGCATGTGGGCCGCCTCGGCGGCGGCGATCAGCAGCTTGCTGGGCATGCAGCCGACGCGCGCGCAAGTGGTGCCGTAAGGGCCGCGCTCGATCAGCAGCGCGCTCTTGCCCTGGGCGCGCGCGGCGCGGTAGGCGGCCAGGCCGGCGGTGCCGGTTCCGATGATGGCGACATCGACGTTCAGCTGGTTCATGAAAGGCCCGTATTGGTTGAAGGAGTGCTGCTGCGATTCTATATGGGGACGGGTGTGGCTGCTGGCAAGGATTCGTATTAGTATCGCTTATCGAAATCATTTTGGATAAGCTGCGCTTATGAGCCATTTGGATTACCGCAGCCTGGCCGTGCTGGACGCGGTCGCCGCCAGCGGCAGCTTCGAGAAAGCGGCGCTGCTGCTGGGCATGACGCAATCGGCGGTATCGCAGCGCATCAAGGCGCTCGAGGACGCGGCCGGGCGATTGCTGGTGGTGCGCGGCACGCCGTCGGCGCCGACCGGGCTGGGGCAGCGGCTGGTCGTGCATTACCGCCACGTCAAGCTGATGGAAGCGGCGCTCGACATCGACCTGGGGCACGACGTCAGCCTGCCGCAGCTGGCGCTGGCGGTGGACGCCGACAGCCTGGCCACCTGGTTCGGCCAGGCGCTGCCGGCGTTGCTGGCGCCGCCGCGCTGCCAGCTCGCAGTGCAGCTGGCCGACAGCGCGCACGCGCTGCAACTGGTACGCGAAGGCGCGGTGTTCGGCTGCGTGGCGGGCGCCGACGACGGGGCCGAAGCGGCGGCCGGCACCACGGCCAGCGCGCTGGGGCTGATGCGCTACGTGTGCGTGGCCACGCCGGCGTTTGCCGGGCACTGGTTCGGGGACGGCTTCTCGGCCGAAGCGGTGGCGCTGGCGCCGGCGGTGGTGAGCGAGCGCAAGCTGCTGGCGCGCTACCTGGCGCAGCAATGGGACATCGTCGCCGCGTTTCCGCACCACACGCTGCCGGTGTCGCCGGCGCTGGACGGCTGCATCACGCGCGGCGTCGCGTATGGGCTGATGCCGGCGCTGCAGGCGGGCGCGGCGATTGCGGCGGGCAGCCTGGTCGACCTCACGCCCGGCAAGACGCACGACATGGGCGTGAGCTGGCACGCCTGGAACATCGACACCCCGTTCACGCGCGCGCTGAGCGAGCACATCATCGCCACCGCCCGCCACTGCCTGCCGCAGCCCTAAGTCCTTGCAAAATCGGGGTCAGACCTCAATTTTGCAATTGTTGCGGAATTGAGGTCTGACCCTAATGGCGTTAAGTTAAGCCCTTGTCATTAGTTTCTTATAGGGGTAGCGCTGCGCTTTTGCCT
>JANYGW010000051.1 GCA_025359245.1 Massilia sp.
ATGTTCCAGCACTTCGAAGCAGAAGAATCTCCCTTTCGAAGGCGACGACGAGACGCCCAATTTGCCGCCCAAATGCAAGGAGGTCTATTCTAAGTGCAGGTCAAGAACTTTATTCCGGACAGCAGTGCGCGAAAGCGGGGACCCATGCTGAGCATGAGTCACGTTGACGCAACTTCAGTATGGGTCCCCGCATGCGCGAGGACGACGGCGCTTAACCCTCGCGCTTCAACTCTACCCTGCGCGCGACGCCGCTCACGCCCGGGAATTCAACGAACGCGCTTTGCACCAGCGCCGGCATCACCACCGGCGTCGACATCTGCTTGCTGTTGTTATGCACCGTCACGTCAAACAGGCGCTTGCCGTCAGCCGCCGACTTGATCGCCACTTGCAGCTCGCGCCGGTAAATATGGTGAATCTCCTCGGCGAATTGCGGCGTGCCGGTCCAGAATGGATCGTAGAACGGGCTATACCAGCCGCCGCCCCAATACCGGCGGCCGCCCCAGTACGGACGATAGAAGGACGACGAAAACATGAACTGGCTGCGCGGATAATAGGCCGGATAAATCGGTTCGATAGTGCGCACCGGGATATCGGTGGTGCTAAAGCGCATCGACACTTTCAGCGCCGGCGTGCCGGTGATTGCTTCGCGAAATCCGAGCCGCGTCAGCTCGGCGCGCACCAGGTTCTGGTAGCTGCGCCATTCCAGCGTGTCGTCCTGCGCGGGCGGCGCTTCGATGACGTAGCTCTTGTCCTGCATCTCTGCGGGCCATTGGTGGAAGGTGGTCACATCACTGCGCACCGTGGTCGCACAGCCCGTCAACAGCAGGCTCAGCGCCGCGGCGGCGGTCATCAGTAGGCGTTTCATTGCAGTCTCCATCCGGAAATCCATTTACCCAAGAGTCACTTTACGTCGGTTTCCCGCCATTCTCTCAGATAATTTACGAATTGTTACCGTGAACCCATATCAGATACAGCGGCGAGCGGGTCGCAACAACAGTGGCATCTTGGTAAAATAGATCCCCGCCCACTGTTCCAGCCGAGCTCCCCATGCGCACAGACACTCCCCAGACCATCTACCGCAAAGACTATACGGCGCCAAGCTTTCTGATCGAGACCGTGGAGCTGGGTTTCGACCTCGATCCGGAGCGCACCATCGTCGCCAGCCGGCTGTGCATGACGCGCAATCCCGACAGCGCCCAGCGTGAAATCGAGTTGTATGGCGAGCACTTCGAGCTGGTGGCGCTGCGCATGAACGGCAAGACGCTGGGCAAGCGCGACTACCGCATCGACGGCAACTTGCTGCGCATCCCGAATGCGCCGGACGACGTCACGCTGGAAATCGAAACGCTGACGGCACCGGTCAAGAACACGACGCTGAACGGCTTGTACGTTTCGAACGGCAACTTTTTCACCCAGTGCGAGGCCGAGGGCTTCCGCGCCATCACCTATTTTCCCGACCGGCCCGACGTCATGGCCCGCTTTACCGTCATGTTGCGTGCCGACAAGAAACTGTACCCGGTCCTGCTGTCGAATGGCAACCTGATCGACGAGGGCGACCTGGGCGACGGCCGCCATTACGCCAAATGGGAAGACCCGTTCAAGAAGCCGTCCTACCTGTTCGCGCTGGTGGCCGCGCGCCTGGTGTGCCAGCAAGAGACGTTCCGCCTGGCGGACGGGCGCGACGCGCTGCTGCAGGTGTGGGTCGAAGACGGCAACCTGGACAAGACCGATTACGCGATGCAGTCGCTTAAGAACAGCATCCGCTGGGACGAACAGCGCTTCGGCCTCGAGCTCGACCTGGACCGCTTCATGATCGTCGCCGTCAGCGACTTCAACATGGGGGCGATGGAAAACAAGGGCCTGAACATCTTCAACACCAAGTTCGTGCTGGCCAATCCGCGCGTGGCAACCGATGTCGATTACGCCGGCATCGAGGCGGTGGTGGGCCACGAATACTTCCACAACTGGACCGGCAACCGCGTCACGTGCCGCGACTGGTTCCAGCTCTCGCTCAAGGAAGGCCTGACGGTGTTCCGCGACCAGGAATTTTCGAGCGACATGATCGGCACCGACAGCGGCCGCGCCGTGTGCCGCATCGACCAGGTGCGCACCTTGCGCCAGGCCCAGTTCCCGGAGGACGCCGGGCCGATGGCGCATCCGGTGCGGCCCGACTCCTTCGTCGAGATCAACAATTTTTACACCGTGACGGTCTACGAAAAGGGCGCCGAAGTGGTGCGCATGTACCAGACCCTGGTCGGACGCGATGGCTTTCGCAAGGGGATGGACCTGTACTTCATGCGCCACGACGGCTGTGCGGTCGAGTGCGACGACTTCCGCAACGCGATGGCGGACGCGAATGGGCGCGACTTCGAGCAGTTCGAACGCTGGTACAGCCAGGCCGGCACGCCGGTGGTGCGCGCCGAAGCGCACTACGATCGCCTTGCCAAGACCTACACGCTGACGCTGACCCAGCATTGCCCGGCCACGCCGGGCCAGTCGCGCAAGCTGCCATTCCATATCCCCGTCGCGTTCGGCCTGCTGGGCGCCGACGGCCGGGACCTGGCGCTGGTCATGGACGGCAAAAAGCTCGGCACCACGACCGTGCTCGAACTGACCGAGGCCACGCAGACCTTCCGCTTTACCGGCGTGAACGAAGCGCCGACGCCGTCGATCCTGCGCGATTTTTCGGCGCCCGTGGTTCTCGACTATGACTACACCGACGCCGAACTGCTGCATTTGTTCAGCCATGACAGCGATCCGGTGAACCGCTGGGAAGCCGGGCAGCGCCTGGCGATGGCGCGCCTGCTCAAGCTGACCGCAGCCATTGGCACAGGCGGCAAGCTGGAGCTCGATCCCACCTTCATCGACGCCATGTGCAAGATGCTGGTCGATGCCTCGCTCGACGCGGGCTTTCGCGAACAGGCAATGGTGCTGCCGTCGGAAAGCATGATCGCCGACCAGATGGACGTGGTCGATCCGCTGGCGATTCATCTGGCGCGCCAGTTCGTGCGGCGCATCATCGGCCTGGCGCTGCGCGAGGACCTGATGGCGCAATACCGCGCCAACCAGACGCCGGGCGAGTACAGCCCGGATGCGATATCGGCAGGACGCCGCGGCTTGAAGAACCTGGCCCTGGTGTACATGGCGGCCGAGCCGGATGGCGACACGCTCCCGCTCGCGCAGCAGCAGTACGACAATGCCGGCAACATGACGGACCGGGTGGCGGCGCTGGTTGCGCTGATCCATGGACAAGCGCCCGGCGTCGAGGATGCGCTGCAGCGGTTTTACGAGGAGTTCGAGAGCGAGGCGCTGGTCGTCGACAAGTGGTTCACGATGCAGGCCGGCGCGCCCGGGACCGACGTGGCCAAAGTGCGCGAACTGATGCGCCACAAGGCCTTCAGCATGAAGAACCCGAACCGCGCGCGCAGCCTGATTTTCGCTTTCTGCAATGGCAATCCATCGCGCTTCCACGCGCCGGACGGCAGCGGTTATGCCTTCTGGGCTGAGCAAGTGATCGCCCTCGACGCGATCAACCCGCAGGTCGCGAGCCGGCTGGCGCGCTCGATGGACCGTTGGCGCCGTTACGCCCCGGCGCTGCAAGCGCAGATGAAAGCGGCGCTGCAGCAAGTCGCCGGCAAGAAGAAGCTGTCGAGCGACGTACGCGAAATCGTCAGCAAAGCCCTCGCCAACTAATAGCCCACACCCTGAATACGTCATCCCCGCGCAGGCGGGGATCCATAGCACGCAAGCGCAATAGCGGCCTTCGCATTCCCCGCCGGCGCAAAGAATTCACACAAACCCAAGGAAGTCCATGAAACGCGTCAGCCTCACGCAGCACCTGGTCGAAGAACAACGCAAGAACAACACCATCCCCGCCGAACTGCGCCTGCTGATCGAAGTGGTCGCGCGCGCCTGCAAGACCATCAGCCACTCGGTGGGCAAGGGCGCGCTGGGCGACATCCTCGGCAGCGCCGACACTGAAAACATCCAGGGCGAAGTCCAGAAAAAACTGGATGTGATCTCGAACGAGATCCTGCTCGAAGCGAACGAGTGGGGTGGCCACCTGGCCGCGATGGCATCGGAAGAAATGGAATCGATCCACCCGATCCCGAACCGCTATCCGATGGGCGAATACATGCTGCTGTTCGACCCGCTCGACGGCTCGTCGAACATCGACGTCAACGTCTCGATCGGCACCATCTTCTCGGTGCTCAAGGCGCCCGAAGGCATGGGCGCGCCGACCGAAGCGGACTTCATGCAGGCCGGCAGCCAGCAGGTCGCCGCCGGTTACGCCGTGTACGGTCCGCAGACCATGCTGGTGCTGACGACCGGCCACGGCGTCAACTGCTTCACGCTGGACCGCGAAATGGGCTCCTGGGTGCTCACCCAGCGCAACATGATGATCCCGGCGGAGACCAAGGAATTCGCGATCAACATGTCGAACTCGCGCCACTGGCACGCGCCGGTCACGCGCTATGTCGACGAGATGCTCGAAGGCGCCACCGGCGTGCGCGGCAAGGACTTCAACATGCGCTGGATCGCCTCGATGGTGGCCGACGTGCACCGCATCCTGAACCGCGGCGGCATCTTCATGTACCCGGCCGATACGCGCGATACGTCGATGCCGGGCAAGCTGCGCCTGATGTACGAAGCGAACCCGATGGCGATGATTGTCGAGCAGGCCGGCGGCGCCGCGACCGACGGGCGCACCCGCATCCTGGACATTCCGCCGCAAAAGCTGCACCAGCGCGTGCCCGTGTTCCTCGGTTCGAAGAGCGAAGTTGAGCGCGTGACGAGCTACCACGCGCAGTAAAAGTGCCTGTTTTTCGGGCAAAAAGGCAAATATGCGGTTCGGACTAGCAAGAAGGCAGGATTCTTTGCTAGAATACGCGTCTTCGCCGATTTAGCTCAGTTGGTAGAGCAGTTCATTCGTAATGAAAAGGTCGCCAGTTCGATTCCGGCAATCGGCACCAGGTATTCGTAATACGCAGCATGGAAAAACCCAGAACAACCCGGTTTCATAGGGGGAAGGCTGGGTTTTTTTACGGCTGTACCTGCAGGACTTCATCGTCACTTCATCTGGACTTCTCATTGTCGCGGTACCTTGATGGCACTGGGACCAAAGCTTGATTCCATGTGAAAGGACACGAAATCATGATCAATCACACGCCGTGGTCCGCAGTTCTCGTCGTGGTCGCGGCTGCCTGTTCGGGATGCGGCGCGGACGCTTCAGCTGCATTTGTCGACGCCGATGGTACTTCCATTGCCATCGAACTCAGACATGCCCATCGGACCCTCGCTGAGTACGACCGAAAAGTGATCCTCGTGCGGAATGGTGCGGTTGCCGCGTCAAACCTCGTGCGCGACAGCGGCGGATACGCTGCGGCAAACCTGTACCGTTGCGCGCCTGGCACGTACATGATCGACAGCTACGGGGAGCGACTTGTCATCGATGCCAAGGCGCGCACTATCCAGACTGGGGTGTGTCCTGGCGCATCAATTTATCTTGGTATTTTTGATGGAGGGGGCAGCAAACCTTGGCGATTCTTTCCCTCTTCACAGAGAGCCGAGAAGGAACTCGTCATGCTTGGCGCTTAGTTCAAGGACGACGCACAGAGGTACACTTGTACCCAGTTGGCAACTGGACGAGCCCGGTCTGCGGCAGCTTGTCAGCTGCGCATCCCCGCGGATCAGTGCGAAGGCTCGGGCAGTTTTCCATACGACGTGTCGACAAAAACCTCGTAGCGCGCCTGGGCATCGGGGAGCTCGTGAAACGAAAGCGTCTGCGATGCGCCGACCTTCAACACCGTCCCTGCGCTGCCTGCATAGATCGGCTTTCCGCTGGAAAGGTCCTTGAGCGTGATGACGAGCTTGACTTCGCCGTCGTTGAGCGCGCGCGAATCGAACCGCATTTCATATCCGGGAAGTGTCTGCGTCGACGCTTCCGTCAGGCCCATGAGGATCCCGTTGGTATACGTGCTCGTCGCGTTGCCGATTGATTTCTTCACCGTAAAGTGAACGACTAGACCATCCGCGCCAAAGGCGGATCCGCAGAACAGCAGGCAAAGTACGGCGATCGTTTTCATTTTGGTCCTTTGAAAGTGGGTCGGGGGGCATTGGCCCGGACCCGGTTAGATCACTTAAAACGGCGCAGGAAATCCCTCGCGGCCCGCTTGGCATTGGCGCGCTGGCGCGACTCGCGCAGGAGGATGGGGATGAGGCGCCAGGCCAGGTGGCCATCGAGCCCGCGCCCTGGCAGCAGATTCAATAATGCGACCAGAAGACTCATGTAGCCGAACAGGGCGATCGGGATGCCGAAGAAAGGGACGGTGGCCAGCGCGGTGGTTTGGCTGAGCACGATCAGCGGCACGAACACGGCCGCCTGAGCCAGTACGCCACCCCAGGCAATCATGGCGTCTTCCTTGAGACTGTCCGGCAACTGGTATTCGCACAGGCCGTGGATGATGCCGAGGTAGATATTCGAGGGGCGGCAACCGAGTTTTTTCGCAATCAGCGCATGTCCGGCTTCATGCAGCAGGATCACGCCAAAGTACGACAAGACCACCAGTGCCGCGTCAAGCGGTTGGCGGATCATGACGCCAAACATGATGCCGGCGGCGATCAGGGCCGCCCAGTGAATATGCAATGTGGTGCCAAATATTCTGGGCCGTCGAAGCGTGATGTATCCGCGCATAGATAAAGGGTAAGCTAACCTGGTGATAGGGAGGCAGGTTTGCGCCCTAAGTTGCGAGCACTTTACCATCGCTATCAATGCTATTGGTAAAAATGCATGGAGGCTCAAGCCAAAAGCCGAAAGCGCCCAGCGCCACCTCTTATGTATCAGTAATGCTGATATATCTCTACTTTGCCATCGGATCTTCCACTATCTCTGTGCGCAGTTCGCTGTACTCAGCGGCTCTGTTAAACAGCGCACGGTGCGCCCCGCCCGTTGCTTGTATTTTTTGAATTCGCTGCACCGGTTCAGGTGCATCACCGCGCTGGTACATCACTCTGGGAGAACAGGATCATGGACAATCAGAAATCGAACGAGGGCAACGCACGCAATGTTGGCAGCGAAGGTTCGGGCAGCAGCATGGGCAAGGACCTGAGCAGGGACGTGAGCAAGGATACGGGCACGAGCCGGAGCGCCGAGCTGCACAAGACCATCGACAAGGCCGCCGAAGCCGCGCAGCCGATGGCCGAGCGCCTGGCCACGTCGGCCCACGCCGGCGTCGACAAGGTGTCCGGCGCCATGACCGAGGTCAGCAACCGGGTCGACG
This sequence comes from Massilia sp., assembly GCA_025359245.1. Classification (GTDB taxonomy): domain Bacteria; phylum Pseudomonadota; class Gammaproteobacteria; order Burkholderiales; family Burkholderiaceae_D; genus Telluria_A. The sequence goes on from JANYGW010000051.1 coordinate 7,281, forward strand.
AGAAAAGCAAGCGGCTGGGCGAGGCTTACAAACACTTCGCCGAGACCGGGCGCGGCTATGTGCGCAGCAGCCCGGCCACCTCGGTGCTGGTGGCGGTGGGCGCCGGCTTCGTGCTGTCGAAGCTGCTCGGGCGGCGCCGCTGAGCGCGCACGCCGGGCCGGATCAATGCGGTCGGCTGTGTGCCGGCCGCTCCAGTTCGTGCACCGGCGCTTTGGCAAGGACCACCGGCTGCTCCGCCGGCGGCTGCTTGCGTGCCTTGCCCATGCGGCGCTTGAGCCAATGTTCGAAGTCGTCGATATAGGTAAACACGGCCGGCACCACCAGCAAGCTCAAGAGTGTCGAGGTAATCAGGCCGCCGATCACCGCCACCGCCATCGGCGAACGGAAACTCGGGTCGGCGCCCCAGCCCAGCGCCAGCGGCATCATGCCGGCGCCCATCGCGATCGTCGTCATGATGATCGGGCGGCTGCGCTTGTGGCACGCATCGACCAGCGCCTCGAAGCGGTCCATGCCGGCCTGGCGCGCCAGGATCGCATAGTCGACCAACAGGATCGAGTTCTTGGTGACGATCCCCATCAGCATGATCAGGCCGATCATCGATGGCATCGACAAGGCCTTGCCAGTGACCAGTAGCGCCACGAAGGCGCCGCCGATCGATAGCGGCAGCGCCGCCAGGATCGTCACCGGCTGCATGAAATCCTTGAACAGCAGCACCAGCACGCCGTAAATGCACAGTATCCCGATCAGCATGGCGGTGCCGAAGCTGGCGAACAGCGACGCCATTTCCTGGGCGTCACCCAGCTCGGCGATTTTCACCGACGTCGGCAGCGTCATCATCGACGGCAGCGCGCGCGCCTCGGTATTGACCTCGCCCAGCGAACGGCCCGACAGTTCCACTTCCAGCGTCACGTTGCGGCTGCGGTTCAGGCGGTTGATCTCGGCCGGGCCGCTTTCCATCGTGATGCTGGCCACGTTGTCGAGCATGACCGGCCCGTTCTTGCCCGGCACCGTCAGGCGTCCGATCGCCGCCAGGTCGGCGCGCACGGCGTCGGGCAGCTTGACGCGGATCGGCACCTGGCGCTCGGCCAGGTTCATCTTGGTCAGCGCGGTATCGTAGTCGCCGGCGGTGGCCACGCGCACCGTCTCGCCGATCGATGCCGCCGTCACGCCCAGGTCGGCCGCCTTGGCAAAATCGGGGCGCACGATGATTTCCGGACGCACCAACGACGCGCTCGAACTGACGTTGCCGATGCCCTTGAGCGTACGCAGGTCGCGCACGACCTTCTGCGCCGCGGCGGTCAAGGCAACCGGGTCTTCGCTGCGCAATACCAGTTGCATCTTGACCCCGGTATCCTGCGGGCCGACGTTGAAACGCGCCCCCGGAATCTGGTCCAGCCTGGCGCGGATCTGGCGTTCGACCGCATCGAGTGAATCCTTGCGCTCGTTGCGGTGCAAGGTGGTCAGTGTCAGCACGGCGCGCCGTGCTTCGGCCGAAGCGCCCGGCGCGAACGAGTCGCCGCTGGAGCCGCCGCCGATCGAACTGAAAATGCTTTTGACGCCAGGCACCTGCATTGCCGCCTGGCGCGCGCTTTCAGCAACGACCCGCGTTTCGGCCAGCGTGGAGCCGGGCGGCAGCTCGATGTTGATCATGGTCTGGGCGCGGTCCGCGGGCGGCACGAAGCCTTTCGGCAGCAGGACAATCAAGCCGATCGAAGCGGCAAAAAACGCGGCGGAAAACAAGGCGGTGGCCGCGCGGTGGCGCACGCACCATTTCATCGCGCTCATGTAGCGCTGCATGATCCAGCCATCCTTCTCTTCGACGTGGGCGACCGGTTTGAGCAGGTAGGCCGCCATCATCGGCGTGAGCAGGCGCGCCACCACCAGCGATGCCAGGATCGCCAGCACCGCAGTCCAGCCGAACTGCTTGAAGAACAGGCCGGGAATACCGCTCATGAACGCGGTCGGCAGGAACACCGCCACCAGCGCGAAGGTGGTCGCGATGACCGCCATGCCGATTTCGTCCGCCGCCTCCATGGCCGCCTGCATGGGCGTTTTTCCCATCCGCAGGTGGCGCGAAATATTCTCGATCTCGACGATCGCGTCGTCCACCAGCACCCCCACCACGAGCGCGAGCGAGAGCAGGGTCACCGTGTTGAGCGTATAGCCGAACCAGTACTGGCCCAGGAACGCGGGGATCACCGACAGCGGCAGCGCGGCCGCCGCGACCAGCGTGGCGCGCCAGTCGCGCAGGAACCACCACACCACCAGCACGGCCAGGATCGCGCCTTCATACAGCAGCTCCATCGAGCCCTTGAAGTTCTCCTCGACCGGAAAGGCGTTGTCGATCACTTCCTTGAGCACGATGTTCGGATGCTCGGCCTGCAACTGGGCGATGGCGGCGCGCGCGCCCTTGGCCACCGCGATTTCGCTGGCGCCCTTGGTGCGGAACACTTCGAAGGCGACCACGCGCTTGCCATCCTGCTCGGCCAGCGAGCGCGGTTCGGCCACGGTGTCGGTCACGCGCGCGATCTGGTCGAGCCGGACCCGGCGTCCGTCGGGCAGGGGAATGTCCATGGCCGCCAGTTCGGCCGCCGACTTGACGGTGGCGATGGTGCGCACCGACTGCTCGGCGCCGCTGATGTCGCCGCGTCCGCCGGGCGACTCGCGCTGCACGTTGCGCAATTGGTGCGACACGTCGACCGCGGCGACTTTCAGCGCCGCCATGCGGGCGTCGTCGAGCTCGACGCGGATTTCGCGGTACACGCCGCCGACCCGCTTGATCGCGCCCAGGCCGGGCACGCTCAGCAATCGCTTGGCGACCGCGTTGTCGACGAACCAGCTCAGCTCCTGCCCGTCCAGCGGCACGTTGTTCGGCACTGCCGCCGCGGCGGCGGTAAACGTCATGATCACGCGCCCGGCGGTGGACGCCTTCGTCACGGTCGGGTCGCGCATTTCGGCGGGCAGGTCGGCCTTGACGCGGGCCACCGCGTCGCGCACGTCATTGACCGCTTCGGCGATATTTTTCTCGAGGACGAATTCGACCGTCACCGTGGCCACGCCGTCGAGCACCTTGGTGTAGATGTTCTTGACACCTTGCAGCGTCGCGACCGAGTCCTCGATCTTGCGCGCCACTTCGGTTTCCAGCTGGGCCGGGGCGGCGCCGTCGAGCACCGCGGACACGGTCACGATCGGCAGCTCGATGTCGGGGAAGTCCTGCACCGCGTTGGCCTTGTAGGCCAGCAGGCCGGCCAGCGTCAGCAGCGCAAACAGCATGATCGCCGGGATCGGATTCTTGATGGAGAGGGCGGAAAAATTCATGGCCGCTCCTTATTTGGTGCCGGCCGGCGCGATGGCGGGCACGTTGCGCACTACGTCGCCCTCGTTCAGGAAGCCGGCGCCGTCGACCACCACCAGCGCATCGGGCGCCATGCCGGCGACCACTTCAATGCGCTCGCCCAGGCGCCGTCCGGCCTGCACCTTGAGCTGGCTCACGCGCTGGTCGGCATTGAGCCGGAACACATAGCTGAAGCCGTCGCGCACCACCACCGCCTGCTGCGGCACCGTAATCGCGTCGGACGTGCCGAGCTCGAACTGGCCGCTGGCGAACATGCCGGCCTTGAACGGCGCGTTGGCGCCGCTGCTGGCCGGCAGGTCGACATACACCAGCGCCGAGCGGGTCTGGGTATCGATGGTCGGCGCGATCATGCGCACCGTGCCGGTCAGTTCGCTGCCGTTGGCGGCCTTGACCACGGCGCTGGTGCCCGGATGCAGGCGCACCAGTTCGGCGGCGGTGACTTCGGCGCGCCATTCGAGGCGGCCCTGGCGGATCATGCGGAACAGCTCCGTGCCCGCGCCGACCACCGCGCCGACGGTGGCGCTGCGCTCCGAAATGACGCCGCTGTCGGGCGCCACCACCTGCGTGTACTTCAGGCGCAGCAGCTGCGACGACAGCATCGCGCGGCTCGACGCGATGCGCGCCTTGGCGGTGGTCTCGGCGGTCAGGTACTGGCTGATCTGCTGGGCCGACAGCGCGCCCGTGGTTTGCAGCGTGCGCGCGCGGCCCGCGTTGGCGGCCGCCTCGCCGGCGTTCGCTTCGGCTTCGGCCAGCGCGGCGCGCGCCTGGGCCACGTCGGCGTTGACGGCGTCGGCCGAAAACACGGCCAGCACCTGGCCCTTGGCCACGACGTCGCCGACGTTGACCCGTACTTCGGTCAGGCGCAAGCCGGACGATTCGCTGCCGATGATCGCTTCCTGCCATGCCGCCACGTTGCCGTTGGCTGCCAGCTTGATCGGCAGCTTGGCCGACGAAGGGCGCACCGTGGTCACGGTCAGCGCGGGCTTGACCGGGGCGGCCGCCTTGTCGACCGCCGCTGCCGCATGGTGCGACTTGACCAGGATGCCGATCGAGACCGCGGCCACGACGACAATGACTGCGGCGCCAAGTTTGAGGGTAGGGTTCTTCATGATCTTATCCGTTCGATTTTGAGGTCCAGCCACCGCCGGCGGCGCGGTACAGAGCGATCCAGGCGGCGTTGCGTTCGCGTTGCAGCGTCACGACCGCGTTCTCGGCGGCCAGGCGCGTGCGCCGCACGTCTTCCAGTTCCAGCAGGCTGCCCAGTCCATTCTTGTAGCGGTCCTCGGCGGCCACGAAGGCGGCCCGGTAGCCGTCCAGCGCCACCTGGGCGTCGCTGCTGCGCGAGGCGCTGCTGTTCAGGTTGACCAGCGCCTGTTCGACTTCGCTGACCGCACGCCGCGCACTGGCGCGGTAGGCGATGACGGCCGCGTCGTAGCGCGCCTTGGCCGCATCGACATTGGCGCCGCGCCGGCCGGCGTCGAACAGCGGCAAGGTAAGCGCCAGCGGGCCGATGGTCCAGGTATCGGTCTGGGTGTTCACGCCGCCGGTGCGGAAATTGGCCGCGCCGATTGAGCCCGACAGCGACAAGCGCGGGTAGCGCTGCGCCTGGGCGCTGCCGACGTCGAAACTGGCCGCGGCCACGTCGCGTTCGGCGGCGAATACGTCGGGCCGCTGCGCCAGCACCCGGGCCGGCAGGGTGGCGATCGCGATGGCCGGCGCGCCGACGGCGGCGCTGGCTGCCAGCCTGGCGCGCAAGGCCGGTTCGTCGATGGCGCTCAGCGCCACCAGGGTCTTGACGTCGATATCGCACAGGGCTTGCTGCAGCGTGGCGCGGCTGTTGCCGTCGGCCGCGCTGGCGCGCGCCAGCGCGGCGGTGGCCGGGGACTGGAAGCCGGCGTCGGTGGTCAGCTGGGTCAGGCGCGCGGTATCAAGCCGCGAGGCCGCATCCTGCTTTGCCACCAGCAGCAGCTGCTCACAGGCGCGCAGGCTGTAGTACTGGTTGGCCACTTCGGCCGCCACCGCCACGCGCGCGTCGTGCCAGCCGGCGCTGGCGCCGGCCAGGCGGGCCTGGGCTGCATCGCGCTCGGCGCGGCGGGCGCCGAACAGGTCGATCTCCCAGGCTGACTGCAGCGCGACCTGGCTGGTGGTACCGCCGGGGAGAGTGCTTTGCTGGTTCGCGCGGCTCACGCTCATGGCCGCGTCCAGCGACGGCAGCAGCGCCGCTCCGGCGGCCACGCGCTGCGAGCGCGCGTCGGCGATGCGGGCGCCGGCGCTGGCGACGGTCGGACTGGCCGCCTGGGCCGCGTCGATCAGCTGGACCAGCAGCGGATCGCCCTGCTGGCGCCACCAGGCGTTCAGATCGGTCAGGCTGCCGTTGTGCGGCAGCGGCGCCTGCCATTGCGCGGGCGCGGGCAGGCTCACCTGTGCCGGCGGGGCCGTGGCGCAGGCCGACAGCGCGAGCGGCAGCACGGCAAGGCAAAATCGTTGCAGCAGCATCATGCTTTTTTCTTTCGTGGCGTGGACTTCGGTGGAGCCGCGGCGGCCGCGCGGCGGGCTTGTTCGGCGCCGATCATGGCGACCGCATAGTCGACCATGCGCGCCATCCAGGTATCGATCGCGCTGTCGCTGTCGAGCAGCTGCGGGCGGATCGCGTCGACCACGTCGCGCGTGACCATCAGCTGGATCGCCAGGCCGACCACGCAGAACGCCAGCCGGCACAGGTCGTCGTCGCCGTCGATGTCGGTGATGCCCATATGGCGCCCGAGCAGCAGCATCAGTCCCGCATGCGCCGGACGGATGCCGTTGTCGATTTTTTCGTCCCACAGGCCGGTCGGCTCGAGCATTTCGCGGTACCACAGGCGCATGCACAGGCGCGCCAGGTCGCCCTGCTTGAGGGGACCGAGCAGCTGCCCATAAAACGCCAGCAGCGATTCGCGCAGCGTGTTGTCCGGATTGGTGAAGGCGGCGATATCCTCATGCGCCTTGGGCGCCGGTTCGGTGAACGCGGCCCGGTACAGCCCGGCCTTGTCGCCGAAGTAGTAGCTGATCGACGCGATGTTGGTGCCGGCCGCCAGCGCGATTTCGCGCGTGGAGGTCTTGGCGAAGCCCTGCTCGGCGAACAGGCGCATGGCGGCCAGCAGCAGCCGTTCGCGCGACTGCACGCCGTCCGAACGTGACTTGCGCCCGTCGTCTGTCATTGGTGGTAATTTTTCCATGCGCCGATTAAAGCATAGAAATCAAACGATTGATATAACTTAATCGTTTGATTATATTAATTTGTTACACACTTTCTGGAACTTAAGCCGGCCCGTGACGCAATATATGTACAGGCTGCGATTCCCGGCCTTTCCTTTTTGAAGGCATGCATATGAATTGGAACTTCCTTGTCTTGCTGGCCGCCGCGCTGGCGCTGCCGGCCCAGGCTGCCGCGCCGACCCCCGAGCAACAGGCGCTGCACGTGCTCAACCGGGTCGCCTACGGTCCGGCGGCGGGCGATGTCGCGCGGGTCGCGCAGATGGGCGTGAAGCGCTATATCGACGGCCAGCTCGAGCCGGCGGCGCTGGCCTATCCGAGCTTTCTGAGCGAGCGCCTGGCCGCGCTCGACATTCCCAACATCAGTGCCGGCGCCGCGATGGCGCAGTTCGCCGAGCTGCGGCGCGATGCGCGCAACGAGGAGCCGGGCGCCAAGGAGCGCCGCGCCGAGGGCTACAAGAAGATGGTGCTCGAGACCGACGAGGCGCGCCTGCTGCGCGCCGTCTTCAGTCCGCGCCAGCTGGAGGAAGTCATGGTCGACTTCTGGTACAACCATTTCAACGTCTTCGCCGGCAAGGGCACCGGCCGCGCGATGGTGGCCAGCTACGAGCGCGACGCGATCCGTCCGTATGTGTTCGGCCATTTCCGCGCGCTGCTGGGCGCGACCGCGAAACATCCGGCCATGCTGTTCTATCTCGATAACCAGCTGTCCAAGGCCGGCGCGCTCAACGAGAACTTTGCGCGCGAACTGATGGAGCTGCACACGCTGGGCGTGGACGGCGGCTACACCCAGAAGGACGTGACGGAACTGGCGCGCATGCTGACCGGCTGGACCTACCAGCCGCGCGCGCTGATCCGCAAGGAGGAGGGCTTCCGCTTCGAGGCCCGCAACCACGACCAGGACGCCAAGACCTGGCTGGGCAGCCCGGTCGCAAAGCAGGGCCAGGCCGAAGGCGAATACGCGCTCGACGTGCTGGCGCGCCACCCGTCCACCGCGCACCATGTCAGCTACCAGCTGGCCCAGTATTTTGTACAGGACGAGCCACCGCCGGCGCTGGTCGATCGCATGGCGCGCACCTGGCGCGAGACCGACGGCGATATCCGCGCGGTGCTGCGCACGCTGCTCACCAGCGACGAATTCATGGCCCCGGCCAGCATCGGCGCCAAGTTCAAGACGCCTTACCAGTATGTGGTGTCGGTCGCGCGCGCCAGCGGCGCACCGATCGACAAGGTCGGCCCGCTGCTGCAGTCGCTCAACCAGCTCGGCATGCCGCTGTACGGCTGCATCACGCCGGACGGCTACAAGAACACCGAGGCGGCCTGGCTCAATCCGGGCGCGCTGACGCGCCGCATCGCGTTTGCCACTGCGGCCGGTGCCAAGCTTGACGCCGGCGCGCTGGACGCGGCGATCGGCGTGGCGATCTCGCCCAAGACGCGGGCCCTGGTGGCCGCCAATCCCGAACCGCTGCGCGCCGCGATGCTGCTCGGCAGTCCCGACTTCATGCAGCGCTAAACTCCGGAGATACTATGAAACGCAGAGACTTCATCCATAGCATGGCGCTCGGCGCCAGCCTGGTGCTGCCGGTCAGCCGCAACGCCTGGGCCGCCACCGCCGACACGCCAACCCGCCAGAAGCTGATCATCGTGATGCTGCGCGGCGCGGTCGACGGCATGAACGTGGTCGCGCCGATCGGCGACGCCAACTACGCCAGGCTGCGCCCGACCATCGGCCTGGCCACGCCTGGCCAGGAGGGCGGTGCGCTCGACCTGGACGGCTACTTCGCCCTGCACCCGGCGCTGGCGCCGCTGATGCCGCTGTGGCAGCAGAAAAAGCTCGCCTTTGTGCACGCCAGCGGCTCGCCGGACGCCACCCGGTCGCACTTCGATGCGCAGGACTACATGGAATCGGCCACGCCGGGCCGCAAGAGCACGCCCGATGGCTGGATGAACCGCCTGGTCACGCTGCTGCCCGGCGTTTCCACGCCGAGCCGCGCGATGAGCATCGGCCCGCTGATGCCGCGCATCCTGGCCGGCGCGGCGCCGGCGGTCAACCTGCCCAACGGCGCGGCCGGCACGCGTGCCGATGTGCTGGACCGGCCAGCGGTCGGCAGCGCGTTCGACCAGATGTATGCGGGCCACGAGCGCTTTGCGCGCGCCTACCAGGACGGGCGCAGCGCGCACCGCGAAGTGATGGAGTCCGCCATGAGCAGCAAGGAGATGCAGGCGGCCGACAACGGCGCGCCGCTGCCGAACGGCTTTCCGGACGATGCCGCCCGGCTGGCGACGATGATGCGCAATAACCCGAAAATCCAGCTGGCCTTCGTGGCGCTGGGCGGCTGGGACACGCATGCGCGCCAGGGCGCGGGAACCGGCCAGCTGGCCGGCCGCCTGACGCCGCTGGGCCTCGGGCTGGCCACGCTGGCCGAGCGCCTCGGGCCGATGTTTGACGACACAACGATCGTGGTGATGTCGGAATTCGGCCGCACCGCGCGCGAGAACGGCAACGGCGGCACCGACCATGGCCATGGCAACGCGATGTGGGTCTTGGGCGGCAAGGTCGCCGGCGGCAAGGTGCTGGGCGACTGGAAGGGCGTGGGCGACGCGGCCTTGAACGAGGGACGCGACCTGCCGGTGACGACCGACTTCCGCAGCGTGCTGGCACAGGTGGCCGAACGGCACTTGCGCTTGCCCGACAAGCAGCTGGCGCAGCTGTTCCCCGGGATGCCGCAAAAGGCGCCGGGATTTCAGCTTTTCAAGGCGTAGATGCGTGTTGCTGATTGGCAACGTCAAGATATAGTAGTTTTACTCTATTGCAGCGCAGCATAAATGGGGCTATATTGAACCTGTCTCCTCCAATACTTCTTCGAAGTTTGGATTATCGCCCACCCACCGCAAGGTGCGTGGGCGTTTTTTTGTTCAGCGCTTTTCGCTCAGCGTCAGCCGAAACACGCTGCCGTGCCCGAACTCGCTGCTGAACGAGAGCGTCCCGCCCAGCAGGTTGGCCAGGTTGCGGCACAGGTACAGCCCCAGGCCGGCCCCTTCCACGTGCCGGGTCGAGGTCGAATCGAGTTGCGAAAACGCCTGGAACAGCTTGGGCTGGTCCGCCGCCTTGATGCCGCTGCCGCTGTCGGCCACCGCGAACTCGGTCAGCAGCCGGCCCTGTTCCATGCGCTGCGCCAGCAGCACCCGCACTTCGCCGCGCTCGGTGAACTTGATTGCATTGTTGACCAGGTTGATGACGATCTGGGTCAGCGCGCGCCGGTCGGAATCGATCACGATCGGCTCAAGCGGCAGCTCGAGCAGCAGCTGCAAACCCTTTTGCGCAGCCAATGGACGCAGCGTGTCGGCAGTCTGGCTGAGCAAATCCTGGCACTGTACGCGTTCGAGCGTCAGCGTGACCTTGCCGGCCTCGATCTTGGCCACGTCAAGGATGTCGTTAATCAGCGAGAGCAAGTGGCGCGCGCTGGTGCGGATGGTGTTGAGCTGCTTGTCCTGGTCGACCGTCAGCGGGCCGGGCAGCTTCATCAGCAGCGCGCCGGTAAAGCCGATGATGGCGTTGAGCGGGGTGCGCAGCTCGTGCGACATGTTGGCGATGAAGGCCGACTTCATGCGGCTCGCTTCGGCCAGCTCCAGGTTTTTGCTGGCGATTTCGCCGTTGATGGTTTCCAGCTCGGCCGCGTGGTGCGCCAGCCGCATGTTCAATTCGATCACCTGGCGTTCGCGCGCCTGCAGCTCGCTGTTGACCTGCACCGCCTGTTCGTAGGTGGAGATCAGCAGATCGAGGATTTGCTGGCGTCCGGCGTGGATGAAATGCTTCTGGTTGCCCAGGTAGAGCGCGATGCCGTCGGTGTCGGGCGCCGCCCGCAGCTTCTGGTTGACCAGCATGTGGCTGATCCGGCTGAGCAGATATTCTTCGGAGTAGGGCTTGCGGATGAAATTGTCGGCGCCGCATTCGATGCCGCGGATGATGTCCTTGGCGTCGTTCAGGGCCGTCACCAGGATCACCGGGATGGTGCGCAGCCGCTCGTCCGATTTGATCGCCAGGCACAGTTCATAGCCGTTCATTTCGGGCATGATGATATCGGACAGCACCAGATCCGGCCGGTGCTCCGCCATCAGCCCCAGCGCCAGTTTCCCGTTGCCGGCCACGCGCACCCGGTAAGACTTCGACTGGATCAGCCGGCGCAGGCGCTCGGCCTGCGTGGGACTGTCCTCGACGATCAGGATTTCGAATTCTTCGGGCTGGATTTCACACGTAGCGTCCACTCATTCGCTCCTGGAGGTAGCACTGATCCGCTGACTATATCATGCATCCTCGCCCTGGAAAGCATGCGCACGCCACGTCAATACCAGCGTGTCGCGATAGCCGTTTTCGCCCACCGGCTGGATCGGGGTCGACTCGTGGATCACGCGCGCGTCGTCGAGCAGCAGCAAGGTCCAGGGTTCGAGCATGGTGAAACGCTTCCCATCGGGGCCGGCGGCCTCGAAGACCCGCGTTTCGCCGCCCTTCACGTGATGCCGCCCGACCAGCAGCACGGCCACGAAATCGACGCCGTCGCGGTGTGCGCCTTCGGGTGTCGGACGGCGGATGCCATCCAGCGTATCGATGCGGAACTGGTGCGCCTCGACGAACCAGGGCCGCGCGCCCTTGACCGCCGAACAGGCGTCGCCCAGCGCGCGCAGCAAACGCGGCCAGGCCGGCAGCGCCACCGTGGCCGGCGCCACCGGCTCGAACAGGCGGTGCATGCCGCCGTGCAGGGCGTTGTATTCGACCGGCTGCCAATGCGCGCGGTGCGGCGTCTGCGCCAGGACGGCGCCGTCGTCGATGAAGCAGGAGTGGCGCCGGCGCCGGTAGCGGCCGCCGTCCTTCAGGTAGTTATCCGGGGCCAGGTCGTCCCAGCTCGGGGCCAGCGCGTCCAGCTCGGCCAGCGTGCAGCCGGCCAGTGCGCAGACGTCCTGGGGGCAGAGCAGCGCATAGCCGCTGGCGCGCAGCGCGTGCGTGAGCGCGGAAATTTCGGTAAAAGGCGGTGCGTATGTTGTCATTCCAATAGCGTAGCATTTTTTGCGCCGGTCCGTCCTGGCGCGGCCCGTTTACGGCATGCGGCGCTGGGTCGTCCTGGCGTCGAAAGCGAGCGAGCGGACCTGGCCGCCAAAGCTGACATTGACGGTGTTGGACTGGCGCGGCAGCACGTCGGCCAGCACCTCGTCGTGCACTTGCGCCACGCCCGCCAGCGGCGCATTTTCCAGCTCCTGGTACAGCATCACGCTGTCCACGCCGGCTTTCATGCCGATCCATTTCAGCGGCAGGCGCGCGCCAGCGGCGTCCAGCAAATAGAAGCGCTGTTCGACGTAGCGGCGCAGCAGCGCCTCGGCGTCCGGCCCGCCCAGCTCGAGCGGACGCCCGGCGAGGGTGGCCAACAGCGCATCGAGGTCATGCGCCATATAGGTATGGACCACTTCGACGCTGCCGCTCTGCGCGTTGAACGAGACCTCGGCGATCCCGAAATGAAAACGGTGCGCCTGCGCGGCGGTGCTGGCGCAGCACAGCAGCGCAGCCAGCATCAGGCGCAGCGCGGCGCCTTTCATCGGCTGTCCTTGGGTGCGGCCAGCGGGGTCTTGAAGTCCTTCATCAAGTCGTCCTTGCCCTTGTCGGTCTTGAACAGCTCCAGGCGCGACGGCGTGATCTTGCGCGGCCAGGCGTTGTTGCTGGTGTCGATGTCGGCGGTCTCCCAGTACGGATCCTGGGTCAGGCCGACCATGGCCTCGTCGGTGAC
>JANYGW010000052.1 GCA_025359245.1 Massilia sp.
CGCGTGATGTCGGCCTGGCCCGGATCGAGCTTGATCTTGACCGGCAGCCTTTGCGCGATCTTGGTGAAATTGCCGGTCGCGTTATCGGGCGTGATCGCCGAGAACGTCAGGCCGGTGGCCGGCGCCACGCTGTCGACGCTGCCTTTCAGGCGCATGCCGGGGAAGGCGTCGACGACGACGTCGACCGGCTGGCCCTGGTGCACATGGGTCAGCTGGGTTTCACGGAAATTGCCCACGATATAGATGCTGCGCAGCGGCACCACGGCCATCAGCGACGCTCCGGCGTTCACATAAGCGCCCACCCGCACCGCGCGCCGGCCCACGAAGCCGGCCGTCGGCGCCTTGATCGTCGTGTACGACAGTTTCAGCGCCGCCTGTTCCAGCACCGCCTCGGCGCGGCCGACCGCGGCCAGCGCCTCCAGCCGTTCGCTGGCCAGCACCGTCAGCTCGCGTTGCGCGGCGCTTTGGGCCGCGCTGTCGCGCTGATGGGTGGCCTGCTGCTGGCGCAGGCCGAATTCGTGCTGTTGCTGCTGCTCCGTGGTGCCGGCGCCCGATTCGGACAGCTGGTTGTAGCGGCTGGCGTTCTGGCGCGCGAATTGCAGCGCCGCGTCGTCGGCGGCGATGGTGGCACCGGCCTGCTCGATGACGGCCTGCTGGCGCGAGCTGCGCGCGTCGATGCCGCTCAAGTGCGATTCGCACGCTTTCAATTCCGCCTGGGCGACGTGCAAGGCGGCCTGATAATCGCGGTCGTCGATGCGGGCCAATACGTCGCCGGTTTTGACTTCCTGATTATCTTCCACCAATACTTCGGAGACCGTGCCCGGCACGCGCGGCGCCACCAGGGTGAAGTCGGCCGTGACATAGGCGTCGTCGGTTTCCTGTTCCGCGCCCTCCCAGGTGGTGGTCGCGGCGAGCGCGGCGGCGCCGATGGCGAGGACGCCGACGGCGGCAGCGATTAATTTTATTTTCGTGGTCTGGATCATGATGGCTACACTCATTTCTACGTGGATTGTTTGTGTTGGGCTTGGAGACGGCCGCTTATCAAATACTCATCGGATATTCAGCTGATAGTCACCGGCTGAGGCGGCAGGTGGGCCTGGGGCGGATAGCTGCGCCGTGGCAGCAACAGCAGCAGCAATAACAGGATGGCCAGTCCCGATAGCATCAAATAGGCGTCGGCGATGCCCATGGTGATGGCCTGCTGATGCACGCGCCCGGCGAAAGCGCCCAGCTGGCCCGTCAGCGCGAGCGGCGTATCGCTGTCGAGCAGCATTTCCGGATGTTTGATGGCGCCGCTGTTGAGCAGCACATTGGAATGGAATTGCTCGCGATCGCTGACAAAGGTCTCGATCAGGGCGCCGCCGACGACGGCGCTCATGCCGCGCGTGGTGTTGAACATGGCCGACGCAAACGGCCCCTCCATGGGGTGGACCGCGCCGGTCGCGCCCATCAGAATCGGCAGCACGGCCAGCGGCTGGCCGATGGCATGCATGGCTTGCAGCAGGTAAAAATTATCCTGCACCCATACCGCGCTCAGGTGGGAACCCGCATAGCTGGCCCAGCACAGCAGCGCGAAGCCGCAAGCCATGACGAGGCGGCTGTCCAGGCGGCGAATATTGCACAGGGCGGCCGCCAGCGGGCAGGCGAGCAGCTGCGGTATGGCGATCGACAGGGCGAGCGGGCCGATTTGCAGCGGCCGGTAATCCTGCACGTGGCTGAGGAAAATCGCCGGCAAGGCGCTGCCGGCCATTGTCAGTATCAAAAATCCGCCGAGCGCCATCAGTCCATGCAAAAAATTCCTGCGCCTGAGCATCTGCAGCTTGAAGAAGGGCAGCGGGTGATGCCACTCGTTCACGAAAAACAGCGGCAGCAGCACGGCGGCGCCGGCCAGCAGGGCGCAGATCAGCGGCGAGTGCAGCCAGTGCAGACGCTCGCCCTGTTCCAGCGCCAGCACCAGCATGACGATGCCGCCGCAGCCGGTGAGCGCGCCGCGCCAGTCGAACTGGCGGAAACGTTCGAGCCGCAGGGGATCTTGCGGCAGCCCGTAGGCCATCATCGCGGCGGCAATCAGGCAGGGCGGTATCACCTGCCAGTAAATCCACTGCCAGCCTACGGTGTCGGTGAACAGCGCGGCCAGCGGCATGGCCAGGTTGGGGCCGAAGGTGGCCGTGAGCGCGTAGCCGGCCATGCCATACAACTTGATGCCGGGCGGCAGAAAGCGCAGCGCCGCCGTCATCAACAGCGGCGGCATGGCGCCGCCGAACAGTCCCTGCGCCACCCGCAGCACCAGCAGGCACGGGTAGTTGTGGACAAACGGCAGCACGGCGCCCAGGACGGCGAACGCCAGCGTGACCGTGATGGCGAAGCGGCGGAAGGAAAAGGTGACGGCGAACCAGGTCGCCACCATCATGGCCGCCACTTCGGCGGCGACATACAGGGCCGCGTACCAGCTGCCTTCATCGTAGCCTATGCCGAGCAGGCCGCGCAGATCGGGCAGGGAGATGCTGCTGACGCGGTCGTTCAGCCCCGACCATAGCGCCGCCAGCAAGACGCCGCACAGGCCGATCGTGATCCGCGCGCCGAAGGGATAGGGCACCGGCGCGGGCGGGCGGTGCCCGGGCTCGGTGGTGATGGAAACGCTCATGGCGAGCGGTGCAACGTGTGGAACACGTGGTCGGTTCGTAGCGAAATAATCATATTGTGGTTCGGTGTATCGCAAAGTGGTAAAGTGCGTGCATTCTAATACGCGGTACACTGTATTGCAATGCGGTTTTGTTATTCCGATGTGCCGACTTGAGGTACACTGTGCCCTCTGTGAAATGAAAGCTTATGAAGAAGATCAATCCAGTTTCAAGCGATGAGCGCAGCGGCGGCATCCAGGTCATCGCCCGCGCCAGCGCCATTCTCAACGCGCTCGGCAACGTCAAAAACGCCGGCATGAGCCTGGCGGAAATCGCCAAGGAAGTGCAGCTGCCGCGCTCGACCGTGCAGCGCATCGTGCAAGCGCTGGCGCAGGAAGGCATCGTCCAATCGGACCGTTCGGACGGCGTACGGCTGGGATCGACATTGCTGAAGCTCGTTGCCCGGGTGCATACCAACGTCGTGGCCATCATGACGCCCCATCTCGACCAGCTCTGCCGGGAGCTCGATGAAACGGTGGCCTTGGGCCGCGTCAGCGGAACCGAGCTCGCCTTCGTTCATGTGGCCGTGGCCGAGAGGGAGTTGCGGGTGGTGCCGCAGGTCGGCGCCAACCTGCCCCTGCACAGCACCAGCGCCGGGCGCGCGCTGCTGGCCCTAGACAACGATGAGAACGTGCTAGCTTTGCTGGGCAATGTTTACGCCGGCGTCACGCAGAAAACGCTGCGCTCGGCCGACGACTTGCTGCGGGAATTGGCCGTCATACGGGTGCACGGATACGCCCAGGAGTTTGAGGAAACCGAGGTCGGCGTTTCTTCCGTCGCCATTGCGGTCGACAGCGTGCTGGGGCGATATGCGGTGGCCGTGGTGGTTCCCAGCGGCCGCCTGTCAGGCAGGCAGGACTTGATATTCGAGCGGATTTTGAGTTTGAAGACGGCGCTGCAAGCGGAAATCGGCAAATAAGACGGCAGCGCCGCCGGTGCGCTAGGCGGACTGTTTGCCGTCCTGCTTTGTCAGGTCGGCGTGCGCTTCGGCCCGATTTTTTGCCTTGTGTTGCTGGTTTTGTTCTATTTGAGCAATTTGCTCCTGCAAGAGCTG
>JANYGW010000081.1 GCA_025359245.1 Massilia sp.
ATGGGCGATGGTGGCCATGCCAAACCCGGCGTAGACCAGCAGCAGCGACAACAGGAACCATGCCATCGCGGCGATGCCGGCCAGCGGCGGCGGATGGAACAAGGCGCCAAAACCGGTCAGCAGCAATGGCAGCGCAGCCGACACATAAAACGCATACGGACGCGCGCCGCGCTGCATCCACCAGCCCAGCGCCGGATCGATGAAGGCGGCCAGCAAGCGCGCCGTCAACAAGGCGGCGCCGATCGCGGCCAGGCCGAGGCCGCTGCGCTGGGCGTAAAACTGCGGCACGTAGACATAAATCGGCAACGCCACCATCGCCAGCGGCAAGCCGAACAGGCCGTAAGCGAGCAAGGCCCGGGCAGGCAGCGCGCCGGGGGCCGTCACGGCCGCGGCGCCGCGTCGAGCAACAGTGCGGTGCGCAAGCTTTTCGCGGTGCTGGCCGGCGCCAGCCAGATCGCAAAGAAGGCGCGCGCGAACGCCGCGTCCGGCACGTCGGCCAGCAATTTTCCGTCCAGATAAAAGCGCGCGCCGCCACCCGCGACCTGGACGCCGCCGATATGCTGCCCTTCCTTGACATCGGGGAATATCTGCAGCATCGTCGCCAGCCACGCCTGGCGCTGGCCTTCGCCGCCGACGCCGATCTTTTTCATTTGATCATAACTGGCTTCGGCGATTTTCTTGCCGTCGAGCGCGCGCGCATAACGCAGGTCGAGCACGAACGACGCCGCTTCCGGCGCGTCGCCGCGATAGCCTTGCTGGCCCACCCACAACTGGGCATGATAGATCGTCAAGCCGAACCAGGTGTACGTGCCTTCGCCGGACAGCCGCGCTTGCGGTATTTCCTGGCCGATATAGTTCGATGGCGGTGTCGCCGGCGTGACCTGGCCTGACGCGGCGGCCACGCCGCCGCAAGTCAACAGCCAGCCGAACAACCAGGCCATCAACATCGATCGTTGCGGCAGCCTCATGGTTTGAGCAGCGTAAATTGGATCACATCGGTATTGCTGGCCATGAACGCCGCTTCGCAATACGCCAGGTAAAACTCCCATGTCAGCAAGAAGCGCCCGTCGAAGCCTTGCTGTTCCAGCGCCAGGCGCTGCTGGCCGAAACTGATGCGCCACTGGCGCAAGGTGTGCGCGTAGTCGAGGCCGAAACAGAATTCGTCGACCACTTGCAAACCGTGCTGCACCGCGCAGCGGCGAAATTGCGATGGCGACGGCAGCATGCCGCCCGGGAAAATGTATTGCTGGATAAAGTCGGTGCTGCGGCTGTAGCGCTCGAACAGCGCGTCATCGATGACGATGGTCTGGATGCAGGCGCGACCGCCCGGTTTCAGGTTGCGCGCGATGCAGGCGAAATAGCTGGGCCAGTAACTCTGGCCGACCGCCTCGAACATTTCGATCGACGCGATGGCGTCGTACTGGCCGGCGCTGTCACGGTAATCGCACAGTTTTAAATCGGCCTGATCGGCCAGTCCCGCATCGCTCAACCTTTGTTGCGCATAGACGAGTTGCTCGGTCGACAAGGTCAAGCCGGTGACATGGGCGCCGGCGACGCGCGCGGCCATTTCGGCAAAGCCGCCCCAGCCGCAGCCGATTTCCAGCACCGTCGCTTGCGGCCCGAGTTGCAACTGGCCAAGGATGCGGCGGTATTTCGCCGCCTGCGCCTGCGCCAGGTCGACATGGCCGTCGGCAAAGATGGCGCTCGAATACGTCATCGTCGGGTCCAGCCACAATTGGTAAAAAGCGTTGCCGATGTCGTAATGAGCGTGGATATTCTTTTTGCTGCCGGAGCGTGAATTGCGATTGAGCAAATGCTTGATGCGATACACCAGCCGGCCCCACCAGCTGCCATAGATCAGCGCTTCGATGTCGACGCGGTTATGGATCAGCAATTCGATCAAGCCGGGCAAGTTGTCGGTTTTCCAGTCACCGGCGATGAACGTTTCGGCGAACCCGATGTCGCCCGAGCGCAACACCGCGTGGCACAATTGCCAGTTTTTCAGCTCCAGCACGATCGGCGGCGAACCGTCGCCATACAACAAGACGGCGCCGTCGGGCGTGCGCAAGCGCAACGCGCCGTATTTCAGCGTCGGCAACATTTTCATGATCAGCCGTGCTGACGGCGGCATGCCGCGGCCATGCTGGTGGGCGGCTTCGTCGCCACGCGCCAGTGCGTGCTGGCCGGACAGGGATTTGCTGGTCATCGTGATACCTCTGCTTGGGGTGGAGCGGGTTTGCTGAAAAAGGG
>JANYGW010000123.1 GCA_025359245.1 Massilia sp.
TGATTTCGTAGGCGCGCTGGGTGGTGATCATGTTGACCATTTCCTCGACCACGTTGACGTTCGAGGTTTCCACGTAGCCTTGCATGACGACCCCGGCGCCGTTGGTGCCGGGCGTGTTGGTGCTGGGGCTGCCCGAGGCGCCGGTTTCGACATACAGGTTCTCGCCCTTCGATTCGAGGCCGGCCGGGTTGACGAAGGTGGTCAGCTGCAAGGTCCCGACCTGGGACGGCGTATTGCTGCCGGCCACGGTCACCGACACCGTGCCGTCGCGCCCGATGGTGAGCGATTGCGCGGTGGCCGGAATGGTAATGGCCGGCTGCACCACATAGCCCGACGAGGTCACCAGCTGGCCGTTGGCGTCGCTCTGGAACGAGCCGTCGCGCGTGTAGGCGGCGGTGCCGTCGGGCAGCAGCACCGAGAAGAAGCCGGCGCCGTTGACCATCACGTCTTTCGAGTTGCCGGTCGACTGGGGATTGCCCTGGGTGTGGATGCGTTCGATCGCCACGCTGCGCACGCCCGAGCCCATCTGGGCGCCGGTGGGCAGGTTGGTTTGCTGCGAGGACTGGGCGCCGGGCTGGCGCACGTTCTGGTACAGCAAGTCCTCGAACACCGCGCGCGAACGCTTGAAGCCGTTGGTGCTGACGTTGGCCAGGTTATTGGTGATCACGTCAAGCTGGGTCTGCTGTGCTTCCAGGCCGGTCTTGGCGATGTACAGGGAACGTATCATGGTTTTCTCCAGTTACGGTGCGGGCGATAACCGCCAGACACCGATCGATGAAGACAGTATGCGCGCCCGGGGCTTAACTCAAAGCGAGGATCTGGGTAGCTTTCGCCGCGTTGTTCTCGGCATTCTTCAACAAGCTCATCTGGAGATCGAAGGAGCGCGCCAGCGAAATCATCGTCACCATCGAGTCGATCGGGCTGGCATTGCTGCCCTCGAGGGCGCCGCCGGCCACCGACACGGCCGGGTCGGGCGCTGCCGCCGCGCCATCCTTCAGGCGGAACAGGCCGTCGTCGCCGCGCACCAGGTCGGCCTCGGGCGGGTTGACCAGTTTCAACCGGCCCAGCACGGTGGGCGCGCCCGGCTTGGTGGTGCTGGCAATCGTCGAGACGGTGCCGTCGCCGCCGATCGAGACCGCCACTTCGGGCGGCACCGTGATCGGGCCGCCGTCGCCGGCGATGGTCAGGCCCGATGCCGATTGCAGCAGGCCGTTTTCATTCATCTTCAACGCGCCATGGCGGGTGTAGGCTTCGCTGCCGTCGGGCATCTGCACCACCAGCCAGCCCTTGCCGCGCACGGCCACGTCGAGGTCGCGCCCGGTCATCTGCAAGGGCCCGGACGAAAAATCGGACCCGACCTCGGCGTTGACGACGAAGGCGCGCGTGGGCAGCGTGCCTGCGGCCACCACCGGCACCGCGCGGAAAGCGTCGAGCTGGGCCCGAAAGCCGGTGGTGTTGATGTTGGCCAGGTTGTTGGCCGTGGTGGCCTGCTGGTCGAGGATGTGCCTGGCGCCGCTGGCGGCCGTGTAAATCAGTTTGTCCATGCTGGTCCGCCCTTTCTGCCGACGCGCCGTTTAACGCAGGTTGACCAGCGTCTGCAGCACCGAGTCCTGGGTCTTGATGGTCTGCGCATTGGCCTGATAGACCCGCTGCGCGGTGATCATGTTGACCAGTTCGGCCGTCAGGTCGACGTTCGAGTTTTCCACCGCCGACGATTGCAGCACGCCCAGGCTGCCCGAATTGGGCGTGCCCACCGTGGGCGAGCCGGAATTCGACGTTTCCGCCCATGCATTGTTACCCAGCGGCGACAGGCCGTTCGGGTTGGCGAAGTTGGCCAGCACGATCTGGCCCAGCGCATGCGACTGGCCGTTGCTGTACTGGCCCAGGATGACGCCGTCCGAGCCGGCCGCGAAGCGCTGCAGGCTGCCGGCCGTGTAGCCGTCCTGGGTGGTTTTCTTTTCGCTGGTGGGCGAGCCGAACTGGGTCGAATTGGCGAAATTCATTTGCAAGGTCAAGGGCGCCTGCGAACCGGTGGGCGGGAAGATCGGCAGGTTGATCGTCAGCGGCAGCGTTTCGGGCGCCATCCGCGCCGAGCTGAGCGCGCCGCTGGTATCGAAGCGCAAATAGCCGCTGCGCACCGCCGGCACGCTGACGGCGGCGGCGATCTGCAGGTCGATCTGGTCGGGGTTGATGCCGACCGTGGTGCCGGCGCTGTTGGCGGCGGCCGTGATGGCCGCCAGCGTGGCCGGGGTCGCGCCGGCCGCGGCGGCCGCATTGCGCACGGCATTGCCGGCCGCGTTGGCATAGGCGATCGCTTGGGGCGCGGTATTGCCCGGCGGCGTGGTGGCGGCAGTCTGGAAGTTGGCGCGCGCGGTCTGCGACGGCGCGTCGGTCTGGGCCGCCGCGGCCACGGCCTGGTTGGTGATCTCGGTGCCGTCGACGGCCGAGTAGACATCCCAGTCGCCGCTGCCGGTCTTGACGTAGAAGGTCGACATCACGTGCGAATTGCCCAGGCTGTCGAACACGTCGATCGGGGTTTGCTTGTTGTAGGTGGTCGGATCGGACGCGTTGAATGGCGACGTCACCGGAATGGTGCTGCCCGAATCGAGGTTGATCTCGGTGGCCACGTGGGTGGTGGCGACCGGCTTCAGGTCGGCCGTGTTAATTTGCAGCGCGGTCGGCGAACCGGCCAGGATGGCGCCCGACGGACCGGCGGTGAAGCCGGTCAGCTTGGCGCCCTGGGCGTTGACCATGAAGCCGTTCTTGTCGAGCGAGAACTGGCCATTGCGCGAATACTGGGTGGTGCCCGAGAACTCGGTGCGGAAGAAGCCGCCGCCGTTGATGGCGATGTCGAGCGGGTTGCTGGTCGCTTCGATATTGCCCTGGGTGAACTGCTGGGCGATTTGCGAGACTTTCACGCCAATCCCCGCCTGGTTGCCGCCGGCGCCGTTGAGCGAGTTGGCGTACACGTCGGCGAACTGGGCTTGCGACCCCTTGAAACCGACGGTGCTGGCGTTGGCGATGTTGTTGCCGATCACGTCGAGCGATTTTGCAGCGCCGTTCAAGCCGCTAAGTCCTTGTTGGAAAGACATGGTGTTCTCCTGATATAAAAGTGAATGCGGCGGCGCTTACAGAATCTGCCGGATGTCGGCGAGGGCGACCGAGCCCTGGGACGCCAAATTGAGCTTGACGCCATCCTTGGCACTGGTGGTGACGCTGGCAACGCTGTCGAACGACAGCGCGGTGGCATCCTTGAGCACGTCCTCGCCGCGGTGGGCGACGACGCGGATGAGGTACTCGCCGTTCTTCAAGGTGACCGGCTTGCCGGCCGCGTCGAGCCGGGTCGCGTCGGGCACGCCGTCCCAGGCGATCGGCACCACGCCGGGCTGCTGCGCGCCCAGGCTGATGGTCTGCACGTCCTTGCCGGTCGACGGGTCGGTAATGATCAGGTCGACCTGGTCGGCCGCGCTGGCCACGTCGACGCCCATGATGGCCTTGCCGTCGACCAGCTGCACCTTGCCGCCCGGGACCAGCACGCCGTGGCCGATCATATTGGCCGCCTGCAGCGCCTCGGACGACTGGTAGCTGGACTTGAGCGACTCGAGCGTCGTGTTCAGCTTGTTCACGCCGGTCACGGTCGACAGCGCCGCCAGCTGGCTGGTGATCTGCGCATTGTCGAGCGGGTTCATCGGATCCTGGTTCTTCATTTGCGTGATCAACAGGGTCATGAACTTGTCCTGGTCGGCATCGACGCTGCCGGCGACCACTTCCTTCTTCTTGGCATTGACGGCATTGAGCAGGTCTTGCGAAATCGGTGCGCTGGGCGCTTGTACGGTCGTCATGGCGGCTTCTTTGCGATTACTGACCGAGGGTCAGGGTCTTGTTGAGCAGCGCCTTGGCTGCATTCATGGTTTCGACATTGGTCTGGTAGGAACGCGAGGCCGACAGCATGTTGACCATCTCGTCGACCACGTTCACGTTCGGCATCGACACATAGCCCTTGTCGTCGGCCAGCGGACTCTTCGGGTCGTACACCTGCTTGAGCGGGGATGGATCCTCGATCACCTGCTGCACGCGCACGCCGGTGCCGCCGCCTTCGGTCGGCACCGCTTCGAACACCACCTGCTTGGCGCGGTAGGCCTGGCCGCTGGCGCTGGTGGCGCTGTCGGCGTTGGCCAGGTTCGAGGCGACCGTGTTCAGGCGCTGGGCCTGGGCGCTCATGGCCGAACCGGACACATTGAAAATATTGAACAAACTCATGATCAGCTACCTCCCTGGATCGCCGCCATCATGCCGCGGATCTGGCTGTTGATCAGCGAGATCCCCGCTTCATAGCGCAGCGCATTGTCGGCAAACTGGGTGCGCTCGACATCCATGTCGACCGTATTGTTGTCGGCGCTGCCCTGGGCCGGGGTGCGGTACAGCACCGGCGTGCCGTTCGGCAGGAAGTCGCCGCGCTGGCCCAGCCCGCCCGCGTGGGCCGGGTCGGTCTGGGCCAGCACGCCGGCCGGCGGCGCGCTGCGCGCCAGCGCACCTTGCAGCGCGCTGGCGAAATCGATGTCGCGCGCCTTGTAATTGGGCGTGTCCGCGTTCGCGATATTGGACGCCAATAACTCCTGGCGCTGGGCGCGCAGCCCCAGGGCCGATTCGTTAAAGCGCATGTACTCGTCGAGTTTGCCAATCATGTCAGGCTCCGCATTCATCAGTCAGCGCCGCCGGGTGTGGGGCCATGACCTTGTTATGACAGAAGCGATGATACGGCTCTGCAACTTTGAACGATCCGGCGAGCAACACCGCAAACACGCGGCTATTCCGGGTTTCGGACCCCGCGCGCGAGGCCTAAGATGGGTGCACTCGAAAGGCGTCCCCGATGAAAAATGCACTCCTGATCCTTTGCTCCCTGCTCGCGCCGCTGGCCATGGCCCAGCAAGCGCCCCAGCGCCAGGACCTGGCCGCCTTGCGCATGCTGGCCGAACAGTACTTACAAGTGCAAAGCGCCGGCCTGCCCGGCAAGGCCAGCATCAGCGTCGGCGCGCTTGCGCCCGGCATGAACCTGGCCGCCTGCGCCGCGCCCGAAGTGTTCCAGCAGCCGGGCGCGCGCGCCTGGGGCAAGACCACGGTCGGGGTGCGCTGCGGCGCGCCGACCCCGTGGACCGTGTATATCCAGGCCCAGGTCAGCGTGCAGGCCGAGTATGTGGCGGCCGCGCTGCCGCTGGCGCAGGGCCAGACCATCGGCGCGGAGCAGCTGGTGATGGTCAAGGGCGACCTGGCCGCGCTGCCGAACGGGGTGCTGACCGACATGGCCCAGGCCGTCGGGCGCAGCAGCAGCATGTCGCTGGCGTCGGGCACGCCGCTGCGCGCCGACCAGCTGCGCAGCAAGCCCGTGGTCCAGCAAGGGCAGGCGGTGCGGGTGGTCTCGTCCGGCGCCGGCTTTTCCGTCTCGCGCGAGGCGCGCGCCATCGGCAGCGCCGCCGAAGGCCAGGTGGTCCAGGTGCGCACGGCCGGTGGCGCCATCCTGAGCGGATTGGCACGCACCGGCGGGCTGGTAGAAGTGGTATTCTAGGCAAGTGCTGCGCTGTCCGCTAAAGTTTCCGGCAAGGACGCCGTTACCGAGGCAGAACATGGAGTTTCCCACTCCGCGCAGAGAAGGATGATGCCGTGAAAATTAACGATACAATCAAGAACAATACCCCCCTGCCGGACGCGAAAGCGCCGGCGGCCGGGACCCGCAATGCCGACAAGGCTGGCCCTGCCGTACCGGCCAGCACCGACAGCGTGCGCCTGTCCTCGCAAGGACAGGCGATGGCGGCCGCGGTCGGCGGCAGCAATGCCGTGTTCGACAGCAAAAAAGTCGAACGCATCAAGCTGGCGATCGCCGATGGCCAGTTCAATGTCAATTCAGAGAAAGTCGCGGACGGCTTGCTGGAAACAGTGCGCGACCTGCTGCATTCTCGCAAACGCTAACCTGGCGATATAAAGCGACCTTTTCATCATGGCACCTGCTAGTCCGCACACCACGCTGCACGACGAGATAAAACTGATCAGTTGCCTGATCGACCTGATGAAACAGGAACAGCAGTTCCTGGTCGCGGCCAATTCGGAAGGGCTGGCCACCCTGACCCCGCTCAAGACCCAGCTGGTCGAACAGATGATCGGCCTGGCGGCCCAGCGTCACCGCAGCCTGGCCCAGGATGGTTTTGCCGCGTCCGAAATCGGCATGACGGCCTGGCTGGCCAGCATCAAGGACCCTGCCCTGAACGCGACCTGGGACAGCCTGCTCGCGGTGACCCGCGACGCGAAGGAACTGAACCGCGTCAACGGCATGCTGATCAACAAGCAGCTCAACAATAACCACGCGCTGATCGCCGCCATGCGGGCCCCGAGCGGCGCGGCCGACACCCATTTCTACGGCCCCAGCGGCCAGACCACGGCCGTCACCGGCAAGCGCCGCCTGGTCGTCGGCTAAGCCGGCCTGCCTTGCCGGGGCCGCGCATGCGGTCCCCTCCCCCTCTGCACGGTCCTGCAAACAAGGCCACATTACCCAATCCCATTGAAATCGTGTGCGCCAGCGCGCAGGCCGGATCGCAAGGCATCACGGCCTCGGTGGCCGCCCAACAGAGCACGCTGGGGCGCCAACATCGCGCTGCGCCTGACCATCGCCAACTGGGCTTTTTTTGCGCCGGCCGGGCTGGCCTACATATGTCGATCGGCCGTCAAAATGTTCAATATTTAACAATCCATTGTCACACTCACCAGCATGCTTAGAATTGAACAAGCTTGTTTTCAAAGGGGAAAATGGTAAATTTCCTTGAGGAATCAACAAAAGCCAAAAACATTCAACATTCTGCTATTTGACAAAATTACCGAAGATTCAACGTTTACCTGCCGACTATATGTATGTGACGATGGGCCGTTGAGTTCGCTTTTTGGATAGCGGGATGGGGCGAAGGACTCGGCACATAACTAAACCAACATAACTCACGGAGCAGAAATGAACTTGAATAAATTGGTAAAAGCTGGAGTATCGATTGCCGCATTGACCGCCTGTTTTTCCGCCTACGCCGGCGCGAACGGTGTCACGGTCAGCATCGCCCCTGAAAAGAATACGCTCAAGCAGAGCGACGATGTGAACCTGCGGGTGACCATCACCAACACCTCGTCCACCCCGCAATACGTACTGAAATGGCATACCCCGTTCGGCGGCATCGAAGACCAGATCTTCGACGTCACGCGGGACGGCGTGGCCCTGCCCTACCTGGGCAAGCACTACAAACGGGGCGCGCCGACCGCCAAGGATTACTACCTGCTGAAACCGGGCGCGTCCCACACCAGCACGGTGGAAATTTCCTCGGTCTATGACATGACGGTCACCGGCGACTACGCGGTCAAATACCACGCCGCTTCGGTCGACCTGTTCATGGCGACCCCGAATGCGCGCGGCCTGACTGCCGCCGCGGCCGGCGCCGACATCGGCGAAATCGAATCGGCCGCGGTCTCGCTGTGGGTCGACGGCCTGCATCCGCGCGGCACCGTGGTCGGCGCCCAGCTCGAACTGAGCAAGGCGCCCGGCAGCGTCGGCGCGATGAGCTTGTCGTTCAGCGGCTGCACCTCGTCGCAATCGAGCTCGATCACCTCGGCCATCGCCGCGGCCAAGACGATGGCCAACAGCGGGGTCAACTACCTGACCGCCGGCACCCAGGGCACGCGCTACAAGAAATGGTTCGGCAGCTACACGTCGAGCCGCTACGCGACCGCCAAATCGCACTTCACGGCGATCAAGAACGCGCTCGACACCAAGCCAATCGTGGTCGACTGCTCGTGCCACGATTCGTACTTTGCCTATGTGTATCCGACCCAGCCTTACAAGATCTATGTGTGCAACGCGTTCTGGACCGCCCCGACCTCGGGCACCGATTCGAAAGGCGGCACCCTGGTCCACGAGCTGAGCCATTTCAACGTGGTGGCCTCGACCAACGACTGGGTGTACGGCCAGTCGGGCGCGGCCAGCCTGGCGATCAGCAACCCGACCAAGGCGCTGGACAATGCCGATACCCATGAATATTTCGGCGAAAACACACCAGCTGGCAACTAATCTCTTTTAACCCTGGGGATTTTGGGTGGCGCACCGTGCGAACGGTCCGCCACCTTTTTTTTGTGCCCGGACGGCGCGCATGGTAGATTGAAGGGCCGCCTTGCTTGCGTGCATTTTCACCTTATCGATCGACAGAATACAGAATTGGAACATCACCGATGAAAGCAGTCATTTTGGCAGGTGGCTTGGGCACCAGGATCAGCGAGGAAACATCAGTGCGCCCCAAACCCATGGTTGAAATTGGCGGCAAGCCGATACTGTGGCATATCATGAAACACTACTCGCACCACGGCATCAACGATTTCGTCATTTGCTGCGGCTACAAGGGCTATGTGATCAAGGAGTATTTCGCCAATTACTTCCTGCATACCTCGGATGTCACGTTTGACATGGCCAATAATACGATGCAGGTGCACCATCGCTTTGCCGAGCCCTGGAAAGTCACGCTGGTTGACACCGGTGACGACACCATGACGGGCGGCCGCCTGAAACGGGTGACCGACTATGTGAAGGACGAAGCACTGTTTTGCCTCACCTACGGCGACGGGGTCAGCGACGTCAATATCACGGAACTGCTGGCCTTCCATCGCGCGCAGAACGTCATGGCCACGCTGACCGCGGCCTTGCCACCGGGACGCTTCGGCGCGCTCGACCTGAAGGGCGAC
This sequence comes from Massilia sp., assembly GCA_025359245.1. Lineage (GTDB taxonomy): Bacteria > Pseudomonadota > Gammaproteobacteria > Burkholderiales > Burkholderiaceae_D > Telluria_A. Next base: position 8,758 of record JANYGW010000123.1, read on the forward strand.
AGCGTCAACAGCTTCCGCGAAAAACCCCAGGGCGACGGCGCGATGATCAATGGCGGCTTCTTTGTGCTGTCGCCGAAAGTCATCAGCTATATTGAGGACGACCGCACCATCTGGGAACGCGAGCCGCTGGAACGTCTGGCAGAAGAAGGCCAGCTGGCCGCCTTCCAGCACCCGGGCTTCTGGCAGCCGATGGACACATTGCGCGACAAAATGCATCTCGAAGACCTGTGGCAATCCGGTGAGGCGCCGTGGAAGGTGTGGTCATGACCCCGGCGTTTTGGCAAGGCAAGCGCGTCCTGCTGACTGGACACACCGGCTTCAAGGGTTCATGGCTGAGCTTGTGGCTGCAGGCCCTGGGCGCCGAGGTGACCGGTTTCGCCCTCGATGCCCCCACCCGCCCCAGCCTGTTCGAGGCGGCCGGCGTGGCCGCCGGCATGGACTCGATTATTGGCGATGTGCGCGATGGCGACGCGGTCAAGCGCGCCATGGCGCGGGCCCGGCCCGAGATCGTCATCCACATGGCGGCCCAGGCCCTGGTGCGCTATTCGTATGCGAATCCGGTGGAAACGTACGCGGTCAACGTCATGGGCCTGGTCAACGTGTTCGAGGCCGTGCGCGCCACGCCCGGCATCCGCGCGGTACTCAACGTCACCAGCGACAAATGCTACGAAAACAAGGAATGGGCCTGGGGTTACCGTGAAAACGAAGCATTCGGTGGCCACGATCCGTACTCGAACAGCAAGGCGTGCGCCGAACTGGTCACCGCGGCCTATCGCAGCTCCTATTTCAATGCCGGGCAATATCAGGAACATGGCGTCGCGCTCGCCTCTGGCCGCGCCGGCAATGTGATCGGCGGCGGCGACTGGGCGCTTGATCGCCTCATTCCCGACATGCTGCGCGCGATCGGCAAGGGCGAACCCGTGCTGATCCGCAGTCCGCATGCGATCCGCCCCTGGCAGCACGTGCTCGAGCCGCTGTCGGGTTACCTGGCGCTGGCCGAACGGCTGTACACCCACGGCGCGGCGTACGCCGAAGGCTACAACTTCGGCCCCGCCGACGCCGACGCCATGCCGGTCGACTGGCTGGTCGAGCGGCTGTGCCAGGCGTGGGGAGAAGGCGCCTGGTGGATCCTCGACGCGCCGCCGCACGTGCACGAGGCGCACTACCTGAAGCTCGACTGTTCGAAAGCGCGCGCCCGCCTCGGCTGGCAACCGCGCTGGAACCTGGCCCACACGCTCGATACGATCGTCGAATGGCACCAGGCCAGCGCACGGGGCGCCGACATGCGCGCGCTGACGCTGGCACAAATTACCGAATTTCAAAATAGTTAAGTAAGGCACAGCATGCACGAGCAAACAAAAGAACAACTCCGATCCCACATCATCGCCCTGGTCGCCGAATACGGCGCCCTGGCCAGCCAGCCGCAACCGTTCGAGCCGGGCGTGACGGTGGTGCCGCCTGCAGGCAAGGTGGTCGGCGCGAAAGAAATGGAACTGATGGTCGAAGCATCGCTCGATGCCTGGCTCACGACCGGCCGCTTCAACGATCAATTTGAAGCCCGCCTGGCCAAGTTCATCGGCGTCCAGCACCTGATCACGGTCAACTCCGGGTCCTCGGCCAACCTGGTGGCGTTCCATACGCTGACCTCGCCGAAACTGGGCACGCGCGCCATCCAGCCCGGCGACGAAGTGATCGGCGTGGCAGCCGGCTTCCCGACGACCGTCAATCCGATCCTGCAATTTGGCGCCGTGCCGGTCTTCGTCGATGTGGAACTGGGCACCTACAATATCGACCCGTCCAAGATCGAAGCGGCCATCACCGACAAGACCAAGGCGATCATGCTGGCGCACACGCTGGGCAATCCCTACAATCTGGACGTGGTCGTGGCGCTGTGCCAGAAGTACCATCTGTGGCTGATCGAAGACTGCTGCGATGCGCTCGGCTCGACCTACAAGGGCCAGATGGTGGGCACGTTCGGCGACATCGGCACCATGAGCTTCTATCCGGCGCACCACATCACGATGGGCGAAGGCGGCGCGGTATTCACCAATAATTACGAGCTCAAGCAAATCGCCGAATCGTTGCGCGACTGGGGCCGTGATTGCTATTGCGCACCGGGCAAGGACAATACCTGCGGCAAGCGCTTCTGCTGGAAGCTGGGTACGCTGCCCGAAGGCTATGACCACAAGTACACGTATACCCACCTCGGCTATAACCTGAAGATTACCGACATGCAGGCGGCCTGCGGCCTGGCGCAAATGGACCGCGCGGCCGGCTTCGTGCAGGCGCGCAAGGACAATTTCGCCTATCTGAAAGCGCGTCTCGCATCGTGCGAAGAGTTCCTGATCCTGCCCGAAGCGACCGCCGATTCGGACCCGTCGTGGTTTGGCTTTCCCATGACGCTCAAGCCGGCCGCGCAAGTCAACCGGGTCGACTTGCTGACCTACCTCGACGAACACAAGATTGGCACCCGTTTGCTGTTTGCCGGCAATCTGACGCGCCAGCCGTACATGAACGGCCGCAATTACCGGGTCTCCGGCGACCTGACCAATACCGACCGGGTGATGCACGACACGTTCTGGATCGGCGTATTTCCCGGCCTGACGCGAGACATGCTCGATTTTTCGATCACCAAAATCGAGCAATTCTTCGGGGTGGGATTCTAATGGAGGCGCATCCATCGATGAAGGTCAGCGACCTGCTGGCCGAAGCTCTGGAAAACCTGGGCATCCAGCATGTGTTCGGCATCATAGGCGCGGGCAATGTGCACCTGTTCGAGGCCATTTCGCGCCGCGGCTATTCGGAAATCATCTGCGTCCATCACGAGCAAGCCGCCTGCATGGCAGTGCAAACCTACTATCGGACCAACGGCAGGCTGGCCGCGGCATTGCTCACGACCGGAGCCGGATCGACCAACGGCGTGACCGGCGTGGTATCGGCCTGGGCCGATTCGATCCCCTGCGTCATCATCGCCGGCAACGAGAATTCGAAGTTCACCTTTCCCGACAATCCCTTGCGCATGTGGGGTGTGCAGGGCTACGACTCGGTCGACATGGTGCGCCGCGTGACCAAATACGCGACCCGCGTGACCAAGCCGGAGCTGGCCGTGTATGAGCTCGACAAAGCGGCCCACATCGCCCTCGATGCGCGTCCGGGTCCCTGCTGGATCGAGATTCCGATGGATATCCAGGCCAGCCGCATGGCGCGGGAATCGATGCAGCCATTTGCCATTCCCGCCGCCGCGGAGTATTTGAACGCCCAGGTCGCCGCGCAGGTCGACAGCACCGTTGCTGCGCTGCTGGCGGCCGAACGGCCCCTGTTGTGGCTCGGGCATGGCATCCGGTTGGCCGGTGCGCAACAGCTGATTGCCCCCTTGCTCGAGACGCTGGGCGTGCCCGCCCTGGTGTCGTGGGCCGGCATCGACATGATCGATTCTAGCCACCCGCTGGTATTTGGCCGCGCGGGCGTGTACGGCCAACGCGCCGCCAATTTCATTTTGCAAAACAGCGATTATGTGCTCGCCATCGGCACCCGCCTGGCGCTGCCCCAAGTCGGCTACGACCTGACCGAACTGGCGCGCGGCGCCCGCATCGACGTCGTCGATATCGACGCCACCGAAGTGGCCAAGCACAAGAGCCGCATCGAGCAGGCCATCTTGTGCGACGCCAGGATCTTCATCGATGCCCTGGCCGCCCGCTTGACAACGCTGGCCATGCCGCCCAAGAGCGCGTGGATCGCGCAATGCCGGGCGTATGAAGCGCAGTTCCCCTGGGTCGGACCGGAGCATGACGACCGGGACGGCTTCATGAATTCCTATCGCTTCATGGCACGCCTGAACGATTTCTTCAAGCCGGACCAGGTGGTGGTGACCGACATGGGCACGGCGCTGCTATGCGCGCATCAGGCGCTGCGCATCCAGCAAGGCCAGCGCCTGATGACCTCGACTGGCCTCGGTGAAATGGGCTACGGCTTGCCGGCCGCCATCGGCGCGTCCTTCGCAAACGAGCGCGGCGAGGTCATGTGCCTGAACTGCGATGGCGGCATGATGCTCAATTTGCAGGAACTGCAGACGATCGCGCATCACAAACTGCCGATCAAGCTGTTCATCTTTAACAACGACGGCTACCTGATGATCAAGCACACGCAAAACGCGATGTTCAAGTCGGGCTACGTCGGTACCGACAAGGCGTCCGGCATTTCCTGTCCGGATTACGCGAAGATCGCTACCGCATTCGATATGCCGGCATTCCAGATCCGTACCTGGGACGAGTGCGATGCCACGCTCGCCGCCGTGCAGGCCGCGACCGGCCCGGTAATCTGCGAAGTGTTCATGCATCCGGAACAATTGTTCTCGCCAAAACTGTCACTGGTCGTCAAGGAGGATGGCGCGATGATCTCGCCGCCGCTCGAAGACTTGTCGCCCTTGTTGCCGCGCAGCGTATTGGACGCCGCCATGCTCGGCGGCATGCACGAGAAATCGAAGTCGCTCTGACATGAAACGCATCGCCATCCTCGGCGCGACGAGCCAGATCGCCAAAGACCTGATTCGTTCGGTCGCGCGCGCAGCAAGCTATGAGCTGATCCTGTATGCGCGCCACGCCCCCGCCCTGCAGGCGTGGCTGGCGGCGGCCGGCCTGGCTGGCCGTTTCCCCGTGCGCGCGTACGCCAGCTATGGCGATGAGGAGCACGACGCCGTCATCAATTTTGTCGGTGTCGGCGATCCGTCCAGGGCCGCCGAACTGGGCGCGAAGATTTTCGACATCACGCTCGAATTCGACCAACTGGTGCTCGATCAGTTGCAGCGCAATCCGCAGCGGCGTTATGTGTTCCTGTCCAGCGGCGCGGCCTACGGCAGTACCTTCCTGCAACCGGCCAGCGCCGCGACCCAAAGCTGCATCAGCCTCAACGCACTGACCCCGCAAGAATACTATGCGGTCGCCAAGCTGCACGCCGAATGCCGCCACCGGGCCGCCTCCGCCCTGTCCATCGTCGACCTTCGCGTATTTAACTATTTCAGCCGGACCCAGGACATGGGTGCGCGATTTTTCATCACCGACGTCTTGCGCGCCATCCAGGCCGGCACGCTCTTGCGCCCCTCGCCGGACCACATGGTGCGCGACTTTCTCCATCCGGACGACTTTTACCAGATCGTCCATTGCGTGCTGCAGGCGCCGCCGCAAAATACCGCGCTCGACTGCTATACCAGCGCGCCGGTCGAGAAACACGCCCTGCTCGCGGCCATGGCCGAACAGTTCGGCCTGCGCTTCGAGATCGACCCGGCGTTTGCGACAGCGTGCAATGCCACCGGCGCCAAGCCCTGCTATTACTCGCTCAATCGCCAGGCAGCGCAATGGGGCTACCAGCCGGCCTACAGCGCGCTCGACTGCGTGCTGGTGGAATCGGCAGCCGTACTCGGCATCAACGCATCAGGAAAGTGCCCGGTTTGAAGACCTTTAACAGATCGCGCAAGCGTCACAGCCACTGTGCCGACAGTGGCGCCCTCAAGAAAGACAGGCCATGAACAAGATCGAGAAAGTACGCATCGGGATTATTGGATCGGGCAATATCGGCACCGATCTGCTGATCAAGGTGACGCGATCGCAGCATTTGACCTGCACCTTGTTTGCCGGCCGTAATTTCAATTCGTCCGGCATGAAAAAGGCCAGCGAATTGGGCGTGCCGATCTCCGACCGCGGCATCGAGGCGATCGTCAGGGACCCGTCCCTGTGCGACATCGTGTTCGATGCCACATCGGCGCAGGCGCACGTCGCGCACTGGGCTATCCTCGAGAAGCTGGGCAAGACCGTGATCGACATGACGCCGGCCAAGCTGGGCGAACTGTGCGTCCCTGCGATCAATGCCGCGGCATGCCTCGCTTCCGGCGCCCGCAACATCAACATGATTACCTGCGGCGGCCAGGCCTCGATCCCGATTGCCAGCGCGATCGCGCAAGTCCATCCGGACATCGACTATATTGAAGTGGCATCGAGCATCGCCTCGCGCAGCGCCGGTCCGGCCACCCGCCACAATCTCGATGAGTACATCGAAACGACCGAACAAGCCCTGCACCTGTTCACCGGCGCGAAACGGACCAAGGCGATTCTGATTTTGAATCCCGCCAACCCGCCGATCGATATGCAGACCACGATCTACGCACGGATCGCCAATCCGGACCTGGCTGCGATCGCGCACGCGGTGAGTGCGATGGTGGAGCGGATCAAACACTATGTGCCGGGGTACCAGCTGATTGTCGCGCCGACCATCGAAGGCGGAAAAGTGCTGACGACCGTCAAAGTGCTGGGCATGGGCGACTACCTGCCGCAATACGCGGGCAATCTGGATATCATCAACTGCGCCGCGATCGCCATCGCAGAGCGCATCGCCGCAGCAGCCATTACCAAGGAGCGCCAGCATGGCTAAGAAAATCCTCATCTGCGACCCTACTTTGCGCGACGGCAACCACGCGGTGCGCCACCAGTTGAGCCGCGAGAATTTCATCGCCTACTGCAAGGCGGCCGAAGCTGCCGGCGTGCCCGTGGTCGAGGTGGGGCACGGCAACGGCCTGGGCGCGTCCTCGATGCTGGTCGGCGAATGCCGCCTGACCGATGAGGAGATCCTCACCATTTCGCGCGCCAATTTGAAAACCTCACGGTTGGGTATCCATGTGATTCCGGGATTTGCAACGATCAACAAGAACCTCGCCCAGGCGGTCGAACTCGGTGTCGATGTGTTCCGTATCGCCGCCCACTGCACCGAGGCCGACATCACCGACCGCCACATCGCTTACGTGCGCCAGGCCGGCAAGGAAGCGTTCGGGGTGCTGATGATGAGCCACATGGCAAGCGCCGCCATCCTGCTCGAAGAAGCGAAAAAAATGGAATCCTATGGGGCTGAAGCCATCATCATCATGGATTCAGCCGGCGCCTATTTCCCGGACGACGTCAAGGAACGCATCGCCACCCTGGTCGGGGGACTATCGATACCGGTCGGTTTCCATGGCCACAACAATCTCGGCATGGCGGTCATTAACTCGGTGGTCGCCGTGAATGAAGGCGCCACGATTATTGACGGCACGATCCGGGGCTTCGGCGCGGGCGCCGGCAACACCCAGCTGGAAGTGCTGGTGGCCGTGTTCGAGCGCATGGGCTTCGACACCGGCATCGATCTGTACAAGATACTCGACGCCGCCGACATCGCCGAAAAGGAATTCAATCCGGTGGCGCCGAGCATCTCGCCGCTGTCGATCGTCAGCGGCCTGGCCGGCGTATTTTCCGGCTTCGCCAAGCCGGTGGCGCGCGCCGGCGAAGAATACCAGGTCGATCCGCGTGACATTTTCTTTGCCCTGGGTAAACGCAACGCCGTTGCCGGCCAAGAAAGCCTGATCATCGAAGTGGCGCACGAGCTCGCGCAACACAACCCCGCACGGAAAGGTTAATCATGGCCATCGATCGCTTTGCCGAAGTGCGCCAGGATTGCCTGGCTGCCTGCGCCGACCAGCCGCAAGTACGCGCGGGACTGGCGCGTCAGCACCTCGCCGTCACCGGCGGCACGGGCTTCCTGGGCACGTGGATCGCGGAAATGGTGGCGGCGCTGAACGATCAATATCAGCTTGGCATCACGCTCGATCTGTACGCACGCAACATCCACGAATGGATGCAGAATTATCCTCACCTGGCCGGGCGCGCCGAATTCCGGCTCCATACGCAAGACGTGCGCTCGTCGTTTGAGTTCGCGAAGAACACCCGTTACGTGATTCATGCGGCCGGCATTCCGAATAACCGCGTGCATGCATCGGACCCGTTGCGGGTGCATCAGACGACGATTTCCGGCATGAACAATGTCTTGGACGCGGCGTCCCAGCTCGATGGCTTGCGCCGCCTGATCAACGTGAGCTCCTGCCTGGTAGCGGGCGTGCCGCAACAGCCTGGCGCACTGAACGAGACTGCCAGTTTCCCGATTCCGGCAGGCCAGTTGCATGCCGTGTACGTCGATGCCAAGCGCGCCGCCGAAACCCTGGCCACCATCTACCGCAGTCAATTCCGGCTGCCCATCAGTACCGTACGGCCATTCACTTTGGCCGGCCCCTATCAAGAGCTCGACCGTCCCTGGGCGATCAACAATTTCCTGCACGATGCTCTCAACGGCAACGACATTCGCATCCACGGCGATGGCACGGCGCGCCGCAGCTATCTGTATGGCAGCGATGCCGCGTGGTGGACCTTGGCCGCGTTGATTCACGGCGCAGATGGCGAGGTCTACAATCTTGGCAGCGCGGTGCCGGTCAGTCACTCCGAACTCGTCAACCTGATAGGCAAGCGCGTTGCGCCGCCCCCCCGCATCATTCTCAACACCTTATCTGTGAAGCCGATGCAGCAAGATGACCTGTTCCCCGACTGCAGCAAAAGCGAAAAGCACTTGCACGTGCGCCAAACGTGTTCGCTGGAGCAGACCATCGACAAGACGTATCGCTGGCATGCTGCCGCGCGCGACTAAAGTGGCGGCGCAACGACACGCCGTCGGCGATGGCTGGCCGCCCGAGGCAGCGCGGACCCTGCCTGGCGCGAGGTGCGCATGAACGCGCGCGCCCGCAATGCCGGCCTGTTCGACATGAAAATCGTTCGCTTCCTCGCCACTGGCCTGCTCAATACCTTGTTCGGCTACGCGGTCTATGCCGCGCTGATCTTTGCCGGACTTCCCTACCTGCTGGCACTGCTGCTGGCCACCGCGCTCGGCTGTATTTTCAACTATGTCAGCTATGCGCGCATGGTGTTCGGCGGCCACCGCAATTACCGAGTTTTTGCCAAATTTGTCGTCGCGTATGGCGCCATTTACGCGGTCAATGCCGGCCTGCTCGCCTTGCTGACGCGCCACTGGGGCCTGACCCCGTACCTCGCGCAACTGCTCTGCCTGCCGCTGAGCGTTGCGCTCAGTTGGATCCTGATGAATCACTGGGTATATAAAAATGATAGATGAAGCACCGAAAAGAAAGCTGATCAGCATCGTGACGCCTTGCTACAACGAGGAGGACAACGTCGACGAATTGCATCAGCGCGTGCGCGATGTCATGCTGACTTTGCCCTACGATTACGAGCATATTTACATCGACAATGCGTCGACCGACAGTACCGTCGCCAGGGTCAAGTCGCTGGCCGCGCGCGACAAGCGGGTCAAGCTGATCGTCAATGCACGCAATTTTGGCCACATCAGGTCGCCGTACTACGGCGTGCTGCAGTCGCACGGCGACGCCTGCGTGTTGATCGCATCGGACTTGCAGGATCCGCCCGAAATGATCGCGAATTTTATCCAAAAATGGGAAGAAGGGTTCAAGACGGTGCTGGCGGTGAAACCGGAAAGCGAAGAGACATCATTGATGTTCTTTTTGCGCAAAACCTACTACCGCTTCATCACCCGCATTTCGGAAGTACCGCTGGTACCGAATGCGACCGGTGCCGGCCTGTTCGACCGCGCCGTCATCGACATCCTGCGCACGGTCAACGATTCCTATCCCTATTTCCGCGGCTTGTTGTGTGAAATCGGCTATCCCATCGGAACCGTCGCCTTCAAGCAGCCGAAACGCCAGCGCGGCATCACCAAGAATAATTTTTACACGCTGTACGATATTGCCATGCTGGGCATCACCAACCATTCCAAGATGCCCTTGCGCGTCATGGCCATGGGCGGCTTCCTGCTTTCCTTCATGAGCTTGCTGGTTGCCATATTTTTTCTTTTCGCCAAGCTGTTTTTTTGGAACTCCTTCCAGCTCGGCACTGCGCCCATCTTGATCGGCATTTTCTTCTTCGCTGCGATCCAGACGTTTTTCATCGGCGTGCTGGGCGAATACATTGGTTCCATCCACACCCAGGTGCGCAATATGCCGCTGGTGGTGGAAATGGAACGGGTCAATTTTGACGAGAACTAATTCGCAGCGCCATGTGGCCGCCGGCCACGGCGGCACACGGCATCGGGACCGATGAAGCGGACTGCCTACCTGGCCGTGTGCGTGAACGCGACCGGCGCCGCCGCGGCCGCCAGCGGCGCATCGAGCCTGGCCGTATCGGTCAGATAGGTGCCCGCATACGCCAGCCGGTAGCTGTGCGTGCCCGGCTTGAATGCATAGCTGTGCGTGATGTCGATCCGGTTGCCCAGCGTGGCGCCCGGCTTGACGGCCACGAAATCGGCACCGGTGACCGGTCCGCGCTTGACCATCTTGCCGGCATAGTCGAGCGCAACGCCGCCCGACTGTTCGGTGATCTCGAAGCTGCGCCCCAGCAGCTCCCGGTCCTGGTACACGGCCTTGGGCACGTACACCGGCTGCTTGCCGCCATTCACGACGCTGAGCACGACGATGACCTTGCCGTCCTTCGCCTCGACCTGGATCTGCTGCCGCACTGCGTTCATGTTGCCGTCTCCCGCCTGGGCCGTGCCCGCCAGCGCCAGCATGCCCAGCGCCATCCATGTCCGTGTATTCAAACCCATCTCCTGGTTGAGCATGTTCAGCGCGTCGGAATCTCGGTGGTCACGTCGGGCAAGGCCGACAGGATCGTCACCGCCACGCGCCGGTTGCGCGCCTTGCCGTCCGGCGTGTCGTTCGGCGCCACCGGCTGGTTGGCGGCGCGCCCGACGGCGGTCAGGCGCGATTCGGCCACCCCGCTGTCGACGAACAAGCGTACCACGCTGCTGGCGCGCACGGCGGACAGCTCCCAGTTCGACGGAAACAGGCTGTTGGCGATGCGCGTGTCGTCGGTATGGCCTTCGACCTGGATCGCATGGGTGTCCTCCTTGAGCAAGGCGCCCAGCGCGCGCAGCGCCTGTTCCGATTCGGGCGCCAGGCGCGCCTCGCCCGGATCGAACAGCACCGAGGCATTGATCTCGACGCTGACCCCGAGGCTGTTCTGGGTCACCCGCACCTTGCCCTCCTTGACCAGCGGCGCCAGCGCCGCCGACAAGTCCTGGGCCAGCTTCTTGAGCGCCTCGCGCTCGCGCCGCATCGCAAAGTCGCGCTTCCTCGACATCGGATTGGGCATAGCCCCGATCGGCTGCGGCGGGCCGGGCACCATCACCACCACCGTGTCCTTGCCCGAAAACGCGTTGTCGAGCGACATCGCGAACACCTTGTACTTGCCTTCGTTGACCACCGAGATCGCGTACATGACGACGAAGAAGGCGAACAGCAGGGTAATGAAATCGGCGTAGGAAATCAGCCAGCGCTCATGGTTTTCGGCCTCGGCGTCGAATTTCTTGCGCGCCATGGTCAGGGGCGCGACAGCAAGCAGGTCACGCGCTCTTCGATGACGCGCGAATGGTCGCCGCTGGCGATGTCGTAGAACACATCGGTCAGGATTTCATACTGCGTCACCGTTTCGGCGACGATGTTCTTGATCTTGTTGCCGACCGGGTAGTAGAACAGGTTGGCCAGCCCGACCCCGTACACGGTCGACACGAAGGCCACCGCGATGCCGTTGCCCAGGCGGCCAGGGTCGCCCAGGTTTTCCATCACGTGGATCAGGCCCAGCACCGCGCCGAGGATGCCGATGGTGGGCGAGTAGCCGGCCGCCGATTCCCAGATCCGGGCCGCCTGGCGCTGGCCGAATTCATAGGCCGTCACCTCGGTCTCGAGCAGCGAGCGCAGCTTGTCGGGGGCGATGCCGTCGACCACCAGGCGCAAGCCCTTCTGGATGAATTTGTCCTTGCTGCCCGCCATATACTGTTCGAGCGAGAGCAGGCCGTCGCGGCGCGCATGCAAGCTCCAGTTGGCGATGTCGCGCGCCAGTCGCGCGCGCTGCGACGGCGGCGGGCGGAACACCCAGCGCAGCATGCGCATGCCGCGCATGAAGGTGGCGCTCTCGGTCTGCAGCAGCACCGCGCCGAAGGTGCCGACCACGACGATGGCGAAGGCGGCCGGCTGCAGCAAGGAGGCGTACTTGCCCCCTTCCAGGCCATGGCCGAGCAGCAGCCCGGCCACGGCCAGCACCAGGCCGGCTACGCTGGCCCAGTCCACGCCTGCTCCCTTAATGTGGCGCGCAGCCGTGCCACCGCCTGGGTGTGCAACTGCGAAACGCGCGATTCCGATACGCCCATGACGGCCCCGATTTCCTTGAGATTGAGTTCTTCTTCGTAGTACAAGCCCATCAGGATCTTTTCGCGCGGCGGCAGGCTGTCGATGGCGTCGATGACGGCCTGGCGGAAATCGCCGTCCATCAGGCTGCGCAGCGGATCGGCGTCGTCGACGGCGTAACGGTCAAGGAAGCTGTCGCTGCCTTCGTTGTCGTGGAAATCCTCGTAATACACCAGCTGGTGGCCGCAGCCGTCCGACAGCATGTCCTGGTAGTCGGTCAGCGACAGCTTGAGCGACTTGGCCACTTCGGACTCGGACGGCGCGTGGCCCAGCTTTTGCTGCAGGCTGCTCATGGCCGCCTCGATCTTGCGCATATTCTGGCGCATCGAGCGCGGCAGCCAGTCGCTGTTGCGCAGTTCGTCGAGCATGGCGCCGCGGATGCGCAGCACCGCGTAGGTCTCGAACTGGGCGCCGTGCGTCTCTTCGTAGCGGGTGATGGCGTCGAGCAGGCCGATCATGCCGGCCTGGATCAGGTCATCGACTTCCACGCTGGGCGGCAGCTTGGCCTTCATATGGTGGGCAAGCCGCTTCACCAACGGCATGTGCTCCGTCAGTAATACGTTCTTGTCCGCTTTGCCTTTGACCGTGTACATGTTCACCGAATGTTATGCACCAAAATGAGTAGATCCCCCTGTGCGGCCAAGTTGCGGCATGCCGGACAGGGCAAAACGCCCTGCCAGGCGGCGAAATGCGACCGACGCCCCCGCCAGCGGGAAGGCATCGACCACGGCGCGTCCGAGCCGGGCCGCGCGCTGCAGGTATTCATCGGCCGGCACCGAGCCCATCGAGGTCAAATTGACCGCAAGGTAACGACTTGCCGCACAGGACATATTATCGTATACCACTTTCGCCTCCGGTTCGGAAGCCCCGGTGACCAAAATACCGAACGGGCGCCGGCCCAACTGTTGCGAAAGGCGCTTGACCAGCGTGTAGGCGGCGGTAATCGACTCGGCGCTGGCCGAGACCTGGACCACGATCTCGGAACTGCCCATCAGCGGCACCGGGAAGCTGTCGTCGGGCCCGAATTCGCCGTCGACGATGACGATGCCGCTCTGCTTGACCAGCACCTCGAAGGCGCCGGCCAGCCGGCGCGCCTCGTCCGGCGCGCGCCGCAGCGCATGGCCGCGCGCCATGCTGGCCACGCCGAAGCCCTGCGGCACCTGGTGGATCACCTGGTTCAGCGCGCACTCCTGGCGCGCCACGTCGAGCAGGCTGACGCCATGTTCGACGCCGAGCCGCTTGGCCACGCCGTATTGCTCGCGGCAGGCGTCGACGATGACGACATCGTTGCCGGCGCGCGCCAGCGAGGCGCCCAGGTTGACCAGCATGGCGCCCTTGTCGTCTTGCGGCGTGGCCGACAGGAAGGTGACGATGCGCGGCTTGGCGCCGGCCAGCATGCGGCGCAGGCCCTCGGCCTGGTCGAAATCGAAATTAGCCAAGGGACACCTCGCGCAGGCTGCGGTCGTTGGCGGCATTGGTGGTGTTGGCCATCAACAGCGGCAGTTCGGCGTCGGCGTACTGGTTGGCGGCGTCGGCGCGCTTGAAGCGGAACGCGCGGTCGATCAGCATGGCGCGGTCGGCCAGGTGCAGGTCTTCCGGCACGCGCTGGCCGTTCGAGATGTAAAACAGGTTCAGCTTCTGGCGGATCACGACGTCGAGCGCGTTGCCGATCGAGGCCGCTTCGTCGAGCTTGGTCAGGATGGCCCCGGCCAGGCCGCTGCCCTGGTAGGCGCCGACCACTTCGGCCAGCGTTTCGTTGGTCGAGGTCGCGTTCAGGCACAGCAGGCGCTTGACGTCGGCGCCGCTGGACGACAGCATGGCCACCTGCTCGGCCACGTTGTGGTCGCGCTGCGAGACGCCGACCGTGTCGATCAGCACCGTGTGCTTGTTGCGCAATTCCTTCAGGGCGATGCGCAGGTCCGATTCATCCTTGACCGAGTGCACCATCACGCCGAGGATCTTGCCGTAGATGCGCAGCTGCTCATGGCCGCCAATACGGTAGGCGTCGGTGGTGATCAGGGCCAGCTTGTCGGGGCCGTGCCGCATCACGCAGCGCGCCGCCAGCTTGGCCGTGCTGGTGGTCTTGCCCACGCCGGTGGGGCCGACCAGGGCGAACACGCCGCCCTTTTCCAGGATCTCGTCTTCGTTGCTCAAGGTGGTCAGGTTGCGCGCCAACACGGTCTTGATCCATGCCAGGCTCTGCGCGTGGTCCTTGCCGGCCGGCAGGCGCTCGATCAGGTAGCGCGCCAGGCTGGCCGAGAAGCCGGCCGCCAGCATGTCGCGCAGCACCGTGGTCTTCTGCGGCTCGCGCTGGGCGGACGCGCCCCAGGCGATTTCGGCCAGCTGGGTTTCCATCATGCCGCGCATGGCGCGCAGCTCGTGCATCATGCCCGACATCTCGGCCGCGGCCGTATCCTTGGCCTGCGCCAGCGCCTGCTGCATCAGCGACGACATCTGCGAACTGACCAGCGCCATGTCGAACGCTTCCGGGGCGGCGGCGCGCCGGTTCGGGTAGGCCTCGGGCGGCATCGACAGGCTCGGGCGCGGCTGCGCCATGTCGCTTTCGTGCGACGGCGTGGCCATCGAGGCGACATCGTCGCTGGCCAGCGCCAGGATTTCGACGACACCGTCGACCGGGCGGTTCGACAGGATCACGGCATCCGGTCCGAGCGCATCGCGCACCTTGCGCAGCGCTTCACGGGACGTGGCAGCGGTAAATTTCTTGACATTCATCGTCGACTCCAAGGTACTGCCGGTGTGCGCTCACATGAGGCATGCACCGCTCATGGGAATGATTATTGACGATGCAAACAGGAAACCATCGACGGAGAAGGACGGGGAAAAGGGGTCATTTCGACGCTGTCGCAGACCGGGAACGAAAGCGCAGATGCGATGCTCGCCAGAGCACGACAAACGACGTCGTCCGCGCGAGCAGGGCCCCATGCCGAGCATGCTCAGAATGGGGCCCTGCCCGCGCGGACGACGTGGTTGCTGCGCTGGCCTAGATGCCCGCCCCCACCAGGCTGGTCACCCGGATCGTCTTGGTTTCAGGAATTTCATTATGCGACAGCACCTTCAGCTGCGGCAGCGCGCGCCGCAGGAAACGCGACAGCATCGCGCGCAGCGGCCCCGGCACCAGCAGCACCGGCGTCAAGCCCATCTGTTCCTGCTGCGCGGCGGCCGCGCCGGCCTGCTGCGCGATGGTGTCGGCCAGGCCCGGCTCGATGCCGGCCCCGTCGCCGCCGGTGCCCAGCGCCTGCATCAGCAAGCGTTCCAGGCGGTTATCGAGCGTCATCACCGACAGCTCGTTGGTGCCCGGGAACAGCTGCTGCACGATGGCCCGTCCCAGCGCCACCCGCACCACGGCCGTCAGTTCGTTCGGATCCTGGGTCTGGGTCGCATATTCGGCCAGCGTTTCGATGACGGTGCGCATGTCGCGGATGTGCACGCCTTCGATGAGCAGGTTCTGCAGCACTTTCTGCAAGGTCGACAGCGACACCAGCTTCGGCACCAGGTCTTCGACCAGTTTCGGGCTTTCCTTGGCCAGGTGGTCGAGCAGCGACTGCACTTCGGCCCGCCCCAGCAGTTCCGACGCATGGGTGGTGATCAGGTGGTTCAAGTGGGTCGCCACCACGGTGCCGGCGTCGACCACGGTGTAGCCCATGTTCTGGGCATCGTCGCGCAGGCCGGCGTCGATCCACACGGCCGGCAGCCCGAAGGCCGGATCGGTGGTGACCAGGCCCGGCAAGGTGCCGCTGGCCATGCCCGGATTGATCGCCAGGAACTGGCCGCTGAGCGCCTCGCCGGCCCCCACTTCGACGCCCTTGAGGGTGATCCGGTACGACGACGGTTTCAGTTCCAGGTTGTCGCGGATGTGCACCGGCGGCGCCAAAAAGCCGACTTCCTGGGCGAATTTCTTGCGGATGCCCTTGATGCGCTTGAGCAGCTCGCCGCCCTGGGTCTTGTCGACCAGCGGAATGAGGCGGTAGCCCACTTCCAGCCCCAGCGTGTCGACCGGCATGATGTCCTGCCAGCTGGCCTCCTCGCTTTCGGGCGCGGCGGCGGCGGGCGCGGCAGCGGCCTCCTCCACCTTGGGCGCGCGGCGCCGCTTGGCGACCAGGTAGCCGGCCCCGATCAGCGAACTGGCCAGCAGGATGAACACGAAATTGGGCATGCCCGGGATCAGGCCCATGCCGCCGATGATGGCGCCGGTGATGTACAGCACTTCCGGCTTGGCGAACAACTGGCCCACCAGCTGGGTGCCGATGTCCTGGTCGGACGCCACGCGCGAGACGACGATACCGGCCGCGGTCGAAATGATCAGGGACGGGATCTGCGCCACCAGGCCGTCGCCGATGGCCAGCAAGGTGTAGGTTTCGAGCGCCTTGGCGAAGCCCAAATCGTGCTGCAGGATGCCCACCAGCAGGCCGCCGATGATGTTGATCACGGTGACCATGATGCCGGCCACGGCGTCGCCGCGCACGTACTTGGAGGCGCCGTCCATGGCGCCGTAGAATTCGGCTTCCTGGCCCACTTCGAGGCGGCGCCGGCGCGCTTCGTCTTCGCCGATCAGGCCGGCGTTGAGGTCGGCGTCGATCGCCATCTGCTTGCCCGGCATCGCGTCCAGCGCGAAGCGCGCACCCACTTCGGCGATCCGGCCGGCGCCCTTGGTCACGACGGTGAAGTTGATGATGGTCAGGATGATGAAGACGATGATACCGACCGTGTAGTTGCCGCCGATGAGGAAGTGGCCGAAGGCTTCGATCACCTTGCCGGCGGCGTCCGGGCCGGTATGGCCCTCGGTCAGCACCACGCGGGTGGAAGCCACGTTCAGCGACAGGCGCAGCATGGTGGAGACCAGCAGCACGGTCGGAAACGCC
>JANYGW010000152.1 GCA_025359245.1 Massilia sp.
CAGCTCGCGGGTCGGGGCCAGCACCAGCGCCTGCGGCGTCTGCTGCTTGATATCGATGTTCGACAGGATTGGCAGCGCGAAGGCCGCGGTCTTGCCGGTACCAGTCTGGGCCTGCCCCAGGACATCGCGATTGGCCAGCAGCAGCGGGATGGTGGCTGCCTGGATCGGCGACGGGGTTTCGTAACCGACCTCTTTCATGACCTTCAGCACCTGGGCGGAAAGGTTGAGTTCGGAAAACAGCAATACAGGGGATTCAGACATGGGACGCTCGCATATAAACAGCTCGCCCGACGGGAAAGCACCCTCTAGTTTACTCTGTTTTACCGTATCGCAAGGCAAACACCCGCAAAATGGCATTTTCTCTGGTAGGATGCCCGGTTCAGCCCAGCCCGCCAGACCATGTCCCCGTCCAAAAATTCCAGCTTCAGCGTGTCCGCCCTTGCCTATCCGCTGCCGCCGCGGCGCTACTGGATGCTGTTCCAATCGTGGGCGCAGCTGCGCTCCTACGTGCTGATGGTGCTGGCCTGCACGCTGGCCATCCATGGGCTGGCTGTGGTGTCGCGCGCGCGCGTGATGCCGATCGGCGCGCTGCTGGCCGGGCTGGCGCTGGGCGGCCTGGTGTCGGTGGCGATGGTGCTCAAGGCGCAGTTCACGGTGTCGCCGGCATCGGAAGCGGCGGTGCGGCGCGTGGTGACCGAGGTCGAGTGCGCACGCTACATCGAAAACGGCGTGCAAGGCAACGCCATCGTCTACCGCCAGAACCTGCCGCGTTTGTTGCGCTGGGACGAAGGCAATATCCATGTCGCGCGCGACGGCGAACTGCTGATCGTGACGGGGCCGGTGGCGGCGCTGCGGCGCATCCGGGCCCGCCTGGCCGCCTGATCTTTTCGTTGGGAATGCAGGTGCACGCGCGCGGGTGCGACCCCGCGCGCCGCAGGATGGCTATTTGCGCTGCATGTGCGGCATCGGTGCCGCGGCGCAGTGGTCGGCGATGTAGACCGCTTGCTTCGGCATGGCTTTGACGCAGGCGCCGATCACGCCCTTGACCTCGTCCAGGTAGGTTTGGATTTCTTGCTCGCTGATCAGGTCCACCAGCGGATGGTAGGACTTCGGACGCAAACCCTGCCCGTGCATGACTTGCACCCAGCTGACCTTGGTAAACAGTTCGTTCGCTTCGCGGTACACCCGCCCGTTGGCCAGGAACACGTCCATCTTGTGCTTCAGCGACTCCGGCACGTCCATCTCGCGGCAGTAGTTCCAGAACGCGGAGTCGGTGCGCTGGGTCGCCTTGTAGTGCAGGATGATGAAATCGCGCACCCATTCGTATTCCAGGCTCATGATCCGGTTGAACTGGGTGGTGTCGGATTCCTCGAATCCGGCCGACGGGAAATAGGTGATCAGATGCGCGATGCCCATCTGGATAAGGTGGATACTGGTCGATTCGAGCGGCTCGAGGAAGCCGCTGGCCAGCCCGATCGAGATCACGTTCTTGTTCCAGCTTTGCTTGCGCCGGCCCGTGACGAACTTGATCGGGCGCGGCGCCGCCAGCGCTTCGCCGTCCAGGTTGGACATCAGGATGCTGCTCGCTTCGTCGTCGCTCATGAACTTGCTGCAAGAGACGTGGCCGTTGCCGGTGCGGTGCTGCAGCGGGATGCGCCATTGCCAGCCGGCGCTGTGCGCGGTGGCGCGCGTGTAGGGCGTCAGTTCGCCGCTCGACACGCACGGCACGGCCAGCGCGCGGTCGCACGGCAGCCAGTGCGACCAGTCTTCAAAGCCGGTCTTGAGCGCGCCTTCGATCAGCAGCGCGCGGAAGCCAGAGCAGTCGATGAACAGCTCGCCGCTGATGCTGTGGCCGTTTTCGGTGTGCACCGACTGGACGTGGCCATCGCCCTCGCGCAGGCGCACGTCGACGATCTTGCCTTCGATACGCTGCACGCCGTTCGCTTCGCTAAATTCGCGCAGGAATTTGGCGTACAGCGTGGCGTCGAACTGATAGGCGTGGGCGATCTGCGCCAGCGGCGAATTCGGCATGTCCTTCTGCGCACGGATGAACTTGTTCTCGTGGCAGGCGGCCGTGTTGATCGAGTAGGCGTCCAGCGGGGCTGCCTTGCCGGCCATGTATTGCTTGAGCCAGTATTGGTGGAAGTCGACCGTCCACAAATCCTGCCCGATGCTGCCAAAACCGTGGATGTAGCGGTCGCCTTTCTGGCCCCAGTTGACAAATTCGATGCCCAGCTTGAAGGTGGCCTGCGTCTTGCGCATGAACTCGTCTTCGTCCAGCTCCAGCAACTGGTTGAACAGGTTGATCATCGGGATCGTCGCTTCGCCCACGCCGATGGTGGAGATCTCGTCCGATTCGACCAGCTTGATGTTGTATTGGCCCTTCAGTACCTTCGACAGCGCCGCTGCGGTCATCCAGCCGGCAGTGCCGCCGCCGACGATGACGATGTCGGAAATTTTTTTCTGTTCCATACGCTTTACCTACGTGATTGTGGACTTCATGAGTGTGCCAGAAAACAAGGCGCCCAAACAAAAAACCCCTCGCCGAATTGCTCCGGCAAGGGGTTGCGCTACCGTGTTGCCAATTACATCTTGTAGGAGATCTTGAAGGCGATCGAGCGGCCGGTCTTGCTGCTGCTCAGTTCGCTGCCGTCGGATTTCAGCTGACGGTACACCGGGCTGTTCAGGTTGTTACCCTGCAGACGCAGGCCCACACCTTTGAGCACGCCCGACTGCACTTCGTAGCCGATCTGCGCCGAGACCCAGCTCGATGCATCGATGTAGCGCGGGGTTGGGTAACCACCGACCGCATCGTTGGCGACGTCGCCGATGTATTTCGAGCGGTAGTTGCCCGCAACGAAGGCGCTGAAGCCCGCTTTTTCGAAGTACAGCGTCAGCTTGGCATTGTCTTTCGACAGGCCCGGCAGTGGCATCTTGTTGTTACCTGGTGGCACTGGCTGGGTCGGGTTCAAACCGGTCAGGTCAGGCAGCGATACCGAGCTGGCCGTGTTCGAGTAGCTGGTGCTGAAGCCGAAGCCGCTGAGCCACTTGGTTACCAGGTCGAATGGCACCGACGCGGTCAGCTCATAGCCGTGCAGGTTGCCGCCGTTGCCGTTGACCATGGTCGTGTAAGCACCGTGGTTGTTGTTCAAGCCAGGCAAGCCGCCGGTTTCGGTGACGAAGGAGTTGAAATCGAAGTTGGTGTCGGTTGCCTTGGTGATGTAGGTGTCGAGCTTTTTGTAGAACAGCGCGCCACTGACATAACCACGTTTGCCGAAGTACTTCTCTGCCGACAGGTCGAACGCCATGGCCTTGAATGGCTTCAGGTTAGGGTTGCCCGACGAACCGGAGTAGGTACCGAAGAGCGCGCTGGCGGGGTCGGTGTTGATGCTGGCCGCACCCGAATTACGCATGTCGGTCATCGAAGCGCGTGCAATCTGCTCCGATACGCCCAGACGCAAGAACTTGCCTTCGCTAAAGTCAGCGGTCAGGTTCAGCGATGGCAGCACGTCGATGTAGCTCTTGCCAGCGGTGCTCAGGCCATGCGGCGCCGGGTTGGTCAGCACGACGCCCGAACCGACTGCGGCGCGGAAGCCGTCCGATTCCTGCTTGGTGCTGACGATTTGCGCGCCGACGTTGCCGGTCACCGGGATGCCGGCGACGGTCGTTTCCAGACGGGCACGGGCAAAACCGGTGGCGACGTTCTCACGCACGCTCCAGGTCTTCGACAGGATGTCGTCGTTGTACTTGCGCACCAGCGCTATGCCTGGCGGCAAGGAGTTGGTCGGATCGAAGGTCAGCATGTTCAAGCCAGTTTCGCCGACATTGCTGTACACGTAGGAGCCGGCCGGGAAGTTGACACGGTCATTGCCGTTGTTGGTGCTCGACACGAGCACGCCTTCATCGGTCGAGCGGTCCTTGCTGCGCTTGGTGTAGTTGGCACCGTAGGTGATGTCGGTGAACAGTGAGCCGTCAGCCAGGTCGGTCTTGAAGTCGAGACGCAATGCATTGACCTTGTCCAGGATCGTCGGGCCCTTCGAGTAACCGGCCTGGGCCAGGCCGTTGACGCCGCTCCAGCCGGTCTGATCGCGCAATTGCATCGTGGCCGGGTTGGTGTAGGCACTTGGATTGCCGAGCGTGAACGTGGTGCCGCTGCCCGAGGTGACGAACGACAGCGTGTCGGTCCCTGCGATACCTGCGTAGTATTCGATGTCCTTCTCGACGCGCTCGGCGCTGTTGTGGCTGACGTCGAAGGTGGCGCGGGTCGACTCCGACAGTTTCAGCGACGATCTCCAGCCGATCGACTTGATTTCGTCGTTGTCGAAAATGTTTTCGACGTAGTTGATCAGGCCGTTCGGGCTTGCGCCCAGCTGGAAGGTACCGGCCGATGCGACGCCGCCGGACACGACGGCGTTGGTGATCGGACCGCCCAGGCCTGCCTTGACGATGTTCTTCTTGGTGTTCACATCCATCTTCGAGTAGAACAGGTCGATCTGGCTGTTGAAGTCACGATTTGGCTTGAAGGCCAGGATCGCTGCCACACCGGTGCGCTTGTCGGTCGTGTCGTTGGTCTGCTGGCTGATACCGCTGCCGAAACCTGGCACCTTGACATTGCCCAGCGAAGCGCCGCCCGGTGCGGTTGCCGCTACCGTTGCGTCGCCCCAGTTGCCTTTTTCGACCGACGACGAGTTGCCGTCGACGCGCACGAAGCCCAGTGCGACACCGATCTTGCGGTCGGCGAACTGGTCGACGTAGGTCAGGCTGGTGCGGTTGCCCTTGCCTTCGACCGGCAGGCCGACGCCGCTGCGCAGTTTTTCGTAGTTGACCGTCAACACGCGCGAGCCGAATGCCAGCGGGTCGATCAGGTTCTGGTCGATGGTACCGGCCAGGCCGGCGCCGACGACGGTCGCGTCGCTGGTCTTGTAGACGGTTGCGCCGGCGATCAATTCTGCAGGATAGGCCGACAGGTCAACCGAGCGGCTGTCGCCGGTGCTGGTCTGTTCGCGGCCGTTGAGCAGGTAGCCGTTGAAGTCCGGGCCCAGGCCGCGGATGCTGATGTTCGATGCGGCACCGGACTTGGTGCGCTGTGCGGTCAGGCCAGGCAGGCGTGCCAGCGATTCAGCGATGGTGGTGTCCGGCAGTTTGCCGATGTCTTCGGCGGAAATCGTTTCGACGATCGAGCTTGCATTTTTCTTGACGTCGATGGCAGCTTCGATACCGCGGCGGATACCCGTCACGGTCACTTGCTGAACCACCGGTGCGTCGGCAGCCGGCTTGACCGCTGGCGCGGCTTCTTGCGCAAAAGCCGATGAGGCCATGGCGGAAACGAATACGGCGCAACCTGCGGCGACCGGATTCAGTTTGAAAGCAGAGCGAAATTTACCCTGGTTAGGCGTCGCGGCGAATTTATTCATTTGTCCCCTCATCTTCATCAGTACTACACAATTCCCGGAAATCCAGCCTGGCAGCCACTACTCGGGATCCTTTAGTTAAACGTTCTAAGACGTTCTAGAGAAGATTTTGTACTAAAACTAGATGCACTGTCAACGAGAGTTGCGGGAGACTACTAAAATGTGGCGTTTTTGAGCAATATCGCCACTCTCACGGGCTACGCCGTTGTATTTAGGGTACAGCGACGTACAGACAACGCTGTAGTACGACTACATTTTGCTTGGTTTTCACCAATTCTGTGCGCCAACTCCCCGTTTTGGCGCACCTCGGGGCTGCTGCGGCGGCTACATGTTGTACCTTCCACTACAGACATCATCCGGCATGCATAATAAAGATTGACCGGCGCCGCCACTTGCGGAAGGAAAACATGCTTTGTACTTTAACTAGCTATTTTTGACGCGCGTCGTGCTATCGGCGTTGATGACCTCCACCTTCTGTAGTATGCTTTTGCTCAATATCAAGCTGTAGCGAAACTACGCAGCGTGCGCCAATCACAAGCATATGTGGGCGCGACCCACCGATCACTGGAGACAATATGAACCACAAAGCCCTTTCCGCCTGCGTGCTGGCCGCGTTTGCCGCCGGCGCTGCTGCCGGCGCCACCGCCGCGCCCGAAGTCGAGGTGCTGCATTACTGGACCTCGGGCGGCGAGGCGCGCTCGGTGGCCGAGCTGAAAAAATCCTTGACCGCCAAGGGCGTGACCTGGAAAGACTTCGCGGTCGCCGGCGGCTCCGGCGAGAATGCATCGACCGCGCTGAAGGCGCGCGTCATCTCCGGCAGCGCGCCTTCAGCGGCCCAGGTCAAGGGCCCGGCGATCCAGGAATGGGGCAAGGAAGGCGTGCTGGCCAATATCGATGCGGTGGCGGTGGCCGAAAAGTGGGACAGCCTGCTGCCGCCAACGGTGGCGGCCATCATGAAATACAAGGGCAACTATGTCGCCGCGCCGGTCAATGTGCACCGCGTGAACTGGCTGTGGGTCAATCCGGCCGTGCTGAAGAAGGCGGGCGCCACGGCGCCGGCCACGATGGACGAGTTCTTCGCCGCCGCCGACAAGATCAAGGCGGCCGGCATGATCGCGGTCGCGCACGGCGGCATGCCGTGGCAGGACACCACGATCTTCGAATCGGTGGCGCTCGGCGTGGGCGGCCCCGAGTTCTATAAGAAGGCGCTGGTGCAGCTGGACCAGGCCGCCCTGACCGGCCCGGTCATGCTCAAGACCTTCGACGCGCTGGGCCGCATCAAGACCTATATCGACCGCGACGCGGCCGGGCGCGACTGGAACCTGGCCACCGCCATGGTCATCAACGGCAAGGCCGGCATGCAGTTCATGGGCGACTGGGCCAAGGGCGAATTTGCCGCCGCCGGCAAGAAGCCCGGCGTCGACTACCTGTGCCTGCCCGCCCCCGGCACCGCCAAGGCCTACACCTTCAATATCGACTCGATGCTGATGTTTAAGAAGGCCAAGGCCGAAGACCAGAAATCGCAGCTGCTGCTGGCCAGCGCCATCATGAGCCCGGAATTCCAGGAAGTGTTCAACCTGAACAAGGGCTCGATCCCGGTCCGCTCCGGCGTCTCGAAAGCCAAGTTCGACAGCTGCGCGCTGCAGTCGATGGCCGACCTGGAATCGTCCAGCAAGTCCGGCGCGCTGGTGCCCAGCCTGTCGGCCAGCATGGCGGTCGGCACCGCGGCCCAGGGCGCCATCATGGACGTGATCGCGCGCTTCATGAATTCGAAGATGTCGTCGCAAGACGCCGTGGCCGCGCTGGCCAAGGCCGCCAAGACCAAGTAGCCGCACCCCGGCGGGCCCTGCGCCCGCCTTTTGGAGGAGTTCCCTTGCGCCTGTCCGCCCTCGCCGACCGCTGGCTTCCACGGCTCGTGCTGTCCCCGACCATCATCATGTCGCTGGTGTTCGTCTATGGCTTCATCGGCCTGACCGGCTATCTGTCGCTGACCGAATCGCGTTTGATGCCGAACTACGAGTACGCCGGCTTCGGCCAGTATGCGCAGCTGTTCGAGCTTGACCGCTGGTGGGTGGCGGCCGCCAACCTGGGCATCTTCGGCGGCCTGTTCATCGGCGTGTGCCTGGCCGCCGGCCTGCTGCTGGCCATCTTCCTGGACCAGAAAATCCGCATGGAGGGCGCGCTGCGCGCCGTCTACCTGTATCCGATGGCGCTCTCGTTCATCGTCACCGGCGCGGCATGGAAGTGGATCCTCAACCCCGGCCTGGGCTTCGAGAAGATGGTGCGCGCGTGGGGATTTCCCGACTTTACCTTCGACTGGCTGATCGATCCCGACAAGGCCATCTATACAGTGGTGATCGCCGGCGTGTGGCAATCGTCCGGCTTCGTGATGGCGCTGTTTTTGGCCGGACTGCGCGGCATCGACGACAGCATCGTCAAGGCGGCCCAGGTCGACGGCGCCAGCCTGCCCACCATTTACTGGCGCATCGTGATCCCGTCGCTGCGCCCGGTGTTTTTTTCCGCGCTGCTGATCCTGTCGCACATCGCCATCAAGAGTTTTGACCTGGTGATGGCGCTGACCGCCGGCGGGCCAGGCACCTCGTCCACCGTGCCGGCCGTGTTCATGTACCAGTATTCGTTCTCGCGCGGCCAGCTCGGCCTCGGCGCCGCCTCGGCCATGATGATGCTGGCCACCGTGATGGCGGTGCTGGTGCCGATGATGTACCTCGAAACCCGGAGCACTCGCCATGGCCGTTAAATTTTCGCCCGGCCGCGCACTGGTCTATCTGCTGCTGGCCCTGTGCGCGCTGTATTACCTGATGCCGCTGTATGTGATGCTGGCCACCTCGTTCAAGTCGCTCGATGAAATCCGCAGCGGCAACCTGCTCGACTTGCCGCTCGCGCCGACCTCGGCCGCGTGGGCCAAGGCCTGGGCCTCGGCCTGCACCGGCGCCGACTGCCAGGGCCTGGCGCCGTTCTTCTGGAATTCGATCCGGATGGCGGTGCCGGCGGTGCTGGTGTCGACCCTGATCGGTTCGGTCAACGGCTACGTGCTGGCGCACTGGCGCTTTCGCGGCTCCGAGATCCTGTTCACGGCGCTGATGGTGGGCTGCTTCATCCCCTTCCAGGTGGTGATCCTGCCGATGGCGCGCCTGCTCGGCATGGCCGGCATGGCCAACACCACCAGCGGCCTGGTGTTCGTGCACATCGTCTACGGGCTGGCGTTCACCACCATGTTCTTCCGTAACTACTATGTGACGGTGCCGGAAGAGCTGATCAAGGCAGCCCGCATCGATGGCGCCGGCTTCTTCCTGATCTACCGGAAAATCATCTTCCCGCTGTCGCTGCCGATCTTCATGGTGTGCTTCATCTGGCAGTTCACGCAGATCTGGAACGACTTCCTGTTCGGCGTGGTGTTTGGCGGCTCGGACGCGCAGCCGGTCACGGTGGCGCTGAACAACCTGGTCAACACCTCGACCGGCGTCAAGGAATACAACATCGACATGGCGGCGGCGATCATCGCCGCGCTGCCGACACTGGGGCTGTACCTGGTGGCGGGAAAATACTTCGTGCGCGGCCTGACCGCCGGCGCAGTCAAGGGTTAAACGGGAGAAGCACAAGCATGGCGAGTCTATCGATACGCAAGGTACGCAAGGTCTACCCGAACGGGGCCGCGGTCCTCAAGGGCATCGACCTGGAAATCAAGGATGGCGAATTCCTGATCCTGGTGGGCGGCTCCGGCTGCGGCAAGTCGACCCTGCTGAACATGATCGCGGGGCTCGAAAGCGTGACCGAGGGCGAGATCCTGATCGGCGACAAGGTGGTCAACGACATCCCGCCCAAGTCGCGCGACATCGCCATGGTGTTCCAGTCGTACGCGCTGTATCCAACCATGACGGTGCGCCAGAACATCTCGTTCGGGCTGGGAATCCGCAAGGTGCCCAAGGACGAACAGAAGGCGATAGTCGAACGGGTCGCGGCCACGCTGCAGATGACCCACCTGCTCGACCGCAAGCCGGCCATGCTGTCGGGCGGCCAGCGCCAGCGCGTGGCAATGGGGCGTGCGATCGCGCGCGACCCGGCGCTGTTCCTGTTCGACGAACCGTTGTCGAACCTGGACGCCAAGCTGCGCGTCGAGATGCGCGCCGAAATCAAGCTATTGCACCAGCGCCTGGGCACCACCATCGTGTACGTCACCCATGACCAGATCGAAGCGATGACGCTGGGCGACAAGATCGCCGTCATGAAGGACGGCGTGGTGCAGCAGTTCGGCACCCCGCAGGATATCTACGACAATCCCGACAACCTGTTCGTGGCCGGCTTCATCGGTTCGCCGTCGATGAACTTCCTGCGCGGGCGCGCCGGGCCGGATGGCTTCGCGCTCGAACACGGCGGCGCCACCACCTTGCTGCCGCTGCCGGACAGCCTGGCCGCGCTGTGCGGCTCGGGCCGCGACGTCATCCTCGGCATCCGTCCCGAACACGTGACCGACGCCGACAGCGCGCGCGCCGGCGCCAGCGCGGCCGGCTACCACCCGACCGAAGTGGCCTGCACGGTCGAAATGATCGAGCCGACCGGCCCGGACACGCTGGTATTCGCCTGGTTCAACGGCGTGCGCCTGACCTGCCGCACCCACCCGCGCGCGGCCGCCATGCCGGGCGCGCAAACCACCCTCGCCTTCGACCTGTCGAAGGCGGTGCTCTTCGACCCCGCCACGGAACAACGCATCCTATGAAAAAGCTCATCGTCACCGCCTTCCTGCTGATGTCCGGCGCCGCGCAGGCGCAGGACTACCGCATCGACCATATGGAGCCGCCGTTCTGGTGGGCCGGAATGCAGCACAAGAACCTGCAGCTGATGGTGCACGGCAAAGGCATCGCCGCGCTCGAGCCGGCGCTCAGCTACCCGGGCGTGCGCATCGAGCGCGTAACCCGGGTCGCCAACCGCAACTACCTGTTCATCGACCTGGAAGTCGCTGCCGACGCGCGCCCGGGCAAGTTCGACATCGCCTTCAAGGATGGCGCCAAGGCCGTACACTATGCCTACCAGCTGATGGCGCGCGAGAGCGGTTCGGCCCAGCGCGCCGGCTTTTCCAGCAAGGATGCGATCTACCAGGTCATGCCGGATCGTTTCGCCAACGGCAATCCGGCCAATGACAGCGTCAAGGGCATGGGCGACAAACTGGACCGCGCCAATGGCGGCGGGCGCCATGGCGGCGATATCCAGGGCATCATCGACCACCTCGACTACGTGGCCGGCATGGGCTTCACCCAGATCTGGCCAACGCCGCTGGTCGAAAACGATGCGCCGGCCTATTCCTATCATGGCTACGCGGCCACCGACCATTACCGCATCGACCCGCGCTACGGCAGCAATGAGGACTTCCGGCGCTTGTCGACCGAAGCGCGCAAGAAAGACATCGGCATCATCCAGGACGTGGTGCTGTCGCATATCGGCAGCGGGCACTGGTGGATGAAGGACATGCCGACCCCCGACTGGACCAACCATGGCGGAAAATTCGTACCGACCAGGCACCACCGGGTCGCCGTGCAGGATCCGTACGCGTCCAACGAGGACAAGCAGAACTTCACGACCGGCTGGTTCACCGAAGGCATGCCGGACCTGAACCAGACCAATCCGCTGGTGGCCAACTACCTTATCCAGAACAATATCTGGTGGATCGAGTACGCCGGCCTGTCCGGCCTGCGGATCGACACCTATGGCTATTCCGACGGCGTTTTCCTGACCGAGTACACGCGCCGCCTGATGGCCGAGTATCCGAACCTGAACATGGTCGGCGAGGAGTGGAACAAGTCGCCGGCAGTCGTGTCGCACTGGCAGAAGGGCAAGGTCAACTTCGACGGCTATGTCAGTTCGCTGCCAAGCCTGATGGACTTCCCGATGACCGAGGCGATGCGCAACGCGCTGGCCGACCCGTCGCCGGAATCGGGTTTCGGTGAAGTATACGAAACGCTGTCGCTCGACTACCTGTATCCGAATCCGGGCAACCTGGTGCTGTTCGAGGGGAACCACGACATCGCCCGCCTGTTCAGCGTGGTCGGCGAAAACTATGATCTGTACAAGATGGATATCGCTTTCGTAATGACGATGCCGCGCGTTCCGCAGTTCTATTACGGCACCGAGATCCTGATGACCAGCGAAACCAAGAACCGCGACGATGCGTCGTACCGGCGCGACTTCCCGGGCGGCTGGGCCGGCGACAAGATCGACGCCTTCAGCGGCGCCGGCCTGACCCCGCAGCAGCGCGAGGCACAGGCCTTTGTACGCAAACTGGTCAACTGGCGCAAGGCCAGCCCGGTGATCCACAACGGGAAGATGATGCACTACGGAGCCGAGGACGGCACCTATGTCTACTTCCGCTACGATGGCAAGAAGAAGGTTATGGTCGCGTTTAACAAGAACGCCAAGCCGGCCGTGCTGCCGGTCGTACGCTTTTCCGAAATGCTGGCCGGCGTCGCATCGGGCGTCGACGTCATCAGCGGCAAGACCTTCAGCCTCGATACTGCATTGACCTTGCCGGCGCGCGCGGTCGTGATCCTGGAGCTGTGATGCGGCGCACCCTGCTTGCCGCGGCGCTGGCACTGCCGCTCGCTG
The DNA here is from genome assembly GCA_025359245.1 of Massilia sp. Classification (GTDB taxonomy): domain Bacteria; phylum Pseudomonadota; class Gammaproteobacteria; order Burkholderiales; family Burkholderiaceae_D; genus Telluria_A. Next base: position 12,027 of record JANYGW010000152.1, read on the forward strand.
CAGCCGCGGCCCCGCCCGGCGTCGATGCCTTCTTCGCGTCGATGGCGATTGCCGTCGCACCGGGCCAGCAGTCGCCATTCGTGGCAGGTGACAACGTGGCCGGCTATTTCGAAGGCACGACGCAAAGCTACGGCAAGGGCGCCGGCTATGTGATCAAGAACGAGTCCGTGTTCCAGGGCTACGCCAGCTTCAGCGCCGGCGTGCAGAACGACCGCACGCATTCAAATGAACAGGTGCTGCCGTACGGGCACCGGGTACGCTATGCGAACGGCGCGACCGAGGAAATGGCGCTGCTGTCGAAACAGCAGGCGATCGCGATCCGGGTCGGCAGCGCCACCGCGTCCGAGCTGGCAATCCGGCCCATGCTCAAGGCCAGCGCCGTCACGCGCAGCGGCACGCTGGTGATCCTGGCGCCGGCAGCGGGCAACACCCTGTTTGTCGCGCTTGCCGCCAATCAGCCCTTTACCTTTGACGACACGCTGACGCTGCGCAGCGCCGGGCCGACGCGCACACTGACCGTGGTGGCCGCATTCGGCGCCAGTGCCGAGGAAGCGGGCAAGCGCGCGCGCGCACTGGCGGCCATCGATCCGATCGGCGCCGAACGCAAGGCGCTGCACGCGGTGCTGACCAAAAGCTATCTGTCCACCAGCGACGCCGAATACAACAAGGCGCTCAACTGGGCCAAAGCGGCCAGCCGCATGTTCGTGGTCGAGGAATTCGGCACCGGCATCTGGGCCGGCCTGCCGTGGTTTCGCGACAACTGGGGGCGCGACACCTTCATCGCCCTGCCCGGCACCTTGCTGGTCTCCGGCCAGTTCGGAGACGCCAGGGCCGTGCTGCAGAACTTTGCGCGCTACCAGAACCTGAAGGAGCCGCGCGACAAGGAATATGGCCGCATACCGAACCGCATCGCCGCCGGCGACAGTATCATCTACAACACCGTCGACGGCACGCCGTGGATGCTGAGGGAAGCGCTCGAATACATCCGCTACACGGGCGACAAGGCCTTCGCGCAGCAGATGTACAAGCTCGCCGTACCCTACTTCGACGGCGCCATCGCCAACTACATGGACAGCGACGGACTGCTGGCCCACGATTCGGCCGACACCTGGATGGATGCGCGCATCGAAGGCAAGCAGCCGTGGTCGGCGCGCGGCCCGCGCGCGGTCGAGATCCAGGCCCTGTGGTACACCGCCCGGCAAACCGGCGCTTATCGGGCCGTGCAGGCCGGCGACACGGCCCGGGCCGATCAATGGAATGCGCTGGCGCAGCGCGCCAAGTCCAGCTTCCTGCGCCTGTACTGGGACGGCGCTGTGATGGCCGACCGCCTGCGCGAGGACGCCAGCCGCGACACCAAGGTGCGCCCCAACCAGCTGATGCTGGTGTCGGTGCCGTTCGACGATTTCGTGCCGCCCGTTGTGCAGGCGCGCGTCACGCGCAACGCGGTATCGAAGCTGCTCTACCCCTACGGCATCGCCTCGCTGAGCCAGGACGATCCCTACTTCCACCCGCGCCACGAGAACCCCGACTTCCACCACAAGGACGCCGCCTACCACCAGGGCACGATCTGGGGCTGGAATGCCGGCTACACGGTGACCGCGCTGAACAAGTTCGGCTACCAGGACCTGGCGTGGCCGCTGGCGCAGAACCTGGGCGGCCAGATCCTGCACCTGGGAACACTGGGCACCATGAGCGAACTGCTCGACGCCCTGCCCCATGAAGGCGGCAGGCTCAAGCCGTCCGGCACCTATGCGCAATCGTGGAGCGTGGCCGAATACGCGCGCAACGGCTATCAGGACTTCGTCGGCTTCAAGCCCGACCTGCTGGAAAACACGCTCGATTTCAGCCCGGCGATACCGTCGGCCTGGTCGCATTTCGATGCCCTGCTGCCGTTCGGCGCGGGCGAGCAGCTGGACGTCACGTTCACGCGCAACAAGGCGCACCAGCGCTGGCGCCTGCGCCTGGCGGGCGAGCAGGCGCGCACGGTCGCCTTCAGTTTCCTGAATAGCGACAAGAGCCGCTCGCGCACGGTCTTCAACCTGGCACCCGGCAAGAGCGCGGTCCTGCAGCTAGGCGCGGGCAAGGCCACGCTGGACGGCAAGCCGCTGGCGACGACGGCGCAGCAAGCTTCGTTTGCGGCGGACATCGGCGCGCTGCATTTCCTGGCGCCGCGCGCTTATCGTCCCGAGGACTTCCCCATGTTGCACGCCAAGGATGTCCTGAAGGGCATCGTAGAACGAAACGAGTACCGCTGATGAAAAGAACCGCAAGCTTCATCCTCGCCAGCCTGCTCTGCACAAGTGCGGGCGCCGCCGACCTGGAACTGTTCATCCGCGGCGGCTTCAATGGCTGGGGCACCGACAATGCCCTGCACGGCACCGGCAAGGGCGTGTACGAAACGCAGATCCTGCTCAGCCCCGGCAACCATCCGTTCAAGGTCGGCAACCGCGACTGGAGCGCCGAATGGGTGATCAATCCATCGGCCAGCGTCACGGTCGCGCCAGGCGCCACCTACCGGATGGATCCGCACCCGGGGCCCGAGGACTACCTGTTCGTCAAGCAGACCGCCGCCTACAAATTTACGCTCGACGTTTCCGATCCCGCCGTGCCGGTGCTGCGCGTCGCGCGCATCGACACGCCGGCGCCGGCAGCCCGCGATCCCCACCTCGGCCATGCAGCCCAGGCGTCGCTGGCGTTTGCCACCTTCGACGGCAAGCAGGAGCGCGCGCGCTTTTCCACGCCCGACCCGGCCGCGGCGCTGCGCAGTTACGCGCAATCGACCACGCTGCAGCTGCGCGACCCGGGACAGCAGTATGTCAACTACCAGGAGTCGAGCGGCCTGCCGACTGTCCGCAGCGGCAACCTGGCCTTCGACGCATTGTTCGCGCTGGCGGGCGCCGAAATGCAGCAGGATTCGGTGGCGCAGATCAGGGACGGCAACTACAACGGCGGCGCGGCGATTGCCTGCGATTGCTTCGAGACGGGCGAAAAATGGCATTACGTCTGGACCCGCGATTTGTCGTACGCGGCCGACCTCGGGCTGGCGATGCTCGATCCGCTGCGCGTGCGCAACTCGCTCGAATTCAAGCTCTCGCCGTGGCGCAGCAATGTGCCGCGCGCGCCGCAGATGGCGGGCAGCGTGGACGGCCTGCAGATCATCCAGGACACAGGCAGCGGCGGCAGCTGGCCGGTCAGCACCGACCGCGTGTCCTGGGCCTTCGGCGCCGAACAGGTGCTCAAGGCGCTGCCGGCGCCTGAACGCAAGCTGTTCGCGGCGCGCGCCCTGACAGCGCTGGCCAACACGATCGAGAACGACCGCCTGGCTGCCTTCGACGCGCACTCCGGCCTGTACACGGGCGAGCAATCGTTCCTCGACTGGCGCGAACAAAGCTACGCCGCGTGGATCGTCAGCGACCTGGCGTCGATGGCGACCTCGAAGGCGCTGTCGACCAATGTCGGCCACTACAAGGCATTGACGCTGGCGTCGAACCTGGCGCGCGAACAGGGCAATCGCGCGCTCGAACGCAAGTACGGCGCCTGGGCCGCCGCGCTGAAAAAATCGATCAACGCGCGCCTGTGGCTGGACGACGAGAACATGTACAGCAGCCTGACCGCGCCCCATTTCGACGGCGCGCCGATGCACAAGTTCGACTGGCTGGGACAGACGCTGGCGATCATCACCGGCGTGGCCGATCCGGCGCGCGCGCGCAAGATCCTGGCGCACTACCCGCACGGGCCGATGGGGGCGCCGGTCATCTATCCGCAGCAGCGCGACGTGCCGGTGTATCACAACCGCGCGATCTGGCCCTTCGTCACCGCGTATGGACTGAAGGCGGCCGCGATGAGCGGCAATACCGCCGTTGCCGATGCGGCCTACGAGACCCTGATGCGCGCCGCGGCGCTGAACCTGTCGAACATGGAGAACCTGGAATGGCTGTCCGGCCAGCCCCTGCTGCTCGATGAAAAGCATCCGCAGCTGATCGGCCCCGTGATCAACTCGAAGCGCCAGCTGTGGTCTGTCGGCGCCTACCTCGGCATGGTGATCGGCGACGTGTTCGGCGTGTCCACCACCGACCAGGGCATCGCGCTGCGGCCCTTCATCACCGCCAAATTACGGCGCGAGACCTTCGGCAAGGCCGAGATCATTTCGCTCAACGCGCTGCGCCTGCATGGCAAGCGCCTGACGGTGCGCATCCACCTGCCGGCTGCGTCCAGCGCTGATGGCTACTACAGCATCGCCGCGGTGCAACGCGATGGCGCAAAAAGCGCTTCCCAGATCAGCTGGGACGAACTGCTTGAGGACTCAACCATCGACATTCGCCTCGGGCCGCTGGTCCAGGGGCAGCAACAGATTCGCCGCGTCAGCGCTGATCCGTACGACGAAGCGGACAGCGTATTCGGTCCGCGCGAACCTGGCCCGGACGCCGCTGCCGCCAACGTCTATCGCAACGGCAAACCGGTTGTACCAACAGACCGCAAGGCCGTCGGATGCTATGCGCTCGAAGCCGTGGCGGCGTCGGGCAACCGCAGCCACCACAGCGCGGCGCAGTGCAACGGCAGCCGCGTCGAGATTGCCGTGACCGACCCGCGCGTGACATCGAATATCGCCGTGAGCGCGCCGGGCGTCCGCTTCGCCGAAGCGCACCTGAAGGACTGGGGCAAGCCCGCCGACACCTTTGCGGTCAGCGCGATCCGGGTGGCGCAAGCGGCCAGCTACGCAATCCAGGTGCGCTACCACAACAGCGCCAACCAGATCAACCTGGGCATCAGCGGCGGCGTCAAATGGCTCACGCTGCGCGACAGCCATGGCCGCGCGGTGGCGCAGGGCGTGATCCAGCTGCCGCACGCGCGCCTCGAAAAGACCAATACGCCGCTGGTGTATTCGACGCCGGTGATGGCAACGCTGGCGGCGGGCGATTACGCGCTCGAACTGAGCGACTTTTATAATATGAGCTACCTGCAGGCCAACAGCAGCTTCAGCGCCGCCGGCGGCACCGCAGGCCCTTCCAACAATGTCGATATCTACGGCGTGCGCTTGCTGCGCATCCAGTGATCCGAATGGAGCAGCGATGCGATTGATTCCCCTTGCCGCTTGTGCGGCGGCCCTGGCGGCCGGCAGCGCCGGCGCCACCACCGTGCGGATCCACTACGACGCCAGCGCCATCAGCGTACGCTCGGACAAGGGCGTGCCGACCTGGGCCAAGGGCGCGCCTGCCACGCTGGGCGCCGACAAGGTGTGGACCTACACCTGGCCCGACAGCCTGGGTGAGATCCAGATGAAGCCGGCGCTGGCTGCCGACAAGGTCTCCATCGGCGGTGTCTACAAGATCGCCGCCGGCGCCAGCGTCGACATCTATCCGTTTTTTGGCGCCCCGTTCGGCAAGCTGACAATCATCCCTGCGATCGCCTCGCCGCAGTTGAACAACAGCCGCAAGCTGCGCATCTACCTGCCGGCGAGCTACGACGAGAACAAGGCCAAGCGCTACCCGGTGCTGTACATGCACGATGGCCAGAACCTGTTTGATGCGAAAACCGCCGCGTACGGGGTCGAATGGGGTATCGACGAAACGATCAACCGCCTGGTGGCGACCGGCGTGATGGACGAGATCATCGTGGTCGGCATCGACAACACGCCCGACCGGATTCCCGAATATACGCCCTGCTGCGACCCGAAATACGGCGGCGGCAAGCTCGATGCCTACCAGGCGTTCGTGACCGATACCGTCAAGCCGTATGTCGACCAATCCCTGCGCACGCTGCCTGGCAAGGAGAACACGGCAATCATGGGCTCGTCGCTGGGCGGCATCGCGTCCATCTACATCGCGCAGCGCCGGCCCGATATTTTCTCCATGGCCGGCGGCGTGTCGAGTTCGTTCTGGTGGAATAACAAGGCGATGGTGGCCCGGCCGGCTGCGCGCGTGGCGGTCAAGTTCTACCTCGACGCCGGCACCCTGGACGATGGTCTCGACGAAACCACGCAGGCACGCGACGCCATGCTCAAGCAGGGCTACCGGCCGGACGCCGACCTGTTCTACGTGGTCGGCGAAGGCGGCAGCCACAATGAAAAATCGTGGGCCGCGCGGGTCGACAAGCCGCTCGCCTGGTTCTTCCCGTGGGGAAGCACCAGGCAATAGCACGACCTAGAACTCTTCCCACTCGGTCTCGCCGACCGGCACCGCCTTGGGCGCGCCGCCACTGGTGGAGGAGGAGGTGATGCGCGGCGCGATCGGCTTGGCCGCGGCGCGCATCGGCGCCCGTGGCTTGATTGCCTTGCGCGGCGCCGGCGCGGCCAGCATTTGGCTCTCATCGATCTTGAAGACGCTGACCGCCTGCTTCAAGCTTTCGGCCTGATGCTGCATCGACTCGGCGGCCGCCGCCGCCTGCTCCACCAGCGCCGCATTCTGCTGGGTCACGGTGTCCATTTGCGCCACCGAGCTGTTGATCTGGTCAATGCCGGCATTTTGTTCGCCGCTGGCCACCGCGATCTCCGTGATGATGGCGGTCACGCGCTGCACGCTGTTGACCACCTCGTTCATCGTGGTGCCGGCCTGACCGACCAGCCGGCTGCCGGTTTCCACCTTGTCGACCGAGTCGCCGATCAAGCTCTTGATTTCCTTGGCGGCCGCTGCCGAGCGCTGCGCCAGGTTGCGCACTTCGGAGGCGACCACCGCAAAACCGCGTCCCTGTTCGCCAGCGCGCGCCGCTTCGACGGCGGCATTCAGGGCCAGGATATTGGTCTGGAAGGCGATGCCGTCGATGACGCCGATGATATCGACGATCTTCTTGGACGACTCGTTGATCGAGCCCATGGTGTGGATCACCTGCGCCACCGCTTCGCCGCCGCGCACCGCCACGTTCGATGCCTCGCTGGCCAGCTTGCTGGCCTGGCCGGCATTGTCGCCATTGCGCTTGACGGTGGTGGTCAGTTCTTCCATCGACGCCGCGGTTTCCTCGAGCGAGCTGGCTTGCTCCTCGGTACGCGCCGACAAGTCCAGGTTGCCATCGGCGATTTCGGTCGAGGCCTGGGCAATGGCCAAGGTGCCGGCCCTGACCTTGCCGACGATTTCGGCCAGGCTGTCTTGCATGTCCTTGAGGGACTTGAGCAGCATGCCGATTTCGTCCGTGCTTCGAATCGTGATATGGGTCAACAGGTCGCCGCCGGCCACGGTGCGCGCAATTTCGACTGCTTCGTAGAGCGGCTTGGTGATGCTGCGCACCAGCCATACCATGATCGCCGCGCCGACCACGACGGTGACCAGCATGATGGTAAACAAACCGATGGTAGTGGCGCGCTCGGCCTCGAGACGCTGCTTGGCCATGCTGGCCGTCAGCGCGCTCGACTGGGCGCCGATGTAGTCGACGATCTCGTCGATTTTCTTGGTCGGCTCGCGGTCCTTGCCCTTGACCAGCGCGTCGACATCCTTATAGCTGTCCGGCTTGGCGCCATCGAACTGGGCCAGCGCTTCCAGATAGTTTTTCCCAAGCGCTTCGTGCGCGGCAATCGCGTCGGCCACGAGCGGCGTCTTCAGTCCCAGCTTGGCGAGCACCGTTGTCACTTTCTGCAGCTCGGCGTTGGTTTTTTCACCGCTCTTCTTGAAGGCTGCCGTGTATTTCGCCAGCTGGGCCGGATCTGTGCCGCGCAGCAGGATGTTTTTCCATTCCTGCACCTGGATCTTGAATTCAACCTGGGCGCCGCGCGCCGTATCGACCGCGTCGGTCAGTGCTGCCGATTGTTGCAGGGCGGCCGCGCTGGCGGCGCCGGTATTGCCCACCGCGCGCCAGCCACCGAGGCCAACGACCAGCAGCGCCGCCAGGAAAAAGATGCCGAGTACACCAAGGCGGGCCGCAATTTTTAGATTCGATAAAGACATGAAATAGCGCTCCAGTAACGAACACGTTCAGTATTTACAAGGAATACCCACACCAATCATGCTCTCATGAACAACAAAAGCCAATATGCGGGCCGAATATATTTCCACAGGGCTCAGTCCGTTGCACACAAATCAATTCTATACAGCCGGGTGCCGCTATCCTCGGGCGTCAAATAGACCAGTTTATCGAAGCGCATGCCGATCTTCTGCAGCAGTGCATTCGATGCCGTATTGCCGGGCGAGGTGATCGCCACCAGGCGCCGCATGTGCAGCGCGCTGCGCGCATGCTCGAGCACGGCGGCGGCCGCTTCGACGCCGTAGCCATGGCCGAAATACGCCGGCAGGAAGGCATAGCCGAGGTCGACCTCGCTCAGCGTGTCGCGCTTGATCAAGCCGCACATGCCGATCGCCACCGCGCTGTCCTTCAGTTCGACCAGGTAGATCGAGTGGCCCAGCGCGGCCTGCATGGCGACCGGCCCGCTGGCGATGGTCTCGCGCGCGGCGGCCAGCGTGCGGACGCCGCGGTCGCCGATGTTGTCGATGAACTCGCGCGTGTTGAGCAGGTTCAGATAGAACGGCGCGTCGGCCTCCTCGATGGTGCGCAGCGACAGCCGCGCGCTTTGCAATATCAGCATCTATCGTCCAAGGCGAAAGTTGGTTTGGCCGGGGCGGCCCGGCAGGTTCAATGCGGCGCTCGCGCGCGGCGATTCGGCCACCACCACGCCGCGCCGGACCACGACGCGCCGCGCGGCGCGCAATCGGATCGCTTCGACCGTGCTGCCGGCATCGAGCAGCACCAGGTCGGCGTGGCAGCCGGTGGCGATGCCGTAGCCTTCCAGGCCGAGGATCTTGGCCGGCGTCTGGGTCACCGCCATGAAGCACTGGTGCATCGCCTCCTGGCCCGTCATCTGCGCCACGTGCAATCCCATATGCGCCACTTCGAGCATGTCGGCCGAGCCCAGGCTGTACCACGGGTCCATCACGCAATCGTGGCCGAAGGCGACGTCGACGCCGGCGGCCATCAGTTCGGGCACGCGCGTCATGCCGCGCCGCTTCGGATAGGTATCGTGGCGGCCCTGCAGCGTGATGTTGATCAGCGGGTTGGCGATGGCCGCCACGCCCGCCTCGCGAATCAGCGGCAGCAGCTTGCTGACGTAGTAGTTGTCCATCGAATGCATCGAGGTCAGGTGCGAACCGGCCACCCGCCCCTGCAGGCCGAGGCGCTCGGTTTCGAAGGCCAGCGTCTCGATGTGGCGCGACAGCGGATCGTCCGATTCGTCGCAATGCATGTCGACCCGCAGGCCCTGCTCGGCGGCGAACTCGCACAGCAGGCGCACCGAGGTGGCGCCTTCGGCCATGGTGCGTTCAAAATGGGGAATCCCGCCCACCACGTCGACCCCTTTGGCGATCGCGCGTTTCAGGTTGTCGAAGGCGGTCGGGCTGCGCAGGATGCCGTCCTGTGGAAAGGCCACCAGCTGCAGGTCCAGGTAGGGCGCCACGCGACGCTTGACCTCAAGCAGCGCGTCCACCGCCAGCAGGCGGTCGTCGCAGATGTCGACGTGCGAGCGGATCGCCAGCAGGCCGCGCGCCACGGCCCAGTCCCAATACTGCAGCGCGCGTTCGATCAGCGCGTCCTGGGTCAGCTGCGGTTTCAGTTCGCCCCACAGGCTGATCCCTTCGAGCAGTGTGCCCGACGCGTTCACGCGCGGCAGCCCGTAGCTGAGCGTGGCGTCCATATGGAAGTGGGCGTCCACGAACGGCGGGCTGGCCAGGTCGCCGTCGGCGTCGATCTCGCGCCGGCCCTGCAGCGGCAGGCGCTCGCCCACGGCGGCGATGCGGCCATCGAGCATGGCAATGTCGATATGGCGCCGGCCGTCGGGCAAGCTGGCATTGCGTATCACTAGATCCATTACCGCTCCTGCGATGCACTGGGATGGCTCGATTGTAGTGGCTAGGCGCCTGCGCCGTCCAAACACATTGCGTGCAATAATGTATGCTGCGATGCAAGATTAATTGATACTATTGGGTTCGAAAGTTCTTTGCAACGCCGCCAATCATGGATAGACTGGTAATATTGCACCGCGTCATAAACACTCTCAAGGAAACAAGATGAGCACACTTCCAGAACAGTTTTCCGCTGCACGCCAAGCGCAAGTCGAAGCACAGATCAACTTTTTTCAGAACTACGCCGCTACCGCCGTGGCCAACGCCGAAAAACTCCTCGCCCTGAACCTGAGCACGACCCGCGCCTCGATGGAAAAATCCTCGGCCGCCGTGCACCAGTTGCTGGCCGCCCAGGATCCGCGCGACCTGCTTGCACTGACCACCCAGACCCAGCAAAATTTCGAGAGCATGCTGGCCTACGGCCGCGAGCTGTTCAGCATTGCCTCCGGCTCGCAGGCCGCGCTGCTCAAGCAGGGTGCGCCAGTGATCGCGCCGTCGGAACCGGCGCTGCCGGCCGCCGCGCCGGTCGCGATGCCACTCGTAAAAGCAGACGTGCCGCCGGCACCAAAGGCCGCTCCGGTCGCAGCGCCTGAAGCCAAAACCGACGTGCCAGCCGCACCGAAGGCTGCGCCAGTGGCCGCCCTCGAAGCCAAAGCAAAAGTCGAGGCGCCACCGGCAGCGAAGGCCGCGCCAGTGGCCGCGCCTGAAGCCAAACCCGCTGTCGCGCCGGCACCGAAGGATGCGCCGGCTACGCTCAAGGCCAAGCCGGTCGCCAAGGCAGCCGCCGTCAAGCCGGTCAGCGCGAAAGCGGCCGCCGCGGCGCCGCCGGCCAAATCGGCCGAACCGAAGCAGCTCGACATGCTGACGCCAAAGCCAAAACGCAAAGCCAAGTAAGCACGGAATCGGCCGGCCGCAGCGCCGCCGCGCCAAAAGTAGTAAATTAACGGGCTTCGGCCCGTTAATCGTTTCTGGCCGCACCATCAAGGGACGGCAATGAGTTTATCCAGGCTGGTCGGAAATTTCGTACGCCGCCATTGGCCTTCCTACGTTTCGTCCGGCGCCATGCTGTTCGGCGTGGCCGCCTTCACCGTCCTCATTCCGCGCAAGATCGGTGCGATGATCGACGGCCTGGCCGCGCACCGCCTCGGCCACGACGCGCTGCTGATCGACATCGCCCAACTGCTCGGCATGGGCCTGGCCATCTACGCATTGCGGGTCGGCTGGCGCTTGCGCCTGTTCGCCGCCGCCTACCAGCTCGGGGTCGAACTGCGCACCCGCTTTTACGCACGCCTGTCGGCCCAGGGCCCGGCCTTCTACCAGCAGCAGCGCACCGGCGACCTGATGGCGCTGGCCACCAACGACATCGACGCCATCGAAATGGCCGCCGGCGAAGCGATGCTGGCCGGCTTCGACGGCTCGCTCACGCTGGTAATGGTCCTGGGGATCATGATGCTCGGCGTCGACTGGCGCCTGGCCTGCATCGCGCTGCTGCCGTTTCCGCTGATGGCGCTGGCGTTCTGGCGCATTTCGCGCCACATTCACGTGGCCGCCACCGATTCGCTCAAATGCTTCTCGAGCCTGAACGACCATGTCCAGGAAGCGCTGACGGGCGTGCGCACGCTGCGCGCGCTGGGGCTCGAACAGCGCAGCGCGGCCCAGTTCGGCGTGCTGGCATCGGCCGCCTCCGAAGCCAGCCTGCGCGCGCAGAAATGGGAAGCGGCCTACGAACCGGCGGTCGGCTGGACCCTGACCGCGGCCAGCGCCCTCACGCTCGGTCTGGGCGGCTACCTGGTCTGGAACGCCCAGCTGACTATCGGCGCGCTGACCAGCTTCACCATGTACCTTGGGCAGCTGATCTGGCCGATGTTCGCGGCCGGCTGGGTGCTGTCGCTGATCGAACGCGGGCGCGCCGCGCTGGCGCGCCTGCAGCCGCTGCTGGACTCCCCGCTCACGGTCGACGACCACGGCACGCTGGCGCAGCTGGCCGACGGGCCGCTGTTGCTCGACGGCGTCGGCTACACCTATCCGGGCCAGTCGGCGCCGGCGCTGTCCGGCATTTCGCTGGCGCTGCCGGCCGGCCAGACGCTCGGCCTGGTGGGCCCGACCGGCGCCGGCAAATCAACCTTGCTGCGGGTGCTGCTGCGCCAGGTCACGCCGCAGCAGGGAACGGTAAGCTGGGGCGGCCCGGCGCTGCACGAGTACACGCTGGCGGCGCTGCGCGGCGCGATCAGCTGGGTGCCGCAGGAGTCGTTCCTGTTCTCGGCGACGATTGCCGACAATATCGCGCTGGCGCGCCCCGACGCCACCCGCGCGCAGGTGCGGCACGCGGCCGACATGGCCGCCATCGACGACGATATCGTGCGCTTCCCGGCCGGCTACGACACCCACGTGGGCGAACGCGGCATCACGCTGTCGGGCGGCCAGCGCCAGCGCGTGGCGATCGCCCGCTCGCTGCTGGCCGAGAGCACCCTGCTGCTGCTCGACGACGCGCTGTCGGCGGTCGACACCGGCACCGAAACGCGCATCCTCGAACACCTCGAAAAGATGCGCCGCGCGCATCCGCAGCGCAGCGCCATCATCGCCAGCCATCGTCTGTCAGCGGTCGTCAACGCCGACCTGATCGTGGTGCTGCGCGACGGCCGTATCACCGAATCGGGCACGCACGACGCGCTGCTCGCACGCGACGGCTGGTACGCCAGCCAGTGGCGCTACCAGCAACTGGAGGCCAGCCTCGATGCACTCTGACACCTCCCCCAAGGCGATGCGCGCGCAGGCCGTGCAGGCGATCGGCCTGCTGCGGCGCGCCGCCCATCCCGACCGGCGCCACCTGGGCTGGGCCATCTTCTGGCTGATCCTGGCGGCCGGCCTGGAAGTGATCGGCCCGATCATGGGCAAGGCGCTGATCGACGAGCACCTGCTGCCGCGCCATCTGGACTGGCCGCGCATGGCGACCCTGCTGGGGGCGATGCTGGTGACCGGCTGGATCGCCTCGGGCCTGCGTTATTTGCAGCTGGTGCGCCTGTCCGGGCTGGCGATGCGCTCGGTGCAGCGCCTGCGCGAATGGGTGTTCAGCCACGTGCTGCGCCTGCCGATGGCTTTTTTCGACCGCGCCGTCACCGGCCAGCTGATCAGCCGCGTCACCAACGACACTGAAGCGGTCAAGTCGCTGTATATCCAGGTGCTGTTCGCGATCCTCGACAGCCTGATCGTCCTGGTCGGCACCATGGCCGCGATGGCGTGGCTGGACTGGCGTTTGATGCTGATCGTGCTGGCGCTGGTGCCGGCGGTGGTGGCCATCGTGTTCCTGTACCAGCGCCTGTCGGCGCCGGCCGTGACACGCGCGCGGGCGCTGCGCAGCGACATCAACGGCCAGATTGCGGAATCAATCGGCGGCATGAGCGTGCTGCAGGCGAACAACGCCGAAGCGCGCTTCGGCGAACGCTTCGGCGCCACCAACCATGCCCACTACAAGGCGCGCCTGGCCGAGCTGCGCGCCAACGCCTTCCTGCTGCGCCCCGCGCTGGACTTCCTCAATGTGGTGCTGCTGGCGGTGGTGATCTTCAGCTTCGGCCAGCGCGAAATGAACGCCATCGAAGTGGGCGTGCTGTACGCGTTCATCAGCTACATCGCACGCGTGGTCGAACCGCTGATCCAGATCACGATGCAGTTCAGCGGCCTGCAGCAGGCCGTCGTGGCGACCGCGCGCGTGGCGGCGCTGCTCGACGAGGCGGGCGCGCCCGAGCACGACAAGGACAAGACCGACCATGCGCATGCGGCGCCGCCCGGCGCGCCGGCAGTACGCATCGCGCACCTGACGTTCGGCTATGCACCCGGCCAGGATGTGCTGCACGACCTGAGCCTGGATGTGCCGCAGGGCGCTTTCTTCGGCATCGTCGGGCACACCGGCAGCGGCAAGTCGACCTTGCTGTCGCTGCTGCTGCGCTACTATCCTTCGCGCCACGGCTGCATCGAGATCAACGGCCAGCCGCTCGACCAGATCGGCAACGCGCATTTCCGCAGCGCGGTGGGGCTGGTGCCGCAGGATCCGTTCCTGCTGGCCGCGTCGGCGCGCGAGAACATCGACATGGGGCGCGGCCTGCCGCTGGCGGCGATCGAAGCGGCGGCGCGCGCGGCGCACGCGCATGACTTCATCATGGCGCTGGAGGACGGTTACGACAGCCCGCTGGGCGAAGGCGGATCGCGCCTGTCGACCGGGCAAAAGCAGCTGATCGCGATCGCCCGCGCGCTGGCCGGCGAACCGCGCATCTTGCTGCTCGATGAAGCGACCTCGCACATCGACAGCCAGACCGAACAGATTGTGCAGCTGGCCATGAACGAACTGCGCGGGCGCGTCACCGTGATCGCGATTGCGCACCGGCTGTCGACGATCCGCGACGCCGACCGGATCGTGGTGCTGAACCACGGGCGGATCGCCGAAGCGGGCAGCCACGATGAGCTGATGCAGGTCGATGGAGGCTTGTACCAGCGCCTGTATTTGTTGCAGCAGCTCGCCGCCTAGACCGCGCCCCAGGGGTCGGACCCCGTTTTTTCCGCTGGGGGTCTGACCCCTTAGCGCCGGTTCCAGGCGTAGCCGCCGACCAGCGCGAGCGCGCCGGCCAAAGTCCAGGCGACGATCGAGTGGCTGTTGGCCACGCCCACGAAGCCGACCGCATCGAGCATCGCCTCCTTCGGCGCGTTGAGGATCACGTAAACCCAGAACAGGAACAAGGCCATGAACAGGCGCGCGGTGCGGCTGCAACGGCCGAACATAGTGGCCAGCGCCGACAGGCTGAATACGCCGGCCACCAGCGCCAGCGCCCGCATCGGCTGCGTGAACGACCAGCGCAGCGCCACCACGCCGCTGAACATGAAGCCGAGGACCACGGTCGCCGCGTACTGGCTCAGGTAGCGGCGCGTCGCGCCGCCTTTGACCGAGGCGGTCATGTCGTGCGTGCCGGCCGTGAAATCGCGGGTGCTCATGTCGCTGACAAGGACGCCCCAGAAGGCGACGCCGGCGATCATCAGCGCCGCCAGCGCCTGCTGCGGGGCCAGCAGGGACGCCGCCGCCAGGCCAGCCAGCAGCACCACGGCCGTCGGGCGGGTCACCAGCGTCAGCGCGACGTCGCCGACAACCTGCCCCGGCAGGCCGGGCAGGCGCGCGGCGATACGGAACAAGGGAGCGACCAGCTTTGACGCCGGACGCAAGTAGGTGTCGACATAGGCCAGCGGCGAACGGCGCTTGCTGGCGCTCGACACCTTGACCCGGTCCGGCGAAAAACGGTGAAACAGGAACATCGACACCAGCAGCGGCAGCACGCCGATCAGGCCGGCCGCGCAGCGCATCAGCGCCATCTTGAGTGTCCACAGCTCGCTCGTCATCAGTACCGGCGCCAGCGCGGCCTTGAAGTCGCCGCCGCCAAGCGCAATTTGGGTGCTGTGCAGCGCACCGGTCACCACGATCATCGATGCGCCCATGCCGTTGAAGTCGAACAGCTCGATCATCGGGATCGCGGTCCCGACCGCGCTGGTCGCAATCGGCACCACCATCCCGAGCTGCGCCGCCCATAAAAAGAAGAACAGCACATCGCCGCCCTTGCCCATCAGCGGCGCCCAGTTGTCGAACAGCGCGGCGCAGCTGGCCGTGAACAGCACCATCGGTCCGAGCAACAGCAGGTAATTCTGCAGATAGACCAGCGGCTCGATCGGACCGTCGCCGCGCAGCCCATGCAGCGCCATGATGGTCAGCATGAACACCATGATCATGGCGCCCAGGTAGGCCACATTGCCCAGGAAGCGGCTGAACACGAACAGCGCGTCGCCAACCGGAGTGGCGCCGATGACGCTCCCGATGCCGCTGCGGATATCCTCGGCGACGCGGCCGCGCAGCAGGTAGAAGCCGCCAAGGCCAAACAGGATGCAGCCGAGCGAGGCGCTGCCGACGGCCAGTGTGGCGCTGGTGTACAACACGCGCGCGTCGCCGACCACGATCAGGGCGCTGCCGCCGGCCGGGTCGACGATCATCATCCAGCTGATGGCGATCACCGCCAGCAGCGTCACCAGGGTCGCGGTGCGGCGCATGCGCAGCCGCACTTCGTTGGCGACCAGCGCCTTGATGACGGCAATCATGCGGCCTCCTGCACCGCGTAGCGCTGCGCCATCAGCGCCTCTTCCAGGCTCGGCTCGACGTTGCGCGCGCCGGCGCACGGCGAATGCGGATGGGCGATGCGCAGCGCCATGGCGTCGCCCTGGCGCTGCGCCTGCAGCACATGCACATTGGCGCGCAGCGTGTCATAGGTGCCGGCATCGACGCTGGCGGCCCAGACCCGGCCGCGCGCCCGGTCCAGCATCGCGTCCGGGGTTTCGCAGGCCACCAGCCGGCCCGACTTCATGATCGCCAGCTCGCTGGCGATGCTCTCGACGTCCGACACGATATGGGTCGAGATGATCACCAGCTTCTTGAATCCCAGCTCGGCGAGCAGGTTGCGAAAGCGCAGCCGCTCTTCGGGATCGAGGCCGGCGGTGGGTTCGTCGACGACCAGGATATCGGGGTCGTTCAGCAGCGCCTGGGCGATGCCCAGCCGGCGCCGCATGCCGCCCGAGAACGAGGCCGCCTGGCGCTTGGCCTGGTCGTGCAGGTTGACCAATTCGAGCAGGTGGCGGATCCGGGCCGGGTCGCGCACGCCCTTCAGGGCGGCGAAGTACTGCATGAATTCGAGCGCCGTCAGGTTCGGGTACACGCCGAAGTCCTGCGGCAGGAAGCCGAGCCGGGCGCGGATCGCGTTGGGCTTTTTGGCGATGTCGACGCCGTCGAACAGGATCTGGCCGCTGCTCGGGCGCGTCAGCGTGGCGATCATTTGCATCAGCGTGGTCTTGCCGGCGCCGTTGTGGCCAATCAGACCAACAACGCCGCAGCCAAGGCTTAGCGAAACGTCATCGACGGCCTTGACGTCCTGGCCGAAGGTTTTCACGACATTGCGGATCTCGAGCATAGGGTTTCCTGGTCTTGTAAGGTGGGTATGCCTGCAATGTAGGGCAGGCGCGCCGCGCCCGGGCGGCCTATGAGATAGAAGGGCGATTTCACGGCACAGAACGCAGAATCGGCGGCGTCGGTGCAAAACGCTGCGATTCGATAGCAAACAGACACACAAATCGAAAAAACATGCCCCTCAAATGTGCAATTACGAAGAAAATTTGGTTGTTAACTCCTCTTTCCACTCTGCAACAAGAATATAATTGGCGGCAGTATCCCCGTTCGGGGAGCATCGGTTTGTCAATTTAAGGAACATGATGTCGGCAGGTTTCCGGGACACGGCATGCGCCCGCAAGGGTCGCGTATTGATGGCAGCGCTATGCCTGGTGTCCTCGCTTGCCCTCGGCCAGGAGGCGACGCTCGACGCGCGCCTGCAGGAAATCCTCGAAATCGGCCGCTTCGTGCCGCCCAAGGCGCTCGACGCCCTGCTCAAGATCGAAGCGCAAGCGCGCGCCGCGCCGCTGCGCACCAAGGGCACCTTCCTCGACTTGCTCAGCGCCGCGCGGCGCGGCACCGGCGACAACAACCAGGCGATGCTGCTGGCCGACGAACTGCTCGCGCTCGGCAAGGCCAACGCGGACAACGTCCTGATCGCCAAGGGCCTGCTGGCCAAGGCCTACACCAGCTTCAACAACAATGACCTGGCCACCTCGCACAAGCTGGCCTGGGAAGCCGAGCAGCTTGCCGAAAAAACCGACGACATGGCGCTGCGCATCCGCGCCACCATCAATTCGGGCCAGGCATTCGCCGAAGAGGGCAACTTCCCCGCCGCGCTGAACAAGATGCAGGCGGCGGTCGGGCTGGCGCGCCAGTACGGCCAGCCGATCCAGATCGTCACGACGCTCAATTCGCTGGCGATCCTGTACCGCCAGATCAAGGAATACGACAAGGGGTTCGCGGCGCTGGCCGAAGCGACCGTGGCGGCCGAAAAGACCAACTCGCCGGGCCGCATGTCGACGCTGAAGGACACCGAATACGCCCTCGCGATCGATTCCAAACAGCCCGAGCGCGGCCTGCGCGCGCTGCTGGCGGCGCTCGAGTACGAGCGCCAGATCGGCGCCGAAGCGATGATGTCGGGCACCTTCGTCAACCTGGCCGACAGCTACCTGAAAAAGCGCGATTTTCCGCGCACGCTGTCGTATTCGAACCAGGCGCTGGCCGCGGCGATCAAGCTCAAGGAAGAAGGCACGCAAGCGACCGCGCGCATCAACATCGGCCAGGCGCTGCTCGGCATGGGGCGGCTGGCCGAAGGCAAGCGCAGTTTCGAGGCCGGCCTGGCGTGGTACGAGAAATCGGGCGACAAGCCCGAGCTGCAGGAAGTGATGATGGAGTACGGCCAGGTGCTCGAGCGCGCCGGCGACCTGGTCGGTGCGCTCAATGCGTATCACCGCGAACGGGCGATCTCGAATGAACTGTTCGAGCAGCGGCGCCAGAAGGCGACGCTCGAACTGCAGGAAAAATACGAGGCCGACCGGAAGCAGCGCCAGATCGAGCTGCTCAGCCGCGAGAACCAGCTCAAGAGCACGGAAATCGTCAACCGCCGCCTGCAGCAGCGCGTCTGGTGGCTGCTGGCGGTGGTGTTCGCGCTGGCCGCGGCGATCGTCGGCATCCTGTACCGCAAGGTGCGCCATGCGAACGCCCAGCTGCAGGTCAAGAACCTCGAACTGAAGCAGCAAAGTTCGCGCGACCCGCTCACGGCGCTGTACAACCGGCGCCACTTCCAGGAATTCATGCGCACCCACCTGCAGGTGGAAAAGCGCGGCGCCGGCACCTCCGGCGAAGAGATCGTGGGCGCCCTGTTCCTGCTCGACGTCGACCACTTCAAGCATGTCAACGACACGTACGGCCACGCGGCCGGCGACATGGTGCTCAAGATGATCGCCGACAGCCTGCGCGAGATCCTGCGCGAGACCGACATGATCGTGCGCTGGGGCGGCGAAGAATTCCTGGCCTTCCTGCCGGCCATACCGCGCAGCGGGGTCGAGGAAATTGCGCGCCGCCTGCTGACCGGGATTTCGAGCACCACCATCGAATACCAGGGCACCAAGATCAAGGTGGATGTCTCGATCGGCTTCGCGCCGTTCCCGCTGGTGCCGGGCGAGCATGCGCTGCCGTGGGAACGCGCGGTAAACCTGGTCGACATGGCGCTGTACCTGGCCAAGGCGCATGGCCGCAACCGCGCCTACGGCGTGCGCGGCTTCGCCAATTTCGAGCAGACCTCGATGGAAGCGATCGAGCAGGATCTGGAACGCGCCTGGCGCGCCGGCTTCGTCGACCTGTCGATCGTGCTGGGCGACTGGCAAGAGCCGAAGGTCGACAAGAAAGCCGAAAAGCGCTCGATCGCCTGACAACAGCAATATTTTAAAATCGGGGTCAGACCCGGATTAAAAAACATTTTTTAAT
>JANYGW010000174.1 GCA_025359245.1 Massilia sp.
CAGGACGGCTGGGGCTACGCCGTGTTCGGCAAAGTCACCGAAGGCACCGACGTGGTCGACAAGATCCGCAAGGTACCGACCGGGCGCAGCGGCATGTTCGCCGACGTGCCAGCGACCCCGGTGATCATCGAAAAAATCGAAGTGATCTAAATGCGGCACGGGCATCCCATGTCGGCCACCTCGCGATGACGATGCCCGCGCGCACGCTCGCGCTGTTCATTTCCGACCTGCACTTGCAGCAGTCCCATCCGCACACGGTGGCGGCCTTCTTTGCATTCCTGCAGGACCGGGCGATGGCGGCGCAATCGCTGTATCTGCTCGGCGACCTGTTCGAATACTGGGCAGGCGACGACGACCTGTCCGATCCCTTGCATCAGCACATTGCAGCAGCCATCCGCGCAGTCGCTGACGCGGGCGTGGCCGTCTATTGGATTGCGGGCAACCGCGACTTCCTGGTCGGCCCGGCGTTCGCGGCGGCAGCCGGATTGACCCTGCTGGACGAACCGCACGTGGCCGAGATCGGCGGACAGCGCATCACCCTGGTGCATGGCGACGCCCAATGCACGAGCGACCTCACCTACATGGCATTTCGCGCGCAGGTGCGCGATCCCGCCTGGCAAGCCCAATTCCTGGCGCTGCCGCTGGCGCAGCGCAAAGGCATCATTGCCGGCATGCGCGAAGGCAGCCGCGCCGCGCACACGACCAAGAGCCATGAACTGATGGACGTGGCGCCGGCAGCGGTCGATGCGCTGTACGCGGCGACCGCCAGCGACATCATCCTCCATGGCCACACGCACCGGCCCGCGCTGCACACCGGCGGCGGCAAGCGCCGCTTCGTACTGCCCGACTGGGAACCCGACGCCGAACCGCCGCGCGGCGGTTGGATCGCAGTCACCGACGACGGCGCCATCACCCGCTACGACCTGGACGGCAAGCCCCTCTAGCGCGTCAAGACCGGGGTCAGACCACGGTTTTGCCTTTTTCCCGCATACATATTTAAAAAGTGTTGACTCTTACAATTCTAGTGTTATAGTTCACTACATCACCACTTTGTTACATCACCACCAAGGAGGCTGTATGTACTACCTTGCAACAACATCAGTCCAGGAGCATCACACATGACTATCGGCTGGAACGACAACACCCCCATTTACCGCCAGCTCAAGGACCGGGTCATCGGCATGATGCTCGACGGCGCCCTGAAGGCTGGCGACGCCCTTCCCTCGGTGCGCCAGGTCGCGGCCGAATACCAACTCAACCCGATCACCGTTTCCAAGGCTTATCAGGAACTGGTCGACGACAACCTTGTAGAAAAAAGAAGGGGAATTGGCATGTATGTTACCGAAGGCGCGAGCGAAAAACTGCTCGCCAGCGAACGTGAGCGCTTTGTGCGCGAAGAGTGGCCAGCCATGGTCGAACGCATCCGCCGCCTTGGCATCGACCTTGAGCAGCTGCTGCGCAGCGCGGCGCCGGGAGCCCAGCAATGAGCGCCGTCATCTCCGCCAAGGGCTTGAGCAAGCGCTACGGCAAGCATGTGGCGCTCGATAACGTCAGTTTCGACATCCCGGCCGGCAAGATCGTCGGCCTGATCGGCCCCAACGGCTCGGGCAAGACCACCACCCTGAAAGCGGCGCTGGGCCTGATCCCTTTCGAGGGCGAGCTGTCGGTGCTGGGCCTGGACCCGCGCACCCAGCGCGACCAGCTGATGCAGGACGTGTGCTTCATCGCCGACGTGGCAATCCTGCCGCGCTGGCTGCGCGTGGGCGACGCCATCGATTTCGTGGCCGGCGTCCATCCCCGCTTCGACCGTGTCAAGGCCGAACGCTACCTGGCCAACACCAAGCTCAAGCCGGCCATGAAGGTCAAGGAAATGTCCAAGGGCATGGTGGTGCAGCTGCACCTGGCGCTGGTGATGGCGATCGATGCCAAGCTGCTGGTGCTCGATGAGCCCACCCTCGGCCTGGACATCATCTACCGCAAGCAGTTCTACCAGAACCTGCTGGAAGACTACTTTGACGAGAACAAGACCATCGTCATCACCACCCACCAGGTCGAGGAAGTCGAGCACATCCTGACCGACCTGATGTTCATCCGCGACGGCAAGATCATCCTGTCGGCATCGATGGACGAACTGGGCGAGCGCTATACCGAAGTGATGGTGGGCAGCGACAAGATGAACGCCGCCAATGCCCTGCAGCCGATCGACCAGCGCACCGTGTTCGGCAAGTCCGTGATGCTGTTCGATGGTGTCTCGCGCGCCCAGCTGTCCGCGCTCGGCGAAACCCGCAACCCAAGCGTCGCCGACCTGTTCGTCGCGACCATGAAAGGAACCTACGCATGAAAACGATGAAATGGCTGCTCCGGCGCGAGTTCTGGGAGAACAAGGGATCGATCTTGTGGGCGCCGATCGTGGTCGGCGCCGTGATGGTGCTGTTCGTCGCGATGTCGGCGTTTTACGGTGCGACCGGCGGCCGGATGGACAACCACACGACCGTCACCGTCGACGGACATAGCACGACGACCAGCTCGAGCTTCAACGGCGGCATTCCGCCTGAGGCCAGGGTAGAAGTGGCCGAGATGGTGGCCGGCGCCTACGTGGCCTCGGCAGCGCCCCTGTACATCATGCTGTTCGTCGTCGTGTTCTTCTACTGCCTCAGCGCCTTGCACGATGAGCGCAGCGACCGCAGCATCCTGTTTTGGAAATCCCTGCCGATTTCCGACGGCCAGACCGTGCTTTCCAAAGTCATCGTCGCGGCATTGGTCGCTCCGCTGATTACGATCGCCGTGGGGACCTTCGTGTCGCTGCTGCTGATGCTGATCATGGGCATCGCCCTCGCTTCGCACGACGTCAACATGTTCGGACTGGTGCTGTCGAACCCCAAGTTCTACCTGGCGCCACTGCAATTGCTCGGCATGCTGCCGGTGTATATCTTGTTTGCGCTGCCGACCATCGGCTGGCTGCTGATGGTGTCGGCCTGGGCCAAGTCGCGGGTCTTCCTGTGGGCCGTGGGTACCCCGGCGATTTCGATCATCATCGTCAAATGGGTCAACTTCATGCTGGGCGCCGGCGTCAACCTGGACTGGTTCATCAACAACGTGATCATTCGCGTCTTGATTGGACTGTGTCCTGGTAGCTGGTTCTTAATCGAAAAAATCGATATGGGCCAATTGGTTCAGCGGCATGACAGTACCTTCGAGGTCGCCTTGCACCAGTCCTGGATGACCCTGGGCAGCCCGAGCGTGTGGTTCGGCGCCGTCGCCGGCTGCGCGATGATCTTCATGGCGATGCGCCTGCGCCGCTGGAAAGACGAAGGCTAAGTACGCACCCCCGTCCGCGCCACGCAGCACGGACGGGTTCCCGACAACCCCACCAACCGGGTTCCACTTCCATGTCGCTATCCATGTATCGCTGCGCCCTCTTGATCCCCGTCTTGTTGCTTGCACAGTTATCCAGCGCCCCGGCACTGGCCACACCATCGACTGACGACAGCGGCAAAGTGCTGGTCAACGGCACCCGCAATCCTGAACTGAAGCCGTATCGCGTGATGTCGGCCGGGCTCGACGCATTCGACAAGTACCACGCGCTGGCGCCGGCCGCGCCCGACGTGCGCTTCAAACTGCGCCCGATGAGCGGTGATCCGAGCGTCGACATGAACGGGCTGGCGCTGCGCATAGCTGGCAATACGACCTCGATCCCGTTGCCCTTGAATGAAGACCACATGTTTACGCTGCCACGCAGCAGCGCCGCCACGGAGGAGGATGCCGACCTGGTACTGAACAAGAAAAAGGGCAACTACCGCTGGCAGCCGATGATTCAAAGCGCCGGTGTGCCGCCCGGCATGCGGCGCCTGGGCGACCTGCGGCTGGAATGCCATGTCGCCGTCGCCGTCGCCAAGCGCGAAATGAGTTTCATGGAGCGCGCATTTGTCGCCACCTTGCTAGGATCGACCGAGTGGTGCAGCTCCGGAAGATTAAACTGGGGCGTGGCCACCACGCGTCCGGTGCGCAGCGCGACCCTGATCCTTGGAGAGCGCAGGATGGCGTTCCCGTTATCCGATGACCGCATGGGCTACACCGCGCTGACCAGTGACACGACGCTTCCCGACGAGGCCCTGGTCGAAATTCAGTTCGCCGACGAATCCCAAGAAAGCAAATCTCAATGAAGCTCTTGATCTCCATTTTACTGCTCGCTGTGCAGTCGTTGGCGCACGCCGGCGTCGTGAAGGACCATCCTGGCCACTGGATGGGAGACCTGAAACTGCCCGATGGACAGGTCTTCAAGAACGGGGTTGAATTCTTCCGCCGCGCGGACGGATCGGCATGGGCCAGTTTCGCCAGTCCCGATCAAGGCGGCTATGACGTGCCGGTCAAGAGCATTGACGAAAAAGGCGATACGGTCGCGCTCCAACTCGGCTTCGCCACGATGACCATGACCTGGATGCACGATCATTTCAAGGCCGAGTGGAAGCAAGGCGGCACGACGTTTCCGCTGGAACTGAAGCGCGTCGCCGCGTTCCCGAAAAAGCTGCGGCCGCAGACGCCGGTGGCGCCCTTCCCCTATACCGATGAAGCGCTTTCCATCCCCGGCGCGAATGGCGTCGTCCTCGGCGCGACGCTGTCGATACCGAAGGGTGTCGTCAAGCCGAATGTGGTGATCCTGGTGCACGGCTCGGGACCGGCGACCCGCGATGAAGAGAATGAAGGCCATCGCACCTTTGCGGTCCTGGCCGACCACTTGGCGCGCCAGGGTATCGCCGTGCTGCGTTACGACAAGCGCGGCATTGCGCGCTCCACTGGCGACTATGAGAACCACACCCAGGTCGAATTGGCCGATGACTTGAGCGCCGTGGTCAGGGCCATCAAGGCACGCCCGCAGTTTGGTCGCCTGGGCTTGATCGGCCACAGCGAAGGTCCGATGATTGCAGCGACCGTCGCCGCGCGCGAGCCGGCATCAGTCGATTTTCTCGTGTCGATGGCCGGCGTCGGCCTGCCCGGCCTGGACATGATCTTGCTGCAGGACCGGCTCGGGGCCAGGGACAATGGCGCCTCGCCTGAAGAGGTCAATCAGTTGATGGTCTATGTGCGCCATTTCTATGAAATCGTGATCGCACAAGCCGACAAGGACGTCCGCATTGCGGCCTTGAAGTCGATGCAAGCAGCGTTGCCTGAGGCCGACAAGGCATTGATCGCGAAGTACAAAATGAATGAAGGCTCTCTGTCGCTGGAGTCCGCGGCGCAACCGTCAAGCCGGGTGTTATTGATGGCAAACCCGCAGGCCGACTGGCGCGCAGTGCGATGTCCGGTCCTGGTATTGAACGGCAGCGTGGATCATCAAGTGCCGCCGGAGAGCCTGGCCGGAATCGTCGCTTCCTTGCATGAAGGCGGTAACAAAAAGGTCGAGTCTGCCGTCATCCCGTCGCTCAATCACTTGTTCCAGACGGCGAAAAGCGGGGCTGAAGACGAGTATGCGGCGATTGACGAAACCATCGCCCCTGTCGTGCTGCAACGAATTGCCGCCTTCACTCGCAAGCAGTAGTGAGCGGCCTGGCGAGCCAGCGGCCCCACTAGTCCAAGGCGCTCAGGGACGCTAGCCGCCTCCAGAGCGGATACCGGTCCTCGCTATTCGAACTGCTTCTTGAAGCTTTCGAACTGCTCTTTGAGCAGGTCGACTTCGCTGCGCAAGGAAGCGACTTCCTGCTCCAAGTGCGCTACCCGGCTGCCCTGCGCGGGCGCCGACACGGTGCCGAAGGCCGACTCCTGCTGCGCCAGCGCGGCTTCGCCACCGAGCAGCTGGCCGTAGCGCGGCTCCTTGGTGCCGGGCGCGAGCGCCAGCTTGGTGACGATAGGCGGGTATTTGTCGATCAAGAACTGCAAACAGCTTTCGACCTCGGCCACCGATTTGAAATCGTGCAGGCGCCCGCAGCGGGTGCGGATTTCGCCAGCGGTTTGCAGGCCGCGCAGCATCAGGATCGACAGCACGGCCAGCTTGTCCTGTTCGAGCGACCATTTGATGCGCATGCGGTGCTCGTACTTGGTCACGCGCGCGCCGGCCTGGGTGATGCCGTTGACGTATTTTCGCTGCATCAGGCCTTGCAGCACTTCCTGCACGGTCTCGTCGGACAGCTGCATTACCGGATCGCGGCTCGATAGCTGGTTGCAGCCATTGGTGATCGCGTTGAGCGACATCGGATAGTTGTCTGGCGTGGTCGCTTCTTTTTCGGCCAGCACGGCCAGCACGCGGATTTCAAACGGGTCCAGCACGGGCGCGCCGTCGGCGCCGCCACTTGTTTCTATTGTCATGCAGGTATCCTTACTCGACCAGTTTGTTCAATTCTACCGAGTCCAATTTATCACACTCGGGCATGCTGGTGCAGGCTATTCCGGCCGACTTCATCAGCGCGGTCAGGCGTTCGAGCTGCTCGTCCTGGCGCGCCGCGTGGTTGATCAATCCGTGCAGCGCCTTCGACATCGGATCGTCGCCGTTGGGCGTGATGCCGTAGGCCGAAAACATGTGCGCGGTGCGCGAATTTTCCTCTTTTTGTACCACATGGGCCGGATTGCCGACGGCGGTGGCGCCAGCCGGAACCGGCTTGATGACGACCGCGTTCGAGCCGATCTTGGCGTATTCGCCGACAGTGAACGACCCGAGCACCTTGGCGCCGGCGCCGATGATGACGCCGCGCTCGAGCGTCGGATGGCGCTTCGCGCCGGCGCTGAGCGAGGTGCCACCCAGGGTCACGCCCTGGTAGATGGTGCAGTCGTCGCCGACGTTGGCGGTCTCGCCGATGACGACGCCGAAGCCGTGATCGATGAAGACGCGCCGCCCGATGGTGGCGCCCGGATGGATTTCGATGCCGGTGACGATGCGCGCCAGGTAGGAGATGAAGCGCCCTATCCATTTGAGCTCACTGGTCCAGCAGGCATGCGCCCAGCGGTGCATCATGATCGCCTGGAAGCCTGGATAACAGGTAAACACTTCCCAGCCGTTGCGAGCAGCAGGGTCGCGTTCAATGATGCTGTTGATATCTTCGCGCAGATTGGCAAACATAGATGGAGGTCGAAACAGTTGCGATACAGGCATGGTAGCGCATTCGCTCCAGGCTTGCTTACGGCGGGTCAAAGATGGAGGAATAGCGGCGCCGCCGCTATTCCCAGGGGAATTAACCCTCTTTGGCGAGGCGCTGGCGGCGCGCTTCGTACAGGCATACGCCGGCAGCGACCGACACGTTCAGGCTTTCGACGGTACCGAACATCGGAATATTCACCAGCATGTCGCAGGTGTCGCGCGTCAAACGGCGCATGCCCTCGCCTTCCGAGCCCATGACGAGCGCGGTCGGGCCGGTGAAATCGCCTTCATACAGGCCTTTTTCGCCGTCGTCGCTGGTACCGATCAGCCAGATGTCGCGCTCCTTCAGGTCGCGCATGGTGCGCGCCAAATTGGTCACGGCGATATACGGCACCGTTTCGGCAGCGCCGCTGGCGACCTTGGCCACGGTGGCATTCAATCCAACCGCGCGGTCCTTCGGCACGATGACCGCATGCGCGCCGACGCCGTCGGCCACCCGCAGGCAGGCTCCCAGGTTGTGCGGATCGGTGATGCCGTCGAGGATCAGCAACAGCGGCGGACCTTCGATGGCGTCGAGCAGTTCGTCGAGGTTGCGCGCCAGCGCCAGCTGGCTGGCGAAGGCGATCACGCCCTGGTGGCGGCGGGTGCCGACGATCTTGTCGAGGCGGGCCGAATCGACCGGCATCACGCGCACGCCGAGCGCCTTGGCGTTGGCGATCAGGTCGTGCATGCGGCGGTCTTCGCGCGTCGCATCGACAAAAATCTCTTCCACCGACGAGGCCTCATGACGCAAACGCGAGGTCACTGCGTGGAACCCGAAAATCATTTTATTCTTCATTACTTCTTATCGCTTATTCTTGTTGGACTTACTCGTTTTTGCCGCCGGCTTGGCCGCGCGTGCGGCCGGCTTGGCCGCCGCGCCGGACTTGCCGCGCCGTGCCGGCTTGCTGTCGCCGGTGTCGAGCTCATAGCGCGAAGCGGTGTTGACCTTCGGCTCGCGCGACTTGCCCGGCTTGGCGTCGAGCGCCTTGTGGGCTGCGCTTTTCGGTTTGCCTTCGCCGCTGTCGACAGCGACGCTGCCGCCGGCCAGGACCAGGTCGATCTTGCGCGCTTCGAGGTCGACGCGGGCCACTTGCACGGTCACGCGGTCGGTCAGCTGGTAGCGCTTGCCCGTGCGTTCGCCGCGCAGTTCGTGGCGCGCATCGTCGTACTGGAAGAAGTCGGTGCCCAATTCGGTGATGTGCACCAGGCCTTCGACGTACAGCGCATCGAGCTGCACGAAGATGCCGAAGGTGGTCACGCCGGACACGACGCCGGTGAATTCCTCACCCAGCTTGTCTTTGATGAAGTAGCACTTGAGCCATGCTTCGACGTCGCGCGAGGCTTCGTCGGCGCGCCGCTCGTTGGCCGAACAGTGCACGCCCAGCGCATCCCAGATGGTCAGGTCTTTTTCGTTTTTCTGGGTGCCAGCCGCCTTGTCCTTGGCCGCCTGCTTGCGCCCGGCGTTCGACACGGTGGTGTTCAGGGCGGTCAGGTCGATGCCTTTCGGCTCGTATTTTTTGCCCAGCAAAATGGCCTTGATGGCGCGGTGCGTCAGCAAGTCGGGATAGCGGCGGATCGGGCTGGTGAAGTGGGCATAGGCCTCGTACGCCAGACCGAAGTGGCCGATGTTGTCAGGGCTGTAGACCGCCTGCTGCATCGAGCGCAGCAGCATGGTTTGCAGCAGCTGCGCATCGGGACGCTCCTTGACCTGCTTCATCAGGGTCGCGTAGTCGCCGGCGGTCGGCTTGTCGCCGCCGGTCAGGGTCAGGCCCACCTGCTGCAGGAAGGTGCGCACTTGCGTGAGCTTTTCCTTGGTAGGTTGGGCGTGGATGCGGTAGGTGCCGGGATGCTTGTGGCGGATCAGCAGGTCGGCCGCGCACACGTTCGCCGCCAGCATGCATTCTTCGATCACCTTGTGCGCATCGTTGCGGGTGCGCGGGATGATCTTCTCGATCTTGCCCAGCGCGTTGCAGACGATGTAGGTTTCGGTCGTTTCGAAGTCGATCGCGCCGCGGATCTGGCGCGCCTTGTGCAGCGCGTGATACACGTCGTTCAGGTTCAGCAGGTGCGGCACGATGGCCGGACGGCGCGCCGCTTCAGGACCGGCGGTGTTGCCGAGGATCTCGGCCACTTCGTTGTAGGTCAGGCGCGCAGCCGAGTGGATCACGGCCGGATAGAACTGGTAGGCCTTGATTTCGCCGGCGTCGGAGATGACAGCGTCGCACACCAGCGTCAAACGGTCGACCGCAGGATTGAGCGAGCACAGGCCGTTGGACAGCTTCTCGGGCAGCATCGGGATCACGCGGCGCGGGAAGTACACCGAGGTGCTGCGTTCGAGCGCGTCGACGTCGAGCGCATCGTTCGGCTTGACGTAATGGGACACGTCGGCAATGGCGACGATCAGGCGGAAGCAGTTGGCCTTGCCGATCTTGACCGGCTCGCAGTAGACCGCATCGTCGAAGTCGCGTGCGTCTTCGCCGTCGATGGTCACCAAAGGCACGTCGCGCAGGTCGACCCGGTCTTCGAGGTCGGCTTCGCGTACTTCGCCGGGCAGCTTGGCCGCGGATTTCAGCGCGGCGGCCGAGAAGATATGCGGCACGCCGAACTTGCGCACGGCGATTTCGATTTCCATGCCGGGGTCGTCCAGGTCGCCCAGCACTTCGACGACTTTGCCGGCCGGCTGCTTGAAGCGCGACGGCTGCTCGATCAGCTCGACGCTGACGATCTGCCCTGCCTTGGCCTTGCCCGGCGAACCGGACACCAGGATGTCCTGGCCGATGCGCTTGTCTTCCGGGGCGACGATCCACACGCCGTTTTCGTTGAGCAGGCGGCCGATCACATGGCTGTTGGCGCGCGAGACGACTTCGACGATGGTGCCTTCCTGGCGCCCGCGGCGGTCGGTGCCGGTGACTTTCGCGAGGACGCGGTCGCCGTGCAGCACCTTCTGCATTTCTTTGTCGGACAGGAACAGGTCTTCGCCCGGCTCGTCCGGAATCACGAAGCCGAAGCCGTCGCGGTGCGCGCTGACCTTGCCGGCCACGAAGCCGGAGTGGTCGGCCAGCGCGTAGTTGCCTTCGGCGTCGGCGCGGATCTGGCCGTCACGCTCCATGGCGTTCAGTCGGCGCGTGAGCACGTCGATTGCCGCTGGCTTGACCTTGAGCGTACGCGCAAGCGATTCCAGGGCAAGCGGCGCCGCTGCGTTGCGGAAGATGCCGAGAATATCCTCGCGGCTGGGAATGGTATGAGTAATTTGGTTCAAATGTTTTTCTATATTTTGTTTTCGACAGCGTCACGGCATGATTTGCCTTAACGACTGACACAGTGTTGATTGACACGGTGATACGCGTAGTGTACCGGAGGACCGTGTGATTCGCCTAACGCGGCGTGCTCTGAAGATTCTTTTGCGAGAGCTTTGACATTTCAAAATGTTCCGCTATAATTTTGGTCTCTCGCAGCGGCCACAAGCAAAGCGAGGCAAATTGCAGCGTGTTAGCGGATGAAACCAGCGGCTAGGAAACGAAAGTTAGTCTGGCGCAAAACTTCAAAGGCTAGTATGATAGCAGATGTCGGCGGCAACGCCGGCAGCAGCAAGCAGGAATATGCCCACGTGGCGGAATTGGTAGACGCGCATGGTTCAGGTCCATGTGCCTTCGGGTGTGGGGGTTCGAGTCCCTCCGTGGGCACCACTCTATTCATTAGAGATTTCCGCAGTAAGTAGTAACAACGATGCGCCGTAATCGTTCGATTGCGGCGTTTTAGTTTGAGTAGCAAAGCAATGACTTGTTGTATCAGTGCCCACGTGGCGGAATTGGTAGACGCGCATGGTTCAGGTCCATGTGCCTTCGGGTGTGGGGGTTCGAGTCCCTCCGTGGGCACCACTCTACCGGATGTAACTCCGCAGAATTCGTTGAACGCCGCAGTCCTTGCAAAAGGCTGCGGCGTTTTGCGTTGTGCGTGCCCGTGCGCCCGATTGGACTACACTGGCACTATCTGCCACTTCCCGGATGCCATGCAGTGACCGCCCGCCCCGCCTTGCAAGTCGATTACCACCTGATGCTGGCCGGTTCACCCGACAGCGTGGTGCTGCTCGACGTCGACAGCGGCACCTTGCTCGACGTGAACGCCAGCGCCGCGCAACTGTTCGGCCTGTCCGAGGACGCGCTGTACGGCAAGCCCCTGGTCGCGCTGTGCCCATCGCTGCAGCCGGGTGGCCAGCCGTCCGCATCCCTGTTCGCGACCGCGCTCAAGGATGTCGGCGATGGCGGCATCCGCACCTTCAAGGCCAACTTCGTCCATGCGCGCGGCCACACGGTCGCCTGCGACATCCGCATGGTGCCGCTGCCGGTGCCGGGCCGGCGCCTGATGCATGTGCGCATCGTCGACGTCACCCAGCGCAACCTGGACGATATGCTGCGCATCGGCCAGGGTCGCCTGCTTGAAATGGTGGCGCGCGGCGCGCCGCTGGTCGACACGCTCGACAACCTCATGCACCTGATCGAAAACCAGTCCGACGGCGTGCTGTGCTCGGTGCTGCTGCTCGACGACGACGGCCGCAGCGTGCGCCCGGTATCGGGGCCGAGCCTGCCGCCGGCCTACATGGCGGCGCTGGACGGCTTGCAGATCGGTCCGGGCGCCGGCTCGTGCGGTACCGCGATGTATCTGAAGGAAACGGTGATCGTGTCCGACATCCAGCACGACCCGCTGTGGGCGCCGTACCGCCAGCTGGTCGCGCAGTATGGCTTGCGGGCATGCTGGTCGACCCCGATCTACCTCGACAAGGACCATGTGCTCGGCTCGTTCGCGATGTATTACCGCGAGGTGCGCAGCCCGAACGCCGACGACATGCGCCTGATCTCGGTGGCCACCCACCTGGCCGGGATCGCGATCGAACGCACGCGGCGCGAACGCGAACTGGCGCAGCACCGCGAGCATCTCGAAGAGCTGGTGGCGGCGCGTACGGCCGAACTGAGCACCGCGCTCGACACGCTCTCGCTGACGCAAGAGGAACTGGTGCGGCGCGACAAGCTCGCCGCGCTGGGCACCTTGGTGGCCGGCGTGGCGCACGAACTCAATACGCCGATCGGCAACAGCCTGGTGGTGGCCACGACGATGGCCGAACACGCGCGCGAGCTGGAAACGCAGGTGGCCCAGGGGCTGCGTCGTTCCAGCCTGGAAAGCTTCCTTGAACGGGCCCATGAAGCGAACGATATCCTGGTGCGCAATCTGCACCGGGCCGCCGCGCTGGTGGCCAGCTTCAAGCAGCTGGCGGTGGACCACACGGCATCGCAGCGGCGCATCTTTTCGCTCAGCGACTTGCTCGACGAACTGGCGCTGACGCTGCGCATCAGCATCGGCGCGCGCCCGATCGCGATCGCGCTGGCGGTCGAGCCTGGCCTGCAGATGGACAGTTATGCAGGGCCGCTGGCGCAGGTGCTGAGCAAGCTGTTCGACAATTGCCTGGTCCATGCCTACGAAGGCAATGCGGCCGGCACCATCCGGATCAGCGCCGCCAGGCGCGCCGGCGACCTGCTCGCCATCGAGGTGGCCGACGATGGCGCCGGGATACCGGCCGACCTGACGGCGCGCGTGTACGACCCGTTTTTCACCACCAAGCTCGGCTCGGGCGGCTCCGGCCTTGGGCTGCACGTGGCGCACAACATCGTCACCGGCGTGCTGGGCGGACGCATCGAGCTGCACAGCGAGGCCGGCGCCGGCACCCGTTTCACGCTGCTGTTGCCGGGCGTGGCGCCCGGCTTCGTCACGCTCGCATGAGGCGCTTTGTGTGCCGCACTTGACTTGCGCCCCGAACAGGCTATGCTCGCCATTACCATGACAACCCTGCCCGCACGCGGTCTCGCCATCCTCCTCGCATTGTCGTGCGTGGCGGCAGCGGCCGGCCCGGCGCCCTGGTACCAGTGGCGCAGCAAGGCCGACGGCAAGCAATTCTGCGCCCAGACCACGCTCGGCCCGGGCTGGGAGAAGGCCGCCGGGCCTTATAAAGATAGTCATTGCACGAAATTAGTCGCTACACAATAATAGGCTGAACAGCACCGTCAGGAGATTTCAGGAAAGTCGTCCGTAGCATCCATTCAAACTGAGGAGAAGTTAATGTTTACGAATCCCGAACAATTTGCATCCGCCACCAAGACTCTTTTTGAACTTCAGATGATGACCTTCAACATGCTCACCAGCAAAGCCGTCGATGGCGTGGAGCAGGTCGTCGCCTTGAACATGGCGACCGCAAAAAATTCGGTTGAAGGATCGATGGCCACCGGCAAGGAAATGAGCCAGGCGAAAGATGCCAAGGCCGCCATGGCGGTGGCCGCAGCGGCCGCCAAGCCCGACCTGGACGGCGTCGTCGAGTATGGCTCGCAGCTCAAGGTCATCATCGACGACATCCACACCGAATTTACCGAAGCGGCCGACCACCACATCGCCGAAGCCAAGAGCACGCTGTCGGCGCTGATTTACGACGTGACCAAGAACGTCAAGCCGGGTTCGGAAAATGCGGTCGAAATCATCAAGACCGCGATCGACAATGCATTCCAGGGCTACGAGCAGGTGACCCAGGCCACGCGCCAGGCGGTGCAGGTGGTCGAAGCGCAAATTGCCAAGGCGACTGAACAGGTAGCCAAGAAGAAAGCCTGACTGCGCACGCTACGGCGCGCAGGCAAGCCAGCGATGGCGACATCGCTGGTTTTTTTACGTCCGCCGCTCAGGCGAGCGCGTTGCCGGCGGCGAGCACGCCGCCGCATACCAGCGCGAACAGCATGATCAGGGCGATGCGTTTGCGCGCCGGCAGCCGGGCCAGAAAAGTATGGGTGCTGGTTCTCATAGCCACTCCTTATGATGCACTTCGTCAGTATGATCCACTCAGCGCGGATCAGGTCGCGCAGGTGACAAATTATTCAGCCAGTCGGCGGGGGAACCGCCGGCGGGCTTGGGCAGCGCCGGCAAGTTGACCGCGACCGGCTTGGGCGGCTTGGGATGCGGCGTTTTGGTGGTCGGCATGATGTCACCGCCAATATTGGCGCGCAGCAGCTTGGCCAGGTCTTGCGCCTCGGCGCGCACCGAGCCGGTCAGGTTGTTCTTCAAGGCCAGGTCGGTCAGCGCCTTGCTCGAGACGCGCAGTCCGCTGACGGCCAGGATGCTGTGCGCCACCAGGTCGTCCGGATCGCGATCGATCACTTGCTGCGCGTGCAGGATCGCGTCGCCGTAGTTGTGGCCGTCAAACTGCACCTGGGCCACGCGCAGCCGCGCCCCATTGTCATTGGGAAAAGCGGCGACGGCCGATTTCAGCAGCGCGATCCCGTCCTCATTCTTGCCCGCCTTGAGCGCCGCTTCGGCGCTGTTCATCAACGCGGCCATGGTTGGCGGCGCCGGTTTCGGCGGCGCCGCCGGGGTCGCACAGCCGCCCAGGATGGCGCTGCAGGCCAGGGTCGAAAAGAGCTGTTTGGTTCGCATGGCGGCCCCCTGTAAAATTATCCGGAAGCCATTATTAGGCCCTTGCGCAAGGTGGCAGTTGCGTTCAATCAATAGATGGCCGCACTGCTTACAATTTTGCATGCAGGAAGCGGCCAGCACGACAAAGATCAGCATGGCTTTGCGCAGTTTGTTTTTTAATCGGGAACGGAGTTCCCCATTGAGGAGTCAGACTGTGCCCCCTTCCGACACAACGCACTACCCAGTGGCGACCGACGGCGAAGCGGGACAGCGTATGCGGCGCAGCGTCAGCACGCACGACTACAAGCGCCCCAAGCCTTACCGGAAAAAGAAATTCGTCGAAGATGCACCGCAAGTGTCGCGGCTGCGCGTCGGGCTGCTGGTGCTTTCCGGCCTGGTCATAAGCAGCCTGGTCGCCGCGCTGGCGCTGCTGGCCAGGGAAACTCTCGATCCGCCGCCGCTGCCGGTCGTTGCCGCGCCCACGCCGGCGCCGCCGCTGCCGGCCGCGCTGCCGCCTTCCTTGCCGCTACCGCCGCTGGTGCTGGCGCAGTCAGAACCGCCGGTCATGGCGCCGCCCCCGGCTGCCGCACATGTACCGATCCCGGTGTTGCCAGCGCCGCCGGCGCGGCCTGTGCGCATGGCGCGCGCAGCGGCGAAACCGGTGGCATCCGATCAGGAGCCGGACCCGGATCCGGACGTGGTCCTGATCTCGGCGATCCTGCGGCTGACGCCGCCGAGCAGGGCGCCGGCGCCCGCCGAAGCGCCTGCCCCCCAAGCGAAAATTACCGTTAATAATTGAGCAACAGGCATGTTATTATTCCGCCAGTCAATTTTTAATTAATGGGAACAACAATGAATTCGTCCACCACGTCCGATCCGATCGTCCTCAGCGCTGCCCGTTGGTTCTGGTGGATTGCCGGCTTATCGCTGGTCAACACCGTGCTGTTCTACGCCGGCAGCGATACCAGCTTTGTGGTCGGCCTGGGCATGACGACGCTGGTGTCGGTCATATTTGAAAGCAACGTTGCTGTGGCGATGAGCCTGGTGGCATTGACGCTGGGCTTCTATTTCCTGATGGGTCTGTTTGCCCAGCGCGCCAAGGCGTGGGCGTTCTACCTGGGCCTGGCGCTGTACGCGCTCGATGCGCTGCTGTACGTGCGCCTGGATGCCTGGATGTCGGTCGCATTCCACGCCTACGCCATCTTCTGCATCGCCAAGGGCATCCTGCGCCTGCGCCAACTCGACCAGATGCCTGCGGCCGCCAACGACGCTGCGTAAACCGGGCGCGATTGTGCGTCGAATGCGCCGGCGCTGAACGAATACTGTATATAATTACAGTTATCTTCAGATGGCCGGCTGTACCACGATGCGCAAAGTACTTGAGAACCCGCTCTACTACCTGGACAACTTCCACCGGGTGCTGGCATGGATCAGCGAACGCTACGGCGATTTGCTCAGCGACGACGAACGCGCCTTCATCGGCACGTTTTGCGCCCTGCCCCAGCCGGCGCGCGCGCTGTTCGTGCGCATGGTCATGCGCAAGGGCACCCTGTTCCGCGCCAGCAAACTGAACTATGCCGAAATCGGTTGCGCCGAAACCGCCGCGCGCGCGCTGCTGGCCACCGGCTGGATCGCCATCGATCCCGTCATCACGCTCGACGAACTGTTCGAGCTGCTTCTCAAAAACGAAATCGGCGCTGTGTTCGGCCTGTCGCTGCACGAAAAAGCCGCCCGCAAGGACGAGCAGCGCGCAGCCCTGCGCGCCCAATTCGGCGACCCGCGCGCATTTTCAAGCTGGTACCGCGACGCCGGCGACCATGTCTACCGGATCCTGGCCAAGCCCCTGTGCGACCGCTTGCGTCTGATTTTCTTCGGCAACCTGCACCAGGACTGGACCGAGTTCGTGCTGTCCGACCTGGGCGTGTTCAAGTACGAGCAAGTGGAGTGCTCGGGCGCCGCGCGCGGCTTTCGCCACCGGCGCGACATCGACGACTACCTCGCTCTGCAGCACTGCAAGGAGCGCTTTCACGCCGGCGACCCGCTCGCACTGGTATTGCAGGCGTTGCCGCCCGCCGTGGCCGACAACGCCTGGCTCGACAGCCGGCGCGAACGGCTGCTGTACCAGATCGCCCAGCACGCCGAAAAACAGCAGGACTGGCCGGCCGCCTACGCGCTGTATGCGCAATGCCGCTTCCCCGGCGCCCGCGGACGTGCGATCCGCGTGCTGGAAAAAGACGGCCAGCACGGCCGCGCATACGCGCTGCTGACGCAGGCCATGCAGGCGCCTGAGAGCGACGCCGAACGCCAGCAGCTCGAACGCATCGCGCCGCGCCTGCAGCGCCAGCTGGGCCACCCCAGGGCGGCGGCGCGGCGCCGGCCGGCCGTCGAGCGGATCGACCTCGCCCTGCCGATGCCGGCCCATGACTGGTGGGTCGAAGGCGTGGTGCGCGAGCATCTGGCGCGCGCCGAGGCGCCCGTGTTCTACGTCGAAAACGCGCTGATCAACGCGCTGTTCGGCCTGCTGTGCTGGCGCGCCATCTTCAGCGCTATCCCGGGCGCCTTCTTCCACCCGTTCCACCGCGGCCCGGCCGATTTGCACAGCGCCGATTTCTTCCAGCGCCGCGCGGCGGCATTCCAGCTGTGCCTCGATGAACTTGATAGCGACGCCTACCAGGCCACGATCCGCGCCACCTACGCCGACAAGTGCGGCGTCCAGTCGCCGTTCGTGGCCTGGGAAGCGCTCAGCGCCGAACTGATCGACCTGGCGCTGGCCTGCATTCCGGCCGCGCACCTCAAGAAATGGTTCGACCGCATCCTGCTCGACCTGAAGGCCAACCGCAGCGGCTTTCCCGACCTGATCCAGTTCTGGCCGGCCGAACGGCGCTACAACATGATCGAGGTAAAGGGGCCGGGCGACCGCCTGCAGGACAATCAGCTGCGCTGGATCGACTACTGCGCCGCGCACCAGATGCCCATTTCGGTGTGCTACCTGCAATGGACGGAGACGCCGGCGTGAACTACGTCGTTGCCGTTCGCGCGCTATGCGACTTCGGCGCCCGGCAGGGCGACCTGGACTTGCGCTTCACGCCCTCGCCCACGGCCCAGGAAGGCATCGCCGGCCATGCGCTCGTCACGGGGCGGCGCGGCCCCACCTACCAGGCCGAAGTAAGCCTGGCCGGCCAGCACGGCGCGCTGCTGGTGCGCGGGCGCGCCGACGGCTACGACCCGGACCAGAACCTGCTCGAAGAAATCAAGACCCACCGCGGCGAGCTCGATCGCATGCCGGACAAGCAGCGCCACCTGCACTGGGCCCAGCTGCGCGTGTACGGGCACCTGCTGTGCCAGACGCTGGGCCTCGACCAGGTCAACCTGGCGCTGGTGTATTTCGATATCGGCCGCCAGACCGAAACGGTGCTGCGCGAGCAGCACAGCGCCGGCGCGCTGGCGGCCATGTTCGCCGACCTGTGCGAGCGCTTCGCCGCCTGGGCTGCGCAGGAAATGGCGCACCGGCAGGCGCGCGACGCGGCGCTGGCCGGCATGGGCTTTCCGCATCCGGAGTTCCGCCCCGGCCAGCGCGACCTGGCGGCCGCCATCTACAAGGCCAACAGCAGCGCGCGCTGCGTGATGGCGCAGGCGCCGACCGGCATCGGCAAGACCGTCGGCACGCTGTTCCCGGTGCTCAAGGCCGCTCCGCAACAGGGGATCGACAAGGTGTTCTACCTGGCCGCCAAGAGCCCGGGACGGCGGCTGGCGCTGGACGCGGCGGCGACCATCGCGCGCGGCGCGCTGCCGCTGCGCGTGCTGGAACTGGTCGCGCGCGACAAGGCATGCGAACATCCCGACAAGGCCTGCCACGGCGAGTCCTGCCCGCTGGCGCGCGGCTTTTACGACCGCCTGGCGGCCGCCCGCAGCGCCGCGCTGCAGGCGGGCATGCTCGACCGCGATGCCTTGCGCGCGGTCGCGCTGGCGCACGACGTC
Organism: Massilia sp.; assembly: GCA_025359245.1. GTDB lineage: Bacteria > Pseudomonadota > Gammaproteobacteria > Burkholderiales > Burkholderiaceae_D > Telluria_A. Next base: position 18,530 of record JANYGW010000174.1, read on the forward strand.
TGCCCCTACTACCTGGCCAGCGAAATGGCCAAATGGTGCGACCTGGTGGTGGGCGACTACAACTACTATTTCGACCTGGGCGCCATGCTGTACGGGCTGACGCTGGCCAACCAGTGGAAGGTCAGCGTGCTGGTGGACGAAGCGCACAACATGGTCGCGCGGGCGCGCCAGATGTATTCGGCCGAACTCGATCGCGGCGCCTTGCGCGCCGCCCGCGCGGGCGCACCGGCCGACCTGAAGTCTGCACTGACGCGCGTTGCACGCGCCTGGCCGGCAACGGGGTCCGCCTACGAAGTGATGGCCGCGCCGCCCGACAAGCTGCTCGCCGCGCTGCAGGGCGCGACCAGCGCGCTCACCGAATTCCTGGGAGAGCACCCGGGACCGATGGAGCCGGCCTTGCAGCGCTTTTATTTCGATGCGCTGCATTTCGCCCGGCTGGCCGAGCTGTTCGGCGAGCACTCGCTGTTTGACGTCAGCCGCGCCGGCGCCGGCAATTCGACGCTGTGCATCCGCAATATCGTGCCGGCGCCCTTTCTCAAGCCGCGCTTCGCGCTGGCCCATGCAAGCGCGCTGTTTTCGGCCACCCTCAGCCCCTGGAACTACTACAGCGATGCGCTCGGCCTGCCGCCGGACGCCGCCTGGGTCGATATCGCGTCGCCGTTCGCCCCCGCGCAGCTGAAAGTGCACGTGGCGCGCCATATCTCGACGCGCTTCCAGCACCGCGCCGGTTCGGCGGCCCCGATCGCGCGCCTGATCGCCGGCCAGTACCGGCAGGCGCCCGGCAATTACCTGGCGTTTTTCAGCAGCTTCGATTATCTCGACCAGGTGGCCGACGAATTCGAACGGCAGTTTCCCGCGATCCCGGCCTGGCGCCAGCCGCGCCGCATGCCCGAATCCGAACGCGAGCAGTTCCTGGCGCGCTTCACGCTCGACAGCCGCGGCATCGGCTTTGCCGTGCTGGGCGGCTCCTTCGGCGAGGGCATCGACCTGCCGGGCGCGCGCCTGATCGGCGCCTTCATCGCCACGCTCGGCCTGCCCCAACTGAACCCGGTCAATGAGCAAATCCGCCAGCGCATGCAGGCCATGTTCGGCGCCGGCTACGACTACACCTATTTGTACCCCGGCATCCAGAAGGTGGTGCAGGCGGCCGGACGCGTGATCCGCAGCGAGAGCGACCGCGGCGTGGTCTACCTGATCGACGACCGATTTGCCCAGCCCGAGGTGCAGCAGCTATTGCCGCGCTGGTGGCAGCCCGAACACCTCGCCGTCAGCCGATCAGGTCCCTGACTTTCTGGTAGCCGCTGCGGCTGACCGGAATGCGGGTGCCGTCGGCCAGGATCGCGCTGTGGCTGTCCTTGCCCTGTTCGATGCGGCTGATGCAGCCGAGATTGAGCAGGTAGGAGCGATGGACGCGCACGAACATGGCCGGGTCCAGCTGGCTTTCCAGCTCGGCCAGACGCTGGTTCTTCAGGTAGCCCTTGCCTTCCGAGTGGATCCGCACGTAGTCGTCCTGGGCTTCGATGAAGTCGATCTTGTCGACCGCGATCACATGCACCCGGGTGCCGTCGCGGATCAGCACGCGCCCGAGCGGCACGTTGCGCGCGGCCGCTTCGCTGACCATCGCCGCCACGCCGGCGCTGTTGCGCAGGCTGGTGCGCGCATGCGCGAGCGCTTCGTCGAACCGTAGCTGGTTAAAGGGCTTGAGCAGATAGTCGACCGCATGCACCTCGAACGCCTTGAGCGCGTACTGGTCGAATGCGGTCACGAAGATGTAGCGGCTTTTGCCGGCGGCCAGCTCCACCACTTCAAAGCCATTCAATTTGGGCATCTGGATGTCCAGGAACACCAGGTCGGGCGCCAGTTCGGTGATCGCCTTGACCGCGTCGAAACCATTGGCGCATTCTGCCACGATCTCGACATCGGCATGCTTGCCCAGGAATTCACGCACCAGGCCGCGGGCCAGGTCCTCGTCGTCGACGATCATTACGCGCATGCTGATGGCTCCGTGGTTTCGCAGGGCAGCGCTAGCGTCACCCTGAACAGTTGTTTTTCGCGCGTCCAGTTGACGCTGGCCTCGTGGCCGTACAGCACGGCCAGGCGCTGGCGTACATTGGCCAGGCCGATTCCCTTGCCCGGGGCGGCCGGCAGGTCCTCGTCGACGTCGTTCTCGATCTGCACATGCAGGATCGATCCTTCGCGCCGCGCCGCAATGCGCAGCGTGCCGCCCGACGGCAGGTTGCCGATGCCGTGCTTGACGGCGTTCTCCACCAGCGGCTGCAGGATCATCGGCGGCAGCAGGCAATCGCTGGCCCCCTCGCCGATCGCCTGCTCCACCGTCAGGCGCGCGCCGAAGCGCACTTTTTCGATGGCCAGGAAATGCATCAGCAGTTTTACCTCGGCCGCCAGCGTGACCTTGCAGTGCGCCTCCAGTCCCAGCGTATGGCGGAAGAACTCGGCCAGCTGCAAGGTCATCGCGCGCGCGCCAGCCGGGTCTTGCGAGGTCAGCGCGCTGATCGAGTTGAGGCTGTTGAACAGGAAGTGCGGGTCGATCTGGGTGCGCAGCATGCGCAGCTCGGCTTCCTGCGCCATAAGTTTTGATTCGAGTTCGCGCCGTTCCGCGGCGCGCGCCCGGTCGAATTCGATGGCCAGGTAGTGCGTGGTCGCCGACAGGCCATACAACATCACGCCCAGGCCGAAGATGGTCGCCTTCAGCGGCGCCGCCAGAGGGATGCCGGCATCCTGCCACAGGCTGTTCCACAAGCCGCAAAAGCCGGTCCACAGCAGCGCCGAGATCATCGCCGATATAGTAAACACCAGCAGGATCGAGACCAGGCTCTTGTCGGACAGCGGATAGGCGCGGCACACGTAATACGACGAAAAACCGGCGGCGCAGCCATACACCAGCGTCGCCGGTATCGCAAACAGCAGCGCGTTGGTCCAGCCGGCGCCGGTCGCACCCTCCACCAGGGCGGCGAACACGATGCCGAGCATCAGCCATACCATCAGGTACAGGGTCGCGCCGCGCCGGGTCGAGAACGAGCTTTGCATCAGTTACGGATTTCCACGCCGCCCATGATGGCGTAGCCCTTGACGATCAGGCGCTTGCTGTCGTTCGGCGGCGCGCTGGTCTTCTCGTCGAAACCGCCCATGATCGGCGTGCCGTGCAGGATGACGGTCCAGTCGACCGGCACCTTCAGCGAAACGCCGCCCATGCCGACAAAGACATTGATGACCGCTTCGCCCTCGATCGACGAGCCGCGCAGGTCGAGCATGCAGCCGCCCATCAGCGCGGTAACTTCACCGCCGCGGAAATTCGGCGTATTGATGCGGCGCTCGAAGCCGCCCAGGATCGCGGTGATGTCGACGATCGCGTCGCTGCCTTGCTCAACCATCATGGCGCCGCTGTCGACTTGGCGTTTGCCGGCCAGCGCCCTGTAGATCACCAGTCCGCCCAGGCCGATCAGCAGCAGCGGCCAGAAGGCGCGCCGGTCGAAATAGAAGTAACCGAGGCGGCTCAGCATCATCGTGACGCCGACGCCGATCAGGACGGTGCCGATCACCGTCCCGTGCGCCGAATGCGAATCGAGTATCTTGACCACGCCGATCAGCACGAACACGGCCGGCCAGAACGTGATGAGCCCGTGAAAATTGAAGATGTCGAGGTTATTGAGCAGGAACAGGATACTCATGCCGATGACGAAGGCGCCCATGACCAGCTGGCCCGGCATGCTTTTTCTTTGCCTATTTTTCATTGCGGTGCTCCTCGTTCGGCGCGAAACGGCGCTCGATGAATGGTTCGATGATCATGCTGACACCGCCGGCGATGATGAAGAACGGCCAGCTATTCCAGAACGTCAGCCCGAACATGTGCTCGAACGTGGCGAACAGCCACAGGCCGATGAACACCGACCACAGGCCGCTGGCGAAATGCTTGGCGGTCGGGTAGCCGATCATCTTGTTGATGCCGAAGACGACCATCAGCAGCGGCCAATAATGCCATAGGTGGTCGACCTCGATCAAATCGGCCTGGCCAAGAAACAGCGTGACGCCGGCGCCGACCATGACCAGGCCCCACATCAGCTGCTTGCGCCATTCGTATGAAGATTCGGTTTTCACATTGCCTCCTGTTGAAAGAACAGGATCACGATAACGCGCAGCGGCGGCCAGCGACAGCGGATTTCGGCGAACGGCGTCCAGGGATCGGTGAATGGCGGGATTTTCGGCGAATGGCCACTGGTGGAAGGCAAGGTGCGCCCCAACAATGACAAAAGCCCGCGTCGTGAACGATGCGGGCTTTTGCAAAAAACGCTAGTGCGCTGGAGTCAGGACCGCGCGTGTCGGTTTTTTTGACGGTCAGGCACGGTTGTCAGCCATCTTGCAACCGGAGGAAGCCATACCCCAGCCAAGCTGGCGCCGGATTTCTTCGGGCGATGGCGGCGGTTTCGGATCGCGTGAACGGCGTTCCAGATAAGCGCGCACCAATTGCTTGGATGGGTGGGTAAAGGGAGCCATGACAACCTCCGTCCTTTCATTGTTGGTGCCGATACTCGAGGCGATCGGCCAACCTGCTGAGGAAAATGATCCGTTGGTCTTGTGCCGCTGGCTCCTCACTCACACAGCTGCATCATAGAGTCTCGCTTGCGCTCCATCCGTACGCTGCCGCACATTCTCCTCATTCTTTTTCACGCGTCGGATTTTCTTACACGATCGCACAACGCCAATGTTTACAAGGCTTCCCTGGACGCGGCTGCCCGCGCAATCGGCCGGGCATGTTTCATGCGTCATTGTCCTACAAGGAGACTGGAAAATATGGAAACCCGCGTCTTGCTGCTGCTTATCTGCCTGCTCGGCCTGAATGCCCACGCCGCCACGGTGCGCCAGTATGGCGACAGCGCGCCGCTGGGCGCACTGGTGCTGCCGTCCCGCGTCCAGCAACAGCAGGCAGCAAACGAACCGGCGCTGGCGCTGCGCCGCGTCACACCGCGCCTGCCAGGCGCGGCGCGCGTCCTTGTCGAAGCGGAGGCGCCGCAGTTCACGCTGCCGTCCGGGCCGGGCGCCCCGGCCCTGCCCCAGGTCCGTACCGGCGGCAGCAGCTTCAACCTGGAGGGCATGCGCGCGGGCGACGGCAGCGTCGGCGGTGCAGCGGGCGATCTTCAGTATGTGCAGCTGGCGAACGGCCTGCTGGCCGTGTACCGCAAGGAGAACGGCGCCGCGCTGCTTGGCCCGGTGCCGGTCAGCGCACTGTTCTCCGATGTCGCGCCGTGCGCCGCGCCACGCTACGGCGGCGCCTCGGTCCATTTCGACCAGCTGGCCGGGCGCTGGATTGTGGCGTACCGGGGCGGGCATGCCGGCAGCGCGCCGTACTACCTGTGCCTGGCCGTTTCGGCGGGCGCCGATGCGACCGGCAGCTATCACCGCTTTGCGCTGGCCATGCGCGACGGCGCCGGCCGGCCGCTGTATTTCGACGATCCGCACATGGCCGTGTGGATCGACGCCTACTACTTTAGCGTCAACCTGTTCGACAGCGCGGCCGGCAGCTATCGCGGGCCGCGCATCTGCGGCATCGAACGCGCCGCCCTGCTGCGCGGCGCCGAAGCGACGCTGCGCTGCCGCGACCTGGGCGACGGCATCGCACCCGCGGCGCCGGCCAGCCTCGAAGCGCTGGCCAGCACGCCGGGCGGCGCCAGCCCGGCCCTGTTCCTGGCGCTCGATTTTTCCCGCTTCGGGCGCGGCGAGCGCCTGCTCCTGTGGCGCTTTTCGTTCAGCGCGAACCGGATGGCGGCGCCGCTCGCCATTCCCGTCGCCGCCTTCACCATCGCCTGCGCCGATTCTAGCGCGTGCGTGGGCCAGCCGGCGCCCGGCGCCCCGCTGGCGGCACTCGGCGAACGCCTGATGCCGCGCCCCGTGTTTCGCAACGACGCTGGGCGCGCCACCCTGCTGGCCGGCCATTCGGTGCAGATGGCCGATGGCCAGCTTGGCCTGCGCTGGTACGAGATCGGCGACCCGTTCGGCGCCGCGCGTGTCCACCAGCAAGGCAGCGTCGCGCCGGACGCGGCCAGCCGTTGGATGGGCAGCATCGGCATGGACAGGGCCGGCAATATCGCGCTCGGCTACAGCGTGGCATCGATCGACACTCCGCCGGGAATCCGCTACACGGGCCGCCAGCGCACCGATCCGCCCGGCCGCATGCAGGCCGAAGAAGTCATCGTCAACGGCGACGGCGTGCAGAGCGATGCCGCACGCCTCGGGCAAGCGAGCGGCGCGCTGACGCTCGACCCGGTCGACGGCTGCACGTTCTGGTACACCCAGCGCTACCTGCCCAGCACCGGGCCGGCCAATTGGCGCACCCGCATCGCGCGCTTCAAATTCGTGGGCTGCCAGTAAATTTGGTTGTTCAAGAGGCGCGCCAGCGGTTAACATGGGTAACGTCTTTTTGAAGCGACCGCCATGCGCCTGCCCTCCCTGTTGATGCTGTTTGTTCTGCTGTGCGCCTGTTCGCGCAGTCCGCTGGCGGCCGACGCGCTGCTGACCACGCCGATCTACCAGATGGCGCCGCCGGACGTGAACCGCTACCTGGCGCTGATGCAAGCGTCGCAGCCAGACCTGCGCAAGCGCATCGCCGCGATCGGACGGCAGAACATCGGCCAGCCCTACATGCTCAACCTGCTGGGCGAATATCCATACCAGCTGCATGACAGCCTGCCCCTGTTCAACCTGGAAAAAAGCGACTGCGTGGTGTTCGCCGAGCACACCTATGCGATGGCGCTGAGCCGCTCATGGGAAGAATTTTTCTGGATGCTGCAGCGCATCCGCTACAAGGATGGCGTGATCGGCGTGGCCACGCGCAACCACTACACCGAGCGCGACTGGAACATCAACAACAACTGGCTGGTGACCGACGTCAGCGCGGCGCTGGCCGGTCCGGGCGGGCCGAGCTATCTGTTGAGCGTTGACCGCGCGCACTTCCTCAAGACGCGCCACCATACCGACAGCGCCATCGCGGTCGAGGAAAGCCGCGAGCCGTATATCGGACGCGAGCAGTTGGCGCAGCTGCTGCCGCAAATGCAGGAAGGCGACCTGGTCAATGTCGTGTCCACCCGCGACGGCAAATTTTATGTCTCCCACGTGGGCCTGATCGTGATCGGACCCAACGGCCAGCGCAACTTCCTCAATTCGGCCGAGCCGCAAGTGCGCGAGGAAAGCTTCGACGCCTTTTTTGCGCGCACCGCCGAACGCGAGGAGCGCAATGCACGCGAAGGCAGGAATGGCCAGAAGCTGGCCGGATTCAAGCTGCTGCGGCTAAAGGAACCAGTGCTCGTTCCGCCGGCCGCGCCGCAGCCGCGGCCCTAACCATTCATGAGGATGAGGTCCTCGCCCCCGACCATGAAAGGGGGAGGACAATAGTGGTGACGCACAGGGCACCAAAAGTCGCCTAACGAATGGCGGCCCGACCCCGAGCTCTAACCAGACTTGACGGAACTGGCCCGCACCCCCGACTGTCGCGCGGCGC
>JANYGW010000187.1 GCA_025359245.1 Massilia sp.
CGTCACGCCCGGCGTGGCCACGCTGGCCGCCTTGGCGATGGTGCGGAACGGCGCCGCCTGGGTGCCGGCGTTGGTGTCGGCGCCGGTGGTGGCCACATAAATGTCCGCCACTGCGGCCACGCCGTTGTAAGTCATGGCCGCGAATTGCGGCGCCTGGGTCGTGGGCAGGCCGGAATCGGCGCTGCCGCCGCAGCCGGCAAGGAGAACTGCCACGCTGCTGCACACCAGGCTGCTTACCCGGACGTCTGACGCAAAACGGAAAAATGTGTTCATCGAAAATCCTTACTCATACAGATTGATTGAGTAAGTTTTGACGAGAATCAACTGCTTTGGTTCAACATTTTCCCAAGTAAATTTCTCTGGATAATCAATGGCGCAAGTCAATTTCCTGGCAGGAAATTGACGTATTTTTTAGTCAGTAATGCCCTACGGTCAGCGTCGATGTCGTTCAGTCATCGCCCTCCAGTTGTGGAACATGTCCGTAAGAGAATTGATAGGAGTAGCCGCCCAGCCGCAACGGCAAGTCGTTGAACACCACGCCCTGTGGCGAGATGCCGGCGTGGTTCAGGCGCTTGACCGATTCGGTGATCTCGCCTTCGGTGGTCACGCCGGCACGCGCCAGGATGAACACCGCGCCAACATGGGCGCCGATGATCAGCACGTCCGATACCGCGAGGATGGGCGGCGGGTCGATGACGACCAGATCATATTCGTCGCTGACCGCTTCGAGCAGATTCGAAAAATTGAGGTGCTGCAGGAATTCGGCCCGGTTCGGCGGCAGCGCCCCGGTCGGGATGAAATCGAGGTTGTCGAGCACGCGCCGGTGAATGATATGTTCGAGCGGCATGGCGCCGGAGATCGCCTTGGTCAGGCCCTGCTCGCGGCTGACCCCGAAGTAGCGGTGCAAATGGCCGTTGCGCAGGTCGGCATCGATCAGCAGCACGCGCTTGCCGCTGGCAGCGAGCACGGCGGCAAAATTGGCCGACAGGAAGGACTTGCCGAGATCGCGCCCCGGTCCGGCGAACATGACGATATTGTTCTTTAAATAGGGCAAGGCGAACAGCAATGCGGCGCGGAAGCTGCGCAGGCTCTCGACCGCGATATCCTCGGGAAATGCCTGGGCCAGGATGGGCAGGTGGCCCGGGGTCGTGCGCCCGCGCCGTTCCAGCCGATCCTGGTTGCTGCTGTGCGGGATGCTGGCATACACGACGCGCGCGCCCAGCAGGCGTTCGATCTTTTGCGGATCGTCAATGCCGCCCGACAGCGCCTTGCGCGCGAACGCGACCAGGGTGCCAAGAAAAATCCCGGTCACCACCGCCAGCACGACGATCAGCGGACGGTTGGGCTTGAGCGCTTTCTCGGGCGCCATCGGGGCGTCGATCAGGCGCACATTGCTGACCCGGCCCACCGAAATGAGGCGCAGCTGCTGGGCCGTGTTCGACAGCGCTGTATACAAGTCGGTGTTGACCTTGATCTCGCGCACCAGGCGCGACTCGTCCTGCTCGAGCACGGGCAAGGTGCGGATGCGGCGCGCCACGTCCTCGATCTCGGCCTCGACTTCGCGCCGCTGCTTGTCCAGGCCGACAATGATCGGATGGTCTTCGGTGAAGCGGGTCAACAGTTCGGCACGGCGCTGGTTCAGGTCAATGCGGCGGGTATGGGCGGTGGCCGCCTGCTGCAGGCTCATGCGCGCTTCCTCGCGCATGTCGATGGTGCCGTGGCTGTTGCGGAAATTATTATATTTCTCTTCAGACTGCTCAAGCTGGCGCTTCAGCGCCGGCAACTGCTGGTTCAGGAAGGCCAGCGACTTTTCGGCTTCCTCGGTCTTGCGTGCCAGGTTCTGGCGCATGTATTCGCGTCCGATCTCGCTCAGCAGGCTGTTGATGCGCTGCGCGTCCTCGCCCTGCAGGCGCACCTCGATGATGCCGGACTGCTTGCCCTGTTCGCTGATGACCATCGCGTTCTGGATACGCTCGATGGCGCCCAGGCGCGACAGGCGCTTGAGCCGGAACTGGGCGCCGGCGCGTCCATCGAGGCGGTCGATCCGCAATTCGACGTTGCCGGCACGGGTAGTGGCCTTGAGCGTCGTGCCGACGATGCCTTCGTAGACCACCGGCAGCTCGGCGCCGCTCAGGTGGTAACGCCCGCCGCCGCGTGCGGTGATCGTGAATTCGCGGTTATGCCATTCGTCGGGAATCTCGAACAGCGTGACATCGGCCCGCTCCGGTCCCCACACATAGCCGCCGCGCCCGAAGATGCCCGGTTCGGACAGCTCGGTCGCATTGCGGTTGGCGAACCAGAAGCCGACCACGGGAAAGTACTTGGGCCGCACCTCTATATATAGTTGCAGATTGTCGACCGCATGCGAAATCACCATGCGCGAGCGCAGCAGTTCCATTTCTGCAATGGCCGCCTTCTTGGTCTCGAACAGCGACGATACTTCGGACAGGATGTTCTTCGATGCGTTCGGGCTTTCCTCTTCGACGTGGATCATCAGGTTGGCCTCGTACACCGGGCTGGCGATGAGCGCGTACACGATCGCCATCAGCGTCACCAGCAAAGCGATGCCGCCGATCAGCCAGCGGCTGTCGTACAGGATATTGAAATACCCTTTCAGGTCAATGTCATGTTCATCGCGTTCGTTTTCGGTGGACCGGGATGGGAGCGCCACGTTCAGGGTCGGCAAGCTGTGCTGCGGGTTCGCCAGCGGGTGCGGTTCGCCAGGATAATTCATCGTCATTCCTTCTCTGCGGGATCAGGGCTTGGCCGCGCTCAGCACCCCCGTCAAGGCGCCCGGGAAAATCATGCTCAGGTTGCGGTGCCAGTTCGCCAACGACGAGGCGGCCACGTACACCAGGTCTTTCGGGCTCAGCTCGAATGCCTCGGCCATCGCCAGCGCCCCGTTGGTGCGGGCGTCGAGCTGGTACACGCGGATGCCATCGGGGCCCTTGCGCACCACGTAGACCTGGCGCGCGTCGCCGGTCAGCGGACTGATGCCGCCCGATTCGCCCAGCGCCTCGTTGAGCGTCAGGCGGCCGTTGTGCATGGTCAACGCCTTGGGCGTTATCACTTCGCCCGACACGAACACCTTGCTCTCGTCGCGCGAGTGGACCCGCACCACATCGCCGTGGATCAGCATGACATCGCCCGGATTGATGCCTTGCGCGACCAGCGCGCGCAGGTCGATCATGTAGCGCCGGTCGCCGCGTTCGAGGGCGATGCGGCTCTGGTCGGCGGTCGGCAGCAGGCCGCCGGCCCGGTTCAGCGCTTCCATCAGCGTCATCGGAATGTCGTTAATCGCCTGCAAGCCGGGCGACTTGACCTCGCCATCGATATACACGCGCTTGCTGCGGTAGGACTGCACCCGCAGCGTCACGTTGGGGTTGGCCAGGTAGCGCGACAGGCGCTTGCCGAGCAGGCTGCGCGCCTCCTCCTCGGTCAGGCCGGCCACCTTGAGCACGCCGGCGAAGGGAAACTGCAGGTGGCCATCGTGATCGACCACGAAGCCGGCCGCCGGCGCGCTCGGGTTGGTATCGGCCACGTTGGACGATGCGGCCACGCCCTGCCCGGCCAGTTCGGGATGGTCCCAGACCACGATCGACAGGATATCGCCACTGTCGATCTTGTAGGGCGGCGGATCGGTGACGACCAGGTGGGCGATGTTCTGATTGATGCGCGACTCGCGCTGCACCCGCTCCGCTTCGATCAGTTTGGCGTCGATCAGCTGGGTGACCGGGGCCGAGCCGTCGCGGGCCGTTTCCTTGGTGGCGCCGGCCGAGGTCTCGGAAGCGCATCCGGGCAGGCCGGCCAGCGCCAGCAGGGCGATGCCCATCATCCATCGGCGTGCGGAAAATATTTTCATGATTATTGCCAATCTAAACACTGTCTGATCGAGAGTAAGGGACGCCACTCCGCTCGGCTTTGCCGAAGATCAAACGCCCGCCACGACAAAGCTGGCCGCGAGGAGCACGCGTGGCGATTGGCTATTGCGGGCCGTCGCGGCGCCTTGCGCCTGCGAAAAAAGGCGAAAGCGCCTTGCGCCGCGAACCAGGCAAGGCTCGTGGTGCAAGGCGCTTTCGCTTCCCCGGCGGTATGACAACGGCCCGCGCTGTTCTCTTTAGTGCACTTCCTCCATCAGCTTCAAGGTATCGTCGAAGTGCCAGACGCGCCGGATGACAATCACGTCATAGCGCTCGGCAATTTGCGGCGGGAACGGGGAGTAGCGGGCATTGACGCGCACGATGCGGCGCACTGCCTCATCCATGTCGGCGCGGCCGCTCGACTGCACGATCACCACGTCGTCCTCGACCGAGCCATCGCTGCGCACCGCGACGCTCACCAGCGGGTCGACCTTCACCGCGTCGGCCCATGAGCGCGGATAATTCAGCGCGCCATTGCGTTCGATCTTCTGGCGCCAGCTGTCGACGTACATTTTCAGCGACAAATCGCGCTCGTTGAAGCCCACCGCGATGCGCCGATCGCCCGGACGGCGCGCAACCGGTGGCGCGCCACGCAGCACGTCGAGCCCCTTGACCAGGTCGCGCGCCCGGTTGCCAAGGTCGCTGCCGAGCATATTTTTCGGGATTTGGCCGGTGCCGCCACCGGCACCGGTACCGGCGCCGCCGGCCGGTCCACCCTGTCCAGTGACGCCAGGCTGAGCCGCGGCCAGATCCTTGCCGCGCTGCTCGGCGGCGCGCTGCTGTTCGGCCCTTTGCTGTTCTGCCTTTTGTTGTTCTGCCTTTTGTTGTTCCGCCTTTTGCTGCTCGGCCCTTTGCTGCTCGGCCTTTTGCTGTTCGACCTTTTTCTGTTCGGCCATTTGCTGTTCGGCGCGCTGCTGTTCGGCTTTCTGCTGCGCCAGTTTGGCTTGCTCGGCCTGTTGCTGCTCCAGTTTGAACTGCTCGGCCTTCTGCCGCTCCAGTTTGAGCTGCTCGGCCTGTTGCTGCTCCAGCTTGACCTGCTCGGCCTTTTGCTGTTCCTGCTTTTGCTGCGCCAGCCTGGCCTGTTCGGTCTTTTGCTGCTCGAGCTTGAGTTGCTCGGCGCGTTGCTTCTCGGCAGCCTGCTGGTCGGTCTTCTTCTGCTCCACCCGCAATTGCTCGGCTTTTTGCTGTTCCAGCTTCTGCTGTTCGGCTTTCTGCTGGGCCAGCTGTTGTTCGTGCAGGCGCGCCGCTTCCTGTTCACCCTGCTGGACTTGCTCGGCGCGGCGCCGGGCCTCGTCAACCTTGTTCTGTTCGGCTTGCGCGGCCTGCTGCTCCTGCGCGGCGTGCTGTTCGGCCTCGCGCGCCAGCTTGGCCGCCCGGGCGTCTTCCTCGGCCTTGAGCTTGCCAGCCTTGGCTGCCGCCGCTTCCAGCGCCGCACTGGTGCTGGCGTCGCCGTCATCTTCGCCGTGCTGGGCGTCCTTCAGGTCGACGGTTTTCTGTTCGGATTCCTCGGGACGCGCGACTGGCACCTTGAAATCGTTCACCGTGTTGTCCTGGGAAATGACGCGGGCTGCATCGGCCACCGTGTCCGGCGACGGCAACGGTGAACTGATGCGTTTTGCACGACGCGGCTTGTCTTTCTTGAGCTCGGGCGCGGCTTTGGGCGGCGGTGGCGGCGGCGCGGCCACCGGGTCGAGCACCTGCATGCCGGCGATCTGGCGCGGCGGTGCAGGCGGGGGCGCAGGCGCGGCAACATCGGTTTCGGGCAGCGGCACCGGCGCCGGCGCCGGGATCGGTACAGCGGCCAGGTGCACGGTCAGCGGCGGCGGTGCGCCCGGCAAACCGAGTCCCGGCACGCCGAATTGCAATAACAGCACCACGCCATGCAGCAGCAGCGAAACCAGCAGGCCGCCAATAAGACGTCTGTCCGGGTGATCGGCGGGGGAGGCAAGCTCCCTTGCCTGGCCAAATCTCATGCAGCGAAATCGTTACGCTGGCTTGCCGCTGTTGCCATAACTGCCTTTACTCGATAAATGGACTTGCCCACGAATTCTAAGCGAAAAGATTGCGCACGGTGGATTTTATGGAAGGGAAAATCGGGCCGAAAGCGCTTGTGTAGTATCAAGACCGCCGCCCGGGCCACAATTAGTATGGTGGAATCCCACCACTCCTTGCAGGCCTTTCCATGTCAGCCCTTCCTGCGTGCGGCTCGGCGCCCGAGTTCGATACCAAGCATTTTCGCCAGGCCCTGTCGCAATTTGCCACCGGTGTCACCGTGATCACGGCGCGCTTGCCCGACGGGGAATTCTTCGGCGTCACCATCAATTCATTCAATTCGGTCTCGCTCGAGCCGCCGCTGGTGCTGTGGAGCCTGGCCCACACGGCCAGCAGCATGAGCGCCTTCACGGCGGCCTCGGGCTATGTCATCAATGTGCTGGCCGGCGACCAGATCGAACTGGCGCAGCGCTTCGCGCGCGGCGGCCCCGACCGCTTCGACGCACTTCCTTACACCTTGTCCGAGCAAGGTTTGCCGTTGCTGGCCGGCACCGTCGCCTGGTTCGAATGCCGCCACCGCAGCCGCTACAGCGAAGGCGACCATGTGATTTTCGTCGGCGAAGTCGATCGCTGCCACGCCCATCCGCACCGCACCCTCGGCTTCCATCGCGGCCGCTTCATTGCTCTCTGACACTTTCCGCTCACGGATGCGACCATGAACAATCTGCTCACTTTCGTCAACCATGCCAGTTTTCACATTGCCAACGACCATACCCTGCTGCTGGTCGACCCATGGTTGGAAGGGGCGGTCTTCAACAATGGCTGGAGCCTGCTCGACAAGTCCACTTCGAACAGCGCGCTGGTGCGCGACCTGTCCGAGCGCAAGCTCAACCTGTTCATCTGGTTCTCGCACGAGCATCCGGACCATTTTTCGATCTCCTTCATCAAGAAACTGAAACCGGAGTTCGTCGGCAAGGTCACGCTGCTGTTCCAGCAGACCAAGGACCGGCGGGTCGTGACTTTCCTGCAGAAACAGGGTTTCGACGTCATCGAGTGCGCGCCCGGCGTGACCCTGGGCCTGGATCCGCAGCTCAACATCACCGTGTTTCCGTATGCCGACGGCGACTCCTACTGCCTGATCAAATCGGCCCAGCGCGCCATCCTGAACCTGAACGACTGCACGCTCGCCAGCGAGGCAGCCTGCAAGACGGTCAAGGCCAACATTGCACCGCTGACCGCCAGGGTCGACGTCTTGTTGACCCAGTTCGGCTACGCCAACTGGGTTGGCAATCCCTTCGAGCCGGGCTTGCGGCGGCGTGCCGCGGCCGAAAAACGCCAGCGCATCAGCCTGCAAATGGAAACTTTCAAGCCGGCCCTGACTATCCCGTTCGCGTCCTTCGTCACCTTTTCGAGCAGTGAAAACAGTTACCTGAACGACTACCAGAACTCGGCCTACACGATCCGTCAATGGTCGGCCCTGTCGCCAGCCACCGAAAGCCTGCGCTTCATGAAGCCGGGCGACGTCATCGAACTCGGCCAGCTCAACCCGGCTGCGCTGCTGCGCATGAGCCACATCGCGGTCGAACACTGGGAAAAGTTGGGCAACGCCGCGCGCGAAGCGCTGGCGCCGGAAGCGCCGCGGACGGCGGCCGAGGTCGAAGCGGCGTTCGCCAAGCACCGCGCCGCGGTGGCGGCCAACCTGCCCGTGCTGCCCTGGCTGCTCGAAAAGCTGGGCCTGATCAAGCCGCTGATGATCCACATTCCCGACATTTCCCTGACCGCGCGCTTTTCCTACGTCAGCGGGTTCCGGGTATGCGACAGCGGCACCGCCTTCGATATCTCCATGAGTTCGCCGAGCGCCGTGTTCCTGTTCAGCAATGAGTACGGCTTCAACACGACCCACGTGAACGGACGCTTCCGTACCGCGAACCCGGGCGCGCTGTTGCGCTTCAGCCGTTTCTTCATGCCGCAGAACCTGGGCCGCCAGGGCTACGGGATCCGCCACCCGTTCGCCACCGCCAGCCACCTGGCCGGCAGTGTGCTCGGACGCATCCGCGCCGGGGCCTGAGATCCGCTCGCTTCGCGGCGCGGAAAAAACCGGTAAGATGGCGTCCATGTGCGCCAACTACACACCCAGCAAACGCGAAGCGTTCAGCCATCATTACGGGCTCGAACGCGCGATCTTCGATGTGCCGCCGGAATCATTTCCAGGCTACCTGGCACCCATCCTGCGCGAGTCGCGCGCGGTGACGGGCCAGGCAGAATGCGTGGCGGCCATGTTCGGCATGGTGCCGCACTGGGCCGATACCAAGCTGAGCCGCCAAACCTACAACGCGCGCACCGAAACGGTCGCCACCAAGCCCTCGTTTCGCAACGCGTGGCAGCGCAATCAGTTCTGCATTGCACCTGCCGAGAATTTTTTCGAGCCGAATTATGAAACGGGCAAACCGGTGCGCTGGCGCATCGGCCACGCGGACGGGCGCCCGCTGAGCATCGCCGGCATCTGGGAATGGAAGGCCGATGGCCCCGACGGCTTGCCGCTGCTGTCGTTCTCCATGCTGACCATCAATGCTGACGCGCATCCGCTGATGCGCCGTTTCCACAAGCCGGACGAGGAAAAGCGCATGCTGGTCTTGCTCGAACCGCAGCAGGTCCAGGGCTGGCTCGAAGGCGCGCTGGTCAACGATCCCGCAGTGTACCGGCCCTATCCGGCCGAGCAATTGATGGCCGTGGCCGATCCCCTGCCGCCGCGCAGCCAAGCCAAGCCGCCGCAGGCATCGTTGGACTTGAACGCTTAGCCGTCCACGCTCATCTGGTAGGTGGTGCGTTCGGCTTCTTCCTCGCGCGCCAGGGCGATCTCGCGCATCACGGCGCCAACGTCGGCCGGCGCGTCCGGCGGCGCGACGTAGCCGGTCAGCGGCGTGTCCGGCGTCAGCAGGCCGGCCTCATACAACAGCCAGATTTCCTTGCCGTATTGGCTTGCGGCCAGCTCGGGCACGATGGCCGAGAAAAAATTGGCGAGGTTGCTGACGTCGCGCTCGAGCATAGCCGCGGCCACGCTGCTGCCGGCCGCATCGATGGCCTGCGGCAAATCGATGATCACCGGTCCCTCGGCGTCGACCAGGATGTTGTATTCGGACAGGTCGCCGTGGATCAGGCCGGCGCACAGCATCAGCACGACCTGCTTGAGCAGCGCCGCATGGTACAGCAGCGCCGTCTCGCGCGTCAGTTCGACGTCGTTCAGGCGCGGCGCGGCGTTGCCGTCGGCCCCGGTGACCAGTTCCATCAGCAGCACGCCTTCAAAGCAGACATACGGCGTCGGCACCCGCACGCCGGCGTCGGCCAGCCGGTACAGCGCCGCCACTTCGGCGTTCTGCCACACTTCCTCGGCCATCTTGCGGCCGTAGCGGGTGCCCTTCTCCATCGCGCGGGCCTGGCGGCTGTTCTTGACGCGCCGCCCTTCCTGGTAGGCGACCGCCTGGTGGAAACTGCGCTGGTCCGCTTCCTTGTAGACCTTGGCGCAACGGATCTCGTCGCCGCAGCGCACCACGTACACGGTGGCTTCCTTGCCGCTCATCAGTTGGCGCATGACTTCGTCGATCAGGCCTTCTTCAACCAGCGGCTGGATTCGTTTCGGGGTTTTCAATAGGGCCTAAATAAAAAGCGAGTGCTGAACCCGGCAGCATACGCTGTTTTGTGCTTTGCAGCATGACGCCCGATGCCCGGTTGGCGAAACTTTCTCAGAAATGAACAAAGTGCTACACATTCCGTAGCACTTCGAGGTCGATTCAGGGATAGACGAACGACTTCACCAGCGTCAGCTCGCCGGCCGCACGCATCGGAATGCGGAACACCTGCTGCTTTTCGTTGGGCGTGTTTTCATTCGAGATGATCGCCACCTGCGCGATCGTCAGCACGCCGGTCTTCTCGCCGCTGCCGTAATAGTTCACATAGACCTGGTAGTTGCCCTTCTGCGGCGCCGGGCTGGAAAAGATCTCCGGCCCGTAGCCGGTCGTGACGTCGACGTCGAGCGCGCCGCCGTTTGGCATCACGCGGTTGCCGTACCACGCGTGGCCGCCGTCGGGCGCCACCACGTGCAAGTCCAGGTCGGTGCCCGGGCTGTCCCACGACAGCACCACGCGCAGGCGCGCCTGGGTTTTGCCGACATAGGTGTCGTATACCTGGCTGCGCGCGCGCGTCTTGCCGTCCGGCGAACGCACTTCGACGCTGTTCGATCCGCGCCCGAACGCATACGGGCGCCCGTAGCCGCCGCTTTCATCGACCTGCAGCGGCATCGGGATGCCGTTCACGATCAGCGTGGCCGGCTTGCCCTTGGTGGCGCCGGCGATGCGTCCGCGGATTTGCGCACTGGCGCTCTGCCCTTCGCGCAGGTTGACCGACGCGGCCGGATAGTTCACTGCCTGCGTGTACTCCTCCTGCGCGCCGGCCGAGTTGCGCCAGCCGCCAGTGGGCGCGTCGATGCTGACCTGGGCCAGCGCCGATGGGGACAGCAGCAGTGCGGGTATCAACAGAATTTTCATGATGCAGTTTCCAATGTAGTGTCCTACTGAACCTGGATGTTGAACCAGTAGTTGAGAATGTGATCCATTTCCTTCGACATGCCGTACCACTTCAACTTGTTGTTCTCGTCGCGGACGAACAACACGGTGGGGAAGACGTTGCGTTCATTGACGCCCAGCTGCGGCAGGCGGGCCGGCGTGAATGCCGCCATCGCCCCTTCATCCGACGGATCCAGTTCGACATACCACAGCTCCACTTCCTGACCATCGTCCACGAATTTTCCGCCGAAGCCGACCGGGCACGCCTTGCCCTTCAAGTCGGCCAACAGCATCCGCATCGGCGACACGATATTGCGCGGCGGGGGGCGCATCAAGGACTGCATCAGCGAATCGGCTTTCCGCCCGCCCGCCATCGAATTGCGAAAAACATGGCGCAGAGCGGCGAGGACCGCCGTCTCGTCGCCCGGGATGTCATTGCTATTGCTGAAGGCATCGAGGTCGCTGCGCAAGCGGCCCTGGAAATCGCGGAATTGCGCCAGTCCCAGCGTCCGATCGAAACCCTTTTGCGGGTGCGCCGGAACGGCGCACACGGCTTCGCGCAAATCACGGGGCAAGATGACGCCCGGCTTCCAGCTTGCGAGCAAGCCGGCAACCTGCTTGATCTGCACAGGCGCGAGATCGCGCTCCACGCGCTCGATTAGCGCCGCATGTGCATCGCGTTCCACTTGCGCCGGATCGCCCGATCCGATACGCAGCAGCAGGTCTGCCAGCATCGGATCGGGATGGACGCCCATCCCCTTGGCGTGCATATAGCCCAACCTGGCCGCGGCCGGCCTGTCGCCGCTGTCGCTCTTGACGCGCAACTGGTCAGCTGCCTTGCTCCACCAATAGACGCTCTTTTCACGATCCCGTTCCAGTCCGCCCAGCCCCTTGCTGTATGCATCAGCCAGTGCGAACTGCGCATCGAGCTGGCCCGCATTTGCCGATTTTTTCCACCAGCCGATCGCCTTGGTCTCATCCTTTTCCACGCCGACACCCTCGAAGAACATCTGCCCGAGCAGCAGCTGAGCCGCCG
Source organism: Massilia sp. (assembly GCA_025359245.1). Classification (GTDB taxonomy): domain Bacteria; phylum Pseudomonadota; class Gammaproteobacteria; order Burkholderiales; family Burkholderiaceae_D; genus Telluria_A. The sequence continues at coordinate 11,508 of JANYGW010000187.1, forward strand.
TATCGCCTTTGTCCGCCAGCGCCTGGGTCTCGGCGAATCGCTTCGCCCTGGCTTCGGGGGTTTGGTTCAGCGCCTCCCACACATTGTCGCGCCGTTCAGCCCACCATTGCCCCGCGCCGCCCCCCGCGCCGGCAGCGAGCAGCAAATCCTCGCCGCTCCATGCCAGCAGCGGCCGCTCTGCGACGGCCCCCATGGTCGACCAGGCTTGGATGGAACGCGATGGCAGCTTCGGCGCGTGCACGTCGGCCAGCACGATCCGGTCCTCGACCCACGCGGCAAGGTGTCCCGCCTGCGACACTGCCAGGGCGTTGATCGGCGTCTTCTCGAGTGCAGTCTCAACATCGATTTTCTTGGTCCGCAAATCCAGTCCCAGCACGTGCCCCTCGTCGGTTCCTATCCACAAGCGATGACCTGTTCTGTCCAGCGCAAGCGCACTGGCCTTGCCGTGCCGAGGCGCCACGGTGGTCGAAACGATCTTTGCATGCGCCACATCGAACGCGCAGACGACGAGCGGACCTGCGTCGCCGTTGCTGCTGTAGATGACGAGCAGGATGTCATCGGACGCCCACGCGAGCAAGGACACATCCCCAATCGGACTGTCGCCCGCTTTCAGAAGCGTCTCGAGCAACGTGTTCAAGCGCCCGTCGCGCAAGTCCACCAATCGCAGGTGGGTGTAATCGACGCTTGCCATCCAGCGGCCGCCCGGGCTGGGTACGACCTGATGCGGTCCGCCCAGGACAGGCAGGCCAGCGCCTTTGGGACCGACACCTTGCACTTGTTTTCCATCGCGCGCATCCGGGTCGCCATAGTAAAAGCCCTTGCCATCCGGCTGCCATGCGAAACTGTAGGCACGCTCAGTAGGACGCGTTCTGGACTCTTTGATCCGCCCATCTTCAACCGCAAAGAACAAGGCGGGACCGAACGTGGACGCCATGCCAACCTGCTGTCCGTCCGGAGAGAGTGCCTGCGATACCGATCCCTGCACCGGCAGCGATACCTTCCATGATGCCGCGCTGGACATGAGGGGGACGAGCGCCAGCAGGCAACTGAGCATCAGCCACCGATGCGCAGGCTTCGATTGCATTTTCATGAAGGGGTTTCCAGTTTGACGTCGACCAGCCGGCGTGCCAGCTGTTCGACCAGTTTTTCATCCTGGCCGCGCGGATGATTGCGCAGGCCGAGGTGCAGGAATTCATGCGCCAGCGTGATCCGGTCCTCGCGCGTGGCCAGGCCGCGCACGAACACCCGGTTGCGCAACTGTTCGGAATACGGCGCGCCATGTCCAAGCCGGCAAACGGCCGGCAGTTCGGGCGGCGTTTCGTAGCCCGCCTCGCCGCGCAGCAGCCGCTCCCAATGCGGCAGTTCGCGCGCCAGCCAGGCTTCGGCGGCCGGCAGGCGTTCGCATTGCTGGGCGCCGCCGCCGGCCAGCGTCGCCAGTTCGGCGTGCGGCCAGGCCGCAGCCAGGATCTCGTCGAAGCGCCGGCCCAGGCGCGCCTGCGCCACGGCCGCGCTCCAGGCCATCGTGTCCTTCGATGCAGTATCGGCGTGGTAGCGCACACTGGCGCCGGTCAGCACCAGCTGGTCAGTCCACTGTGCGATGGCGCGCGCCGCCGCACTGGCCGGACTCGGGCTGACACGCTGCGTGGCGCTGCTGTCGGCGATGCGCTGGCAGCCTTCGGCCCATACCGCGTTCTGCTGGAGGTAGCTGCGCGCGGCCACCGCCAGCCCCTTGGCCGCCTCCGGTTCGGCGCTGCCGCCCTCGCGGTCGATCACGCGCGCCACGTAGTCATTGACCCCGAAGCGGCCGCTCAGCTGGATGCGGTTCTTGGCGTCGCGCGCCAGCAGCAGTTCGCCGCGGCTGGTCAGCGCCAGGCTGCGCCCGTTTTCGAACAGCACCTGATAGCGGCCGTTCAAGGCGCCCGGCGCCGCCGCCACACCTTCGCTCATGACGCTGCGCACCGGATAGCGGGTAAAGTAATCGACCACCACGCAGCCGGCGTCACTCGCCGGCGCGCTGGCGGGCAGCGCTGCCGCCAGGCGCGGCGCCCAGGCCTGCAGGATAGTGCTGCTCGTGCCTTCGCCTGCGAACCAGACCGGCGTGCCGTCGGCCAGCCATCCCGCCGCGCCGCCCAGGCGCTGCGAAGGCCGTTCCTGCTGGTGCCATGAAAACGTCTTGACCCGCAGCCGGGTGCCGAACCAGCCCACGGTGTCGACGCCGCGCGCGCCCAGCACCACGCGCAGTAGCGCCGATTCGGCCTCGCCGCGGCTCGATGCCGGCACGCTGGCCAGCGCTACCATCAGGCTGCGCAGGCTGACCAGGCGTTCGGGCGTCAGGCGCGCCGGATCGGACAGCCACTCGGCGTCGCCTGCCGGCGCGCGGCCCAGGCGTGCACTCCAGTACTCGCGCCACGGCCGGCGTTCGACCAGCAGCCGCGCAGGCGCAAAGAACAGCGCGCACGATTGCGCCAGCGCGGCGTCGCGGCCGACGCTCTTGCCCGGTTCGCAGCAATACACTTCTTCCTGCGGCTGCCGGCCGGTGCAGCTGTATTCCGGGGTCGCCAGTTTGCCGTCGACCGCGTACACATAGACGAACAGCTTCCACAAACTCCCCAGCGGCACCATGCGCGCGCCGTCGAAGGCAGCTGTCTTGCTGCTGCCGTCGTCGCGCAACTGCAGCGCGGTCAACTTGCCGTCTTTCCACCACGCGAGGTCGAGCGTCGCCGCCTGCGCCAATGGCGCCAGGACGATGAGCGCCGTTGCGAGCAGGCGGGAAAGACGCGGCATCACTCGACGCGCAGGGTGCGTGTGGCCTTGCCATCGCCTTCCAGCGCCTTTTGTTCGGGCTGGTACATGCGATAGAAGCGCGCCGGCGGCAACACGTAGTTGCCCTTCTGGGCGAAGCGCAGCAGGTGGCGCACCTTCAATGGCGCATCCAGCGGCTCGATCGGGACCACGTAGCCGTCGCGCCGAACCTCATGGCGCGAGCGCTCCAGCGGTTCGGTCTTCTCGTCGATGATGGACACGCCCCAGGTGCTGCCTTCGACCGACGCGCCTGGCGGCAACGCCACTTCCAGCAGGCCGTAGCGGTGCTTGGCGCCGGCGGCCGGCGTCAGCGTGACCTCGTCCATGTACAGCGCATCGGTGCGCAGCGCTTCGCCGGCGCCGACCGGCTTGGCGCTAAAGCCCTTGTCTTCCTGGGTCAGGCGCAGGATGCGGCGTTCGACCTTGACCGCCAGCGTGTTCGCTTCGACCGCATAGCTGTCGTACTGGAGTACGGCGACCGCCGCGGCCGGCGCGGCTTCACCGACTTGCAGCTGCTTCGGCGCGGCGCTGCCCTGCCATTGCCACAGCGGCTGGCCCAGGGTGCTGGTCAATACCTTCCAGCTGCCGGCCAGCGCGATCGCCGGGCCCTTCGCCGGCGCCGGGCCGCCCAGCTTTTTCTGCACCCACAACAGCGTCATGGCGCGGTCCAGCGTCGGCATCTCGGCCCGGACCGAGGCCAGCACGGCATCGGCGCCGCTCACCGGCAGCTGGCCGCCCAGCATCAGCAGCGCTTGCGCCATCGGCGCCGGATTGGCGCGCAGGTTGATCCAGGCATTGGCGGTCTGCTCCTGCAGCTCGGCCGGCGTGGCCAGCTGGTTTTGGGCCGAGATTACCGACAGCAGCGCCAGTGTCAGCGCCTGCGAGTTGCCGTCTTCGGGCGAGAGCAGCATGCTGCTGGTGGCCGGCAGCGGCGTGCTCTTGGCTTTCAGGTTGGCGCGCACCAGGTCATCGGCCAGCCCCGAGGCCAGCGTCTTGACCGGCAAGCCCATTTCTTGCGCCAGCCACAAGGTCAGCGTGCGGTGCAGCACCGGTTCCTTCAGGCCCGCGCCGCCGTACACGGTCAGCAGGTTTTGCCAATGCTCCGGCGGCAGCTCGATATGCAGCGCGCGCGCCGCGTACCAGTCGGCGTAATAGGCGTAGGCGGTCATCAGCGAATTGTTCGCCGTGGCGTTGCCCCACCAGCCGAACTGCGCCTCGGGACCGGCCATCGACACCAGCCGCAGGCGCTGTGCCTGCAGCGTGGCCAGCAAGCGCTCGCGCACCGGACCGGAATCGGGCCCCATGCTCTGCAAGCCCAGTGCCAGCGGAATCAAGCGGCTCGCGGTCTGCTCCACGCAGCCGTACGGATAATCGATCAGGTCGTCGGCGATACGCGCGAAATGGCTGGCGGCGCCCTGCGCGAACGACACCCGGATATTGCGCGCGTCAGCCGGCAAGGCCAGCGCCGTGCTCACGCCGGCCAACGGCACGATCATGCTACGAGGGCTGCTCCAGGCCAGCGGCAGCGACTGCACTGCGGTGTCGAGCGCATCGACCAGCTTGCCGTTCTGCTTGACCTCCAGGCGCATCGCACCGCCGCCGGGAGGCAGCGCGAACTGGACGTAGTTGATGCCCCGTTTGGCCGTGATCTTCTCGGCCTTGACGGCCGCGCCGCTGCTCAGGCTCACTTCCAGCGCCTGGTCGGCCGCGGTCTGGTTGAAAATGGCGACCGAGGCCTGCGGCTTGTCGCCCGCGCGCAGCCAGTCGGGCGAGGTCCACTTGGCGTAGAAATTCTTGTCCGAACGCAGGTAGCCGCTGTGCTGGCCGACCCTGCCCTGCGCATCCATCGCGCGCCCGGTGATGCGCCAGCGCGTGAGCGCATCGGGCATCGTGAAGGTGACGCGCACATGGCCGTCGGCGTCGGTTTTCAGGCCGGGCGCCCAGAAGGCGGTATCGACGTTGTCGCGGCGCGGCCGTTCCAGCACCTTGACGCCGCGCTCGTTGTAGTTGTGGCGCGGCGG
>JANYGW010000225.1 GCA_025359245.1 Massilia sp.
CCGCCGCGACTTGGGCATCGACGCGGCGACGCTGGCGCAAGCGAAGGCGCGCAGCGTGGCCGACAATATTTGCGTGCTCGGCCTGCGTTTCACGGGCGACCTGGCGGTCCCCAGGCAGCGCTTTCAACGTCTCAAGGATGAATTCGGCGACAATTTCATCGCGCTGGAAATCGACTCCTCGCTCGGCAATGCGCATGCGATCAAGCCGTTCGCCCATTCCGTGCTGGGCCTGAACTACGATGCGCACGCCGATCATCCGACCCGCCTGGCGGAGGCGCGCACCATCGCCTTTCTGCAGCAGCGGCTCGGCCTGGCCGGCGCGAGCGAGGAGCGCGCTCGTGGGCGCCCCTGACAGGCCTGCCGGCGTCGCGCCGGCCGCGTGCGAGCGCGACGCCGGCCTGTGGCAGGACATCGATCAGGCCGCGGCGCAGCTGGCGCGGGCCGAGCCTGTGCTCGCCTTGCGGCTGCACGAGTCGGTATTGACCCAGCCGTCGCCGGCGGCGAAACTGGCCGCCATCCTCGCGCGCCAGCTTGCCTGCCACGACCTTCCGTACACGGCGATCCATGCCCTGGCACTGCAAGCACTGGAGGCCGCGCCGCACGTCCTGCGCCAGGTTGAGGCCGATCTGCGCGCGGTCAGGATGCGCGACCCGGCCTGCCCGGATGAGCTGCATGTTCTGCTCAACGGCAAGGGTTTCCATGCCTTGCAAACCTACCGGGTGGCGCACGCACTGTATCTGCGCGGCCGCCGGGCGCTCGCGCACGCGCTGGCCAGCCGCAGTTCGCTGGTGTTCGCGGTCGATATCCACCCGGCGGCGCGCATCGGTTGCGGCGTCATGCTCGATCATGGCAGCGGTATCGTGATCGGCGAGACGGCGGTCATCGACGATCAGGTGTCGATCCTGCAGAACGTGACCCTGGGCGGAACCGGCAAGGAGCAGGGCGACCGGCATCCGAAAATCGGGATGGGGGTGATGATAGGCGCCGGCGCCACGGTGCTTGGCAATATACAGATCGGCGCCATGAGCAAGATTGCCGCAGGCAGCGTCGTGCTGCGCAACGTGCCGGCCCACTGCACGGTGGCCGGTATTCCCGCTGTCGTCGTGCGCATCCACGCGGCGAGCAAATTTCCTTCGTTCGAAATGAATCAGATGATCTGAGGCGCGCCCTGCGCGCGGCCGCTAGCCGAGCTGGGCCCGCAGCGCGGGATCGGACGTGAGCACCTGCGCGATCCAGGTAAACACTTGCGCGCCTTCGCGCCGCAACTCGGCGAACTGGCCAAATTCCCTATTATGCAAGGCAGCGCCGTACACCAGGGCCAGCGCCTGGCGCGCCACCCTGGTGGCGACCTCGGCGGCGGCCAAGCGTTGATACAGGCGTGCCGCCGCGTGCGCGTCGGCGCCGCCCCGCCAGCAGTTGGCCGGGTCATGCGCGCTGCCCCAGCGCGCAAAAATAGGACGCAGCGCCGGCGGGACGTCGATGAACAGCTCTTGTTCCATGATCATGGGCTCAGGGCTCAGGGCAGCAGCAGACGGGCGACGACGCGCTGATGCACCAGGTGTTCGTCGATGATTTCGTCGAGATCGCTTTCGTCGACATAGGTATACCAGACGTTGTCGGGGTAGACGACCAGCACCGGTCCCGTATCGCAGCGATCCAGGCAGCCGGCCCGGTTGATCCGGATCTGCTCGCTGGCGGCCGGGCCGAGGGTGGCGATCCGCTCCTTTGCATAGGCGCGCAGGCGCTCGCCGCCGGTGTTTTCGCAACAGTCGCGATTGCCCTCGCGCTTGTTACAACAGAAAAATACGTGATGCTTGAGCTGGCCCATCGGGTCCTCCTGAAAGAAAGATGCAAAGTCAATGGCACATTGGGCGCGTCGCTAGGCGTGCACGCGGATATCCTTGGCGCCCGCTTGCGCCGCGGCGCCGGCCAGGCGCGGCCCGGGTGCCGCGTCGGCGCCCAGCAAGTGCGGCTTGAGCAGGCGCAGCAGGGGCCCCGTCATCATGGTGGTAATGAGCGCCATCACGACCATGATGGTGAAGATCCTGGGACCGAGAACGCCCAGGTCGTAGCCGATATTGAGCACGACCAGTTCCATCAAGCCGCGGGTATTCATCAGCGCGCCGATGATCAGGGCGCCGCGCCAGCCGTGGCCGGTGGCGCGGGCGGCGAGCGTCGCGCCGCCCAGCTTGCCCAGGATGGCGACCAGCAGGACCAGCGCGCAGGTGCCCAGCGCGGCGGCGTCGTTGAGCAAGCCGAGCTCGGTGCGCAAGCCGGTGTAGGCGAAGAACAGCGGCAGCAGGATAAAGGTGGTCACGTCGCGCGTCCGGGCGACGATGCGCTCGCGGATCTGGTTTTTGTCGGGAATGACACTGCCCATCAGAAATGCGCCGAACAGGGCGTGGATGCCAATCGTTTCGGTTATCCATGCCGAGACGAACAGGCCGATCAAACTGAGGCCGATCAGCTTGGACGATGGCTGCTCATGCGCGGCCGACACGGTCAGATAGCGCTCCAGCAGCGGACGCACGAGCAGCAGCATGAAGGCGAGGTACAGCAGCGCGAAGGCGACGGTCCAGATCGCGCCGATGCCGGTGCCCGACTGGGCGATGCCGACCACGATGGCGAGCAGGCACCAGGCGGTGACGTCGTCGGCGGCCGCGCACGCAATCGCGGTGGTGCCGATCTGGGTGCGCGCCAGGCCGCGCTCCTGGATGATGCGCGCCAGGACCGGGAACGCGGTGATGCTCACGGCTATGCCCATGAAGAGGGCGAACCCGAGGCTGCCCTTGTCGCGCGGGCCGTAGGCATCGAACAAGAGCAGCGCCAGGCCGCTGCCGAGCAGGAATGGCAAAGTGATGCTGACCATGGAGATGACGACGGCCGACCTGGCCTTGGCGCGCAGCGCTTTCATGTCGAGTTCAAGCCCGACAATAAACATGAACAGCAAGATGCCGACATGGCTGAGGAAAAACAGGCGATCGATCGAGCCGGCCGGGAAGATGGCGCCATGGATCTGGGGCGCGACGCTCTTGAGCAGCGACGGACCGAGCAAGATGCCCGCGATCATTTCACCGATCACCTGCGGCTGGCCGATCAGGCCGCACGCCACGCCGCACAATTTGGCCACCAGCAGTATCACAAGAATCTGCAAGATGAGATGGTTGATCGGCGAGCCCAGGTTGTGCAGGAATTGTTGTAGGACGATGTACACTCGACTTCTTTCTAAAGGACGCGTGGCTGGCGATTCGGGCGTGCCGCGCTGGGGCACGCCGCCGTTCATGGCACTAGTGCGCTTCTTCCAATGCGGGGGCGCCGGCGCGTTCGGACGCCAGCCTGGACAGCGCATGGAACTCGGCCGGCGCGCCGCGCACGGGCTCGTCGGCGAAGCCGGGCGCCGGATCGAGCAGCGCCAGGATGTCGCGCCGGTAGGCGCCGAGCTCGATCATCTGCTGGGTGATGTACAGGAACTTCGCGCCGACCCCATGAATATGAAACACCTCCTCGTGCATATCGCGCATGCCGAGCCGGGTCAGCGTCTTGTGATTGCCTAGCGACGTCAACGGCATTCCCATGCACAGGTCGAAATCGGGCCGCTGCTCGAACAAGGCCAGCACATAGCCGGGGATGGCGATCGACAGCAGGGTGCTGCCGACCCGGGCCCGGCGGTATTCCTTGTTGACGATGTTGTAGCCTGATGTCATGATTTTCTTGGCGCCCATCTGATCGATGAAGCGCCAGCCTTCTTCCGGCATGACCTTCAAATAAGCGAGGTCCTTGTAGGCATTGAAATGCAGGTTCAGGTGACTGATCAGCGCCAGCGCTGCGATGGTGTCGCCGTCCCGGAACACGACGACTTCATCGGCATAGACAAATTTATCCGAATCGTTGGCGGTAATGCCATGCAAGCCCTGTTCGGCGAAGGCGATGTTCCATTCCGCCTTCCAGAAAGCATGGGCTTCGTCGTAGCTCGCCTTGTCGACGATTTTTTTCCTCTGGATCAATTGCGCTGAAAAATTCATTGGATATTCCTCTGGGTTTCCGTGGTTAAGCCGACTGTGCTTGGACTGGCACTGCGACTGGACAATGCAGGTGCAAGGCCGTCAGCGGACGGCCCGGTTGTGCAACTCGCGCTGGGACAATGGCGTTTTCAGTGAGGAAGCGGTTCTTCCGAACGTGCGGAAAGGCCTCAGGTGGGTGACGAAATACGGCATGAAAAGGGTATTGCATGCCATCGCCGCCAGTGTCGAGAATGCGCATAGCAGGCCGAAACTGAATGTGAAAAAGGAATTGCCCAACATGAGTAGTGCGAAACCTGTGGTGAGTATCAGCGAGCTGTAGACGATCGTCGGTCCGAGTTCGACGAAGACGGTATCGACCACCTGTTGCGCAGCGCCGGCCTGGGTCGCGGCGTGCCGCGCCGTGTACAGGAAATGGATCGTATCGTCGACCACCAGTCCGAACGTGATCCCGGCGATCACGGCGGTGCCGACGTTGACCGACATCCCCATCATGCCCATCAGGCAGGCCGCCGCGAGCAAGGGCAGCACGTGCGGCACCAGGCTGAAGGCGGCCACGAACAGCGAGCGGCTGACAATCAGGAAGGCCGTGAAGATCATCAGCACGGCGCCGCCCAGTCCGAACAACTGGCCCCGGATCAGCTTGTCCATCATGCTGGCCTGGATCACGGAATACGAGGTGATCTTGACCTGCAGGCCGGCGGCCTTGAAATGGGTGTCGGCATAGGCCTGGATCTGGCCCAGCGTTTTTTGCAGCGCGACCGAGGTGGACTGGGACACGCGCGCGCGGATCCGGGTGGTCTTGTACTCATAGTCGACGAAATCGTCGAGGTCGTTATTCCTGCCGGCCATCGAATAGGTGAAGATATATTCGGCGACCTGGTCGAAGCTTGGCGGGATCACGTAGAAGGCCGGGTCGCCGTTGTTCGCGGCCTGGTTGATCTTCTTGATGAATTCGACGATCGATAGCGTCTTGTCGACGCCGGGAACGCGGCCCATGAATGCCTGAAAATCCTCGATGCGGCGCAGTGCGTCCGGCTGCAGCACGCCGTCGGCCGCCGGGCTGGTGATGACGATTTCCAGCGATCCGACGCCGCCCAGATTCTGTTGGATGTAGTTGGTCGCCTTGCGGATGGTCGAATCGTCGTTCATGAAATTGAGAAAAACGGTTTCCATGCGCAGCTTCGGTATCTCGTACACGGACAGGGCCAGAATCGCGCCGGCGCACAGCAGCAACACGTAGCGGCTCCGGTAGAGCGGCACCAAGGCGCCGAACAGCACGCGCCACCAGGTGTTTTCACGTTCGCTCACCAGCAAGCGTTCGGTGGGGATCAGGCCCAGCAAGAACGGCATGACGAGCATGCAGATCACGTACGCGGCGACGGTGGCGGCGGCGCCGACCAGGCCGAATTGTTGCAACGGAACGACCTCGGTGATGCTGACGGTGGCAAAGCCCGCCGCCGTGGTCAGCGTGGTGATGAAGCACGGCTTCAGGATATGCGCGAGCGCCGCGCGAATTGCCGTGCCGTGATCCGGATGGCGTGCCAGCGCCAGCCGGTAGGCGGTCAGCATGTGCATGCTGCTCAGTACGGCAATGCACATCAGCAGCGAAGGCAAGCCTACCGTGACACCGTTCATCGTGATGCCCAGCGCGCCCATCAGCCCTAGCAGAAATCCCGAGTTCAGTGTGACGACGAACAGTGCCATCAACGGGATATGGATGTTGCGGAAGAAGAAATAGAGCAGGCCAAACAGCAGCACGTAGGTCAGGGGAATGAACGTTTCCAGGTCGTGCCACATGTCGCGTGTCATTTGCAATTCGACGATGGGATTTCCCGCGAAATAGTATTCCTTCACGTGCAGATCGGCCATGATGGCGTGCACCGCATCGACGATATGCTTGTATTTGTCCTTGCCGGTTCCCTTGTTCGCTTCGATCAGCAGCGAGGCGATTTTTCCATCGGCCGACACCAGATCCTTGAGGTAGATGCGGTTGGCCAGGGTTTCCGCTTTCAGACTGGCGAGACGGTCGGGATGGCGTTTGACCTTGTCCATGAAGTGGATCACTTCGAACGAGCCCTCGGCGCCGACGATATCCTGGGCGGTGGCCAGGCTGCGTACTTTGCGTACGTCCGGCAATGCCTCGATCGCGCGCGACATCCTGGCCAGCAAGGCGATCTTGTCGGCGGTGAAAACGTCGCCCATCGGCACGGCGATGGCGAGGATCTGGTCCTCGCCGAATTGGTGTTTGAAGCGCTGATAGTCGACGATTTCCGGGTCGGAGGCCGATAGCAGCGACTCGACGGAATTTTCAAATTCGATCCGGTAGGCGAACAATGAGAACGCCGCGATGGCCGCGATCGCGAGCAGTGCGTTGGTGCGACTGTGCGTGCACAGGAACTGAATCAGCCGGTCTAGGGTGAAGCGCATGATCTGAAGTCTTATGAACGATGGGTGGGGTCAGGCGCGCCGGGGCGCCGTGGGCGGGAATCGGAAGCGGAAGCGGGCGCGCCGACCAGGCACCCGACTTCCGGAGCGGCACGCAAGACGCCCCGGCGGCCAGTTCCTGGTGGACAGCTCGGCGCGAGAAGGCCGACAGCGCCTTCGCTTATACCGAAATCCTGCGGATGAATTCTGCGTGGTCGAACTCGAACGCGAGCTTGGCGCCCGTTGCCTTGTCCGATCCCCAGCCTTCCTTCAAGCAGGTCAACACCGTCTTGCGGAAACGGCTGGAGGTAATCCACATGACTGAAAACAGCTTGTTCCCCATGATCAGCTTGTTAATCGCGCGCGAGGCGATTGCGATCGATGGTTCCGGCGTGATGACGCAGTGCCACCACCAGTGCGGCGAGAACAGGACATCGCCGGCTTCCAGCGTGACCTGGAATTTTGGAATGTGCCGATACAGGGGGAAACCGTCCGCCTCGATTTCATCGTTGGATTTCTTCCAGTCCAGCATCGTCGCGGCATAGAACATGTCCTTGCGGGTAATCGGATGCATGAACATGGAATGCTGAGGATGCACCAGTGTCCATTCCTTCTTGCCTTGCACCATGGTGAACAGGTTGGGACCGCCGGTGCAGTGCCAGCCCGACTTGACGCCGCCGCCGGACAGGAACAGCTGGGTCGACATGATGCGTTTGTCGCGCGTGCTCAAATACTCGCCCAAGGTCTTCAGGTCGAGTGCATTGCGCAGGTCCGGATTGCGATTGAACAAGTCCTCGGTATGGCCGGGATAGTAGCTGCCACCTTGCTTGATGTTTTCCACGACCTCGGACAGCGGCAAGTCGATGTAGCGCAGCGCTTCTTCATTGAGTTCGTTGGCGCGCACGCGCGTGGACACCTTTTCATCGCCGTAATTCTTGGCGAAGAACTCGGGACTCCAATTCTGAACGGCGTCCCAATTTTTCGCCATGCCCTTGAACACGACGGGCGTGTTCGGCTCGAGATAGACGCGCCGGAATTCTTCAGCCGTAATGTCCTCGATCCGAATTTCGGGCACCGGCAGCGTCGGCGCGTCGCCATAGGGAAGGCATTGCTGCTTGATGCGGGCCTCGATGTTGTGGGTGCGTTCTATCGATGCTTCGGATCCATAGGCGCCATGTTTTTCCCGGCCGAGGAAGTAATAGCGATGGAGAAAATTCGCCCAATAGGCCGAACGGGTCCGCAAATCGATTTTCGGGGCCGAACTGATATCGACGGTGGGAAACGACCGATCGCCTGTGTGTATCGCTGCTGCATTACTCATGTGTTCTCCGAGTTGATGTGTGTGCTGCGTGAAGGAGCCAACTGGCCGCGCGCTGCAAAGCACAGTTGCGTAGCGGTCTAGTCTGGTGAGGTGGCAATCCACAAGCCTTGTTCCATCGTGGCCGGGACTGAACCACGCCGTGTGCTGGTGAAAAATTATGGCTGATAGTAGCAACGGCTTCGCGTCGCCGCATCTGTCACTAGTGACAGGTGCGGCCGCGCTGGCGCCCCGCCTTGCTGGCGCTGGCGGCGTTGCCTGTCATTGTTGACAGTAGAGGGAAGCAGGGGCGACGGCTAGGCTTTGCCAGCCTGGGCGCGGCGTCAATCCGACGCGGCGACGGGCCGGCGAATGGGGGCGTATTGATCTTCCATCGCGTGTTCATGCGCACTGGCCGCACGGCTGGTCGTGATGCGAACTGGAAGGAAATACGATGCGCTTGCTTGTCAAAAAGATGATCGATAGAACCGATGCGCTGCGCCGTGGCGGCGCATGGAAGCAGTGGGGCGACGCGCTGTGTTGCGTGCTGTTCGTGGCCACCTCGTTTTCGGGCCTCGCATGGTTCATCTCGTATGTCGGCGCCTTGCGCATCCATTGAGCACGCGTCGCCGTTTCGCATAGCGCGTCGGCAAGCAGGGCGGTGGCGCGGGCTGTGCAGCGCCGGCCCGGTTCGCCCGCCACCGAGTGTGGCGTTTCGTCCACAGATTGCCTGGGCCGGATGCGAGCGTGGGAGCTTGCATTTGTTGCAATAAATTCGGGTATCCTGACAACAACTTCCGCACCACATCAAGGGCACTGCGGCTGTTCAGGGCGCCTGGGGCGCTATTCGAGGTTCTGCACCTGTTCGCGCATCTGTTCGATCAACAGTTTGAGTTCCATTGAAGCGTCGGCCAGTTCCTTGACCGAGGCCTTGGCGCCGAGCGTGTTCGCTTCGCGATTGAGTTCCTGCATCATGAAATCGAGCCGCTTGCCGACCTGGCCGCCCTTCTTGAGGATGTGGCGCGTCTCGGTCAGGTGCGCGGTCAGGCGCGAGAGCTCTTCGGAGACGTCGATGCGGATGCCGTACAAGGTCACTTCCTGGCGGATCCGTTCGAACGCTTCCTGGCGCGTCAATGTCGACGGGGTGCCGTGGCCGGCCAGGCCGAGCGCGTCCTGCATGCGTTCGATCGCCTTCTGCTGGAACTGCGAAATCACTTGCGGAATGAGGGGCGTGATGCGCTTGACGATGACGTCCATCGCATCGATGCGCGCGACCAGCATGGCGTCGAGCGCGGCGCCTTCGCGGCGGCGGCTGTCGACAAACGCGGCCACGGTCTTCGCTGTCAGCGAGGCGACGTCGGCCTGCAGCGACTCCTGTCCGACCTGGGCTTCTTCGATCACGCCGGGCCAGCGCAGCAGCTCGGCCACCGTCATCAAAGGCGCCGATACGAAGTGCTTCGTCACTTCCGTTTGCAGGCGCGCGAGGTCGGCCAGCAGGGCGGCATTCAAGGCTTGCGAACCGCCGGCGACCTTGCGGCCGAAACTGAGGCGCGCCTCGACCTTGCCGCGCGTGATGGCGGCCATGATGGCGGCGCGCAAGTCCGGCTCGAGCGCGCGCAGTTCGTCGTTGATGCGGAACTGCAGATCCAGAAAGCGCGAATTGACACTCTTGATTTCAATCGTCAATGTTCCTGCCGCGCCTTCGCTGGTCGCAACCGCGTAGCCTGTCATGCTAGAAATGCTCAATGTCGTCCCCGGTATTTATTGTTTGGTTCTTTAGTTCTTATCTTAGCTTTACAAAGTCCTGATTTATCCACACAATCGCCGTGTTAAGCAAGGAACCCTCATGGCTGCACAAAATAACGCTCCCTTGCCCGATGGGCTAGAAATTGCCGGATATCGCATTGTAAAGAAAATTGCGTCCGGCGGGTTCAGTATTGTATATCTCGCTTATGACGCCGACGGAAACGCCGTGGCGATCAAAGAATACCTTCCCAGCGCCTTGGCATTGCGGCAGCCGGGCGAACTCGTGCCCGTCATTTCGAAGCCCAACCTGGCGGTCTTCCGGATCGGCCTGAAGTGCTTTTTCGAAGAAGGCCGGGCACTGGCCAAGATCCAGCACCCGAACGTGGTGCGCGTGCTGAATTTCTTCCGCGGCAACGAAACCGTGTACATGGTGATGGCATATGAATCAGGCCACTCGCTGCAGGAACAGATCGCGCGCCTGGGCGCCAAGGGCAGCCGCCTGAACGAAGCGTTCATCCGCCAGATCTTCATCGGCGTCTGCGCCGGGCTGCGCGAGGTGCACACCAACAAGCTGCTGCACCTGGACCTGAAGCCGGCCAACATCTACCTGCGCACCGACGGCACGCCGATCGTGCTCGACTTCGGCGCCGCGCGCCAGACCTTCAACGCCGACGTGCCCAAGCTGACCCCGATGTACACGCCCGGCTTCGCGCCGCCCGACCTGTATTCGAAGTCGGCGGCGCTGGGGCCGTGGTCGGATATCTACAGCATCGGCGCCTCGATGTTCGCCTGCATGGCGGCGCAGCCGCCGCAGGCGGCCGACCAGCGCAAGATCGACGACAAGATGCCGCTGTATTACGCCAAGCTCGAAGAGAACTACTCGCCGGAGCTGATCAAGATGGTG
Organism: Massilia sp.; assembly: GCA_025359245.1. Classification (GTDB taxonomy): domain Bacteria; phylum Pseudomonadota; class Gammaproteobacteria; order Burkholderiales; family Burkholderiaceae_D; genus Telluria_A. The sequence goes on from JANYGW010000225.1 coordinate 10,394, forward strand.
CAGTGGTGCCTGGAACTCGATCCGCTGGCGCGCCCGCAAAGCCTGTTCGCCCTGCAAAAAGAACTGTCATTGCCGCGCGCCGCGCCCAAGGCCGTGATCCGGGTCGACAAGGCGTCCGACGGCTGGCGCGGGCTGTTCGACCGGATCGGCCGCGGCCGCAAAAAAGCCGCAGACAAAAACACCTGATCAGAAAGTCATATCATGCAATTCTCCGTATATCAGGAAAGCCAGATTGGCGGGCGCAAGGTCAACCAGGACCGGATGGGCTACAGCTTCACGCGCGACGCGCTGCTGCTGGTGCTGGCCGACGGCATGGGCGGCCATTTGCGCGGCGAGGTCGCCTCCTCGATCTTCATGCAAACCATGTCGACCCTGTTCCAGCAAAACGCCACGCCCTACGTCAAGAAGCCGGAGCGCTTCCTGGAGGAGGCCTTCATGGAGGCGCACCAGGAAATCCACCGCTACCGCGCCGCCAACAACCTGCCCGACACGCCGCGCACCACCGCCGTGGCTTGCCTGATCCAGCACAATATCGCGACCTGGGCCCATTGCGGCGACTCGCGCCTGTACTGGATGCGGCGCGGCCAGATCCTGGGGCGCACGCGCGACCATTCGCACATCGAGCACCTGATCGACAAGGGCCTGGCCGATCCGTCCGAGCGCGCCACCCACCCGGACCGCAACAAGCTGTATAACTGCATCGGCGCCTCGTCGCCGCCGAAAGTGGACATCGCGCGTCCGGCCAGCCTGCAGGCCGGCGACGTGCTGATGCTGTGCTCGGACGGCCTGTGGTCGATGCTGTCGGACGAAGACCTGGTGCAGCGATTGTCGACCCAGACCATCGTGCGCGCCATTCCCGACATGATCAACACCGCCACCGCGATCGCCGGCGACAAGGGCGACAACGCGACCGCGCTGGCCATCATGTGGCAGGGCACGCCGGAAGTGGAGACGGCGGGCGGCAATTCGGCCGACATGGCCACCGTGATCTCGACCATGATGCTGCCCGATAACCTGGTCAGCACGACGATCCAGGCCAACACCGAAATGGAAACGCCGAGCGAAGTCGACGCCTTCAACGACGACGAAATCGAAAAGGCGATTGCCGAGATCCGCGGCGCCATCGAAAAATCCTCCCAAATCGTAAAATAAACAAGCCCATGACATTTGAATCCCGTCCCAGCGGCCGCGCCGTCGACCAGCTGCGCGCCATGCGCATCACGCGCCAGTACACCAAGCATGCCGAAGGCTCCGTATTGATCGAGTGCGGCGACACCAAAGTGATCTGCACGGCCAGCATCGAAGACAAGGTGCCCGGCTTTTTGAAGGGCAAGGGGCAGGGCTGGATGACGGCCGAATACGGCATGCTGCCGCGCTCGACGCACACCCGCATGGACCGCGAGGCCGCGCGCGGCAAGCAGTCCGGCCGCACCCAGGAGATCCAGCGCCTGATCGGCCGTTCGCTGCGCGCCGCGTTCGACCTGAACGCGTTCGGCGAGCGCACCTTGCAGATCGATTGCGATGTGCTGCAGGCCGACGGCGGCACCCGCACCGCGTCGATCACCGGCGCGATGGTGGCCGCGTACGACGCCTTCAACAGCCTGGTCGCGCGCGGCGCGCTGGGAGCGGTGCCGGTCAAGAGCTTCGTGGCCGCCATTTCGGTGGGCGTGTACCAGGGCATGCCGGTGCTGGACCTGGACTACATCGAAGACTCGGGCTGCGACACCGACATGAACGTGGTGATGACCGATGCCGGCCATTTCATCGAAGTGCAGGGCACGGCCGAGGGCGTGGCGTTCGACCGCGCCGGCATGAACCGCCTGCTCGACCTGGCCCAGGGCGGGATCGCGGACCTGATCAAGTTGCAGAAACAGGCGCTGGGGATCTGATCGGCGCGCAGCCGCCCGCGCTTCGTTGTCCGCATCAAGAACATACCGGCGTCGTCCCCGCGAGGACGACGCCGGTGTCGATCACAAAGTTCCCTCCAATTGCCGTCCCTGCGACGGGTATCAACAAAGACCGCATTGACGCGTGCGCCAGCCTTTGGGTCGCTACGATGGGGGTGTACGCGCGTTGTCCTGCCCGGGCAAGCGCGCACCAACTTCATGGAGCCGGACATGCACGCTAAAAAATTCCCTACATCTATCTTGCTGGCAGGCGCGCTGGCGCTGTTGTCGATCCCTTGCTCGGCGCAAACCGCCGAAGCCGACGGTCCGACCGCCGTGCCCATGGCAGCGACCACGCCGTCGACGGTGGCCGAGACCAAACAGCAGGCCACGGCCGACAAGCACGTCAGCGACGCCGTTGGCGTAGTGCAGCGCATGCTTGCCGAGCCGCGCATGAAAGACCTGCTGCTGCAGGCCAAAGGCGTCTTCATCGTGCCGAGCTATGGCCGCGCGGCGGTGGGCATCGGCGCCAGCGGCGGCGCCGGCCTGCTGCTCACCAGGCGCGCCGATGGCAGCTGGAGTGATCCGGCCTTCTACAACATCGGCGGCATCAGCGCCGGCGCGCAGATCGGTGCCGAAGGCGGTGCGATCGCGATGGTGCTCAACAACGACAAGGCGGTCAGCAAGTTCATGCAGAAGAACGCGTTCGCGCTCAATGCCGAGGCCGGCCTGACGATCGTCAACTGGTCGAAACTGGCGCAGGGCGGTATCGGCAATGGCGATGTCGTGGTCTGGGCTGGCACCAAGGGACTGTTCGGCAACCTGGTGGCGGTGGGCGTGAGCGACATCCGTTTCAACCAGGACCTGACCAACGCCTACTACCATCAGAACGTGGCGATCGGCGATGCTCTGGCCGGCAAGTACGCGAACGCGCAGGCCGATCCGTTGCGGCAGGCACTGGCGTCGGCGCACTGAGCCTGACCTGGCAAGGCCGGGGCGTCTAGCGCAAGCCGCGCTGGCGATTGTATGCAAATCCGGCCGCCAGCAGGGCTATCCCTGCCAGAAACTGCCGTGCAATTGACACCAGCGTCGCCTTGCCGTGCGTGCCCAGCAGGTCCAGTGCGGCAAGGTCCGTCGCCTGGGTCGACAGATACAGGCTGAGCAAGAACAGCACGGTGAAGGCGCGCCCGGTGCGCGTGGTGCGCCCCAGCAGCTGGGCCAGGCCGGCAAACGCGACGACGCCGCTGGCCAGGCACAGTGCGCGCAGCGGTTCGGCCGCTGCCCAGCGGGCCGCAATGGTCGCGCACAGGAGCGAGCCCAGCAGTATCACGGCGGCGCTCTGGCGCCAGTAGCGCTGGCTGCTGCCGCCCCATGCCGCCGCGCCCATATGTTCGGTATCGGCCCTGAAATCGGCAACGCTGACGTCGGCGATCATGATGCCCCAGCATGCGACCGCGGCCAGCAACAGGCCGGGCAGCATCGTGTAGTCGAGCACGGCGCCGGCAACCAGGAACGCCAGCAGCAGCGGCCCGGCGAGACGATTGGCGGCCAGCGTCAACGCCAGTTCGGCAGCGAGCAGGCCCGCCGTGCGCGGCAGCCTGGCCGAGAAACGCAGCAGCAGGCGCGAGCACACGTCGAGCGGACGCAGCATCCGGTTGATGCCCTCGCCGACAGCCCAGCTCTTGCGGGCTTTGGACGGCGCTACCCGATCGGGCGTATAGCGGTGGAACAGCCTGGCCGCGATCGCCAGCGGAATCAGCGCCAGCAGCGTGGCGGCGGCGCGCGTCAGCACCATCGGCCAGGTCCAGAAATTGTCGGCCATGAAGATCGGCGGCAGCGCCTTGTCGAACGTGTTCATGCCGAACGCCAGCGAGTGCGTGTGCAGCAGCTGCGCCGCGCGCGCGCTCAAGACACCCATGCCGGTCGTATCGAAAGCGAGCAGCGCCACGCTGTCCCGGTTCCACTCGACGACCAGGGTGGCCGCGATGACCTGTCCGATCCAGAACATGAAGTACAGGACGTCGCCCAGCTTGCCCATCAGCGGCGGATGCGATTCGCACAGGGCCGCCATGCCGGCGACAAAAAGAATGTTCGGCAGGATCGCCAGCACATGCATCTTCAGGTACACCACCGGCTCGGGCGCGCCGTCGCCGCGCACCGCCTGCAGCACGATCGTGGTCAGCGCGAGCGCCGCGACCAGCGTACCCAGATACAGCACGCCGCTGGCCCAGCGGCCCACGACCAGGCTGGCGTTGCGCACCGGCGTCGCGGCCAGCACGGCGCCCATGCCGCTGCGCAGGTCCTCGTCGACGCGCCCGCGCACCAGGTAGAAGCCGAATAGCCCGAGCAGGATCGTGCTCATCATGCTGCTGCCCAGTGCGAGGCCGGTGCTGTTGTAGGCCACCCGCACCGAATTCGCGGCGAGCATGGTAAAACCGGTGGATGGGTAGGCGATCATGAACCACGCGATCACGGTGAACGCCAGCAGCACCACATGGGAAGTGCCGCGGCGCAAACGCATGCGGCCCTCGGCCAGCAGCATGGCCCGGAACAGCGCGCCTGTCATGCCGCCAGCCCCTGCACCGCGTAGCGCTGGGACATCAGCGACTCTTCCAGGGTCGGCTCGGCTGGAATGGCGCCGGCGCAGGGCTGCAGCGGATGGGCGATCCGCACCAGCACGCCGGCGGCGCTGCGCCTGGCTTGCAGCACATTGACCTGTTGGCTCAGCGCTTCATAGTCGCGCGGCGCCAGCATGGCCGACCAGACCTGGCCGCGTGCCTGGGCGATAAAGCTGTCAGGCGTCCCGTACGACAGCAAGCGGCCCGAGCGCATGATGGCAAGGCTGCCCGCCATGTCCTCGATGTCGGACACGATATGGGTCGACACGATGACCAGTTTGCGAAAGCCGATCTCGGACAACAGGTGCCGAAAACGCAGGCGTTCTTCCGGATCGAGTCCGGCGGTCGGTTCGTCGACCACCAGGATGTCCGGATCGTTGAGCAAAGCCTGGGCGATGCCGAGCCGGCGCCGCATGCCGCCCGAAAAAGTGGAGGCCTGGCGCGCCGCCTGGCCGTGCAGGTTGACCTGTTCGAGCAGCTGCGCGGGGCGCCGCGGATCGGACACGCCCTTGAGCGTGGCGAAATACTGCAGGAATTCGAGCGCGCTCAGGTTCGGATAAACGCCGAAGTCCTGCGGCAGGTAGCCGAGCCGGCGCCGCATCGCGTCGGGCTGCGCGACAATGTCGACGCCATCGAACAGGATCTGGCCGCTGGTGGGGCGGGTCAGCGTGGCGATCATCTGCATCAGCGACGTCTTGCCCGCGCCATTGTGGCCGATCAGGCCAACCACGCCGGCGTCGAGGCTGAGCGACACGTCGTCCACCGCACGCACGTTCTTCCCGTAGGTTTTGCTGACATTGCGAATTTCGAGCATGACGATCCTTCAGGTGGCGGGTTTCTGGGTGCCGCGTATCAAACGGACCTGGGCGCCCAGGTAGCGCCTGGCGCCGGCGGTCAGGACCTTCCGCAGTTTTTTGCCGAGCCAGAACAGCAGAAAGCCTGCCATGCCATACAGCGCGCCGACCAGCGCCTTGAACGCGCTGCCGGTAGCGCCAGCCTGCGCGGCGGCGCTTTCCGCCTCGGTCCTGTCGCCATAGCTAATTGCATAGGGCGATACTTCGAATGCGGGACGGCGCGCTTGATCGAGGCGCAGGCCGATGCCGGTCGGCGCACTGTCCATCAATTCCACCGCCAGCGCCATGCGTCGGCCATCCTTGTGCGCGACCAGTTCCGAAATGCCCGACAAGCCGCTGCCCGCCAGCACCGCGCCGCCGATGAAGCACAGGGCGCCGGTGAGGTAAAAACTGAGCACCAGCACCGGCACCACCAGCAACAGCGGCAGCAGGAACAGGTTGAAAAATGTCAGGCCAAGCATGGCCAGCGCCATGCGCAGGAAGTTGGCCACGCTGTGCTTTTGCTGATACGCGTCCAGGTGCAGCATGGCCTTGAACTCGAGCGCGATCTTGCGCGGGTCGCCCAGCGCCTGCGCGATCTCGGCCTCGGTGCGGCCATGCTGCATGCCGTCGATGAAATGGCGTTCGTAGTCGCTCGCGATGTCCGCGACCTGATCGGCCGGCAGGCCGGACAGGGCCTTGTGCAGCGCGTTGAGGAAAGCCTGCTTGTTCATGCTGTAGCTCCTAAAATTTTATTGACCTCGGCGGCGAAAGCGTCCCAGTCGTGGCGCATTTGCACCAGCTGCGCGCGGCCGGTGGCGGCCAGCTTGTAGTATTTGCGCGGCGGCCCGGACTCCGATTCGACCAGGTAGCTGCTGACCCAGTGTTCGTTCTGCAGGCGCCGCATCAGCGGGTAGATCGTCCCTTCGCTCATGTCCAGGCCGTCGGCCAGCTGGGCCACGATCTCGTAGGCGTAGCTGTCGCGCCCCGCGAGGATGGCCAGCACGCACATATCGAGCGTCCCCTTTTTTAACTGCGTCTTCATGTGCGTGATTCCTTCGCGGTCGGATAAGCGCCAGCATAATGCAAGCTACCTTGTAACGCAAGGTATCGTGCATAAAACTTTACTCCGCACCGATAGTCGCCGTTAGCGCTAAAATGTCGGCTGCCTTAGCTGCCCACTCCAGAATGCCATCCATGACCCAACGCCTGATCCTCGCCTCGAACAACGCCGGCAAACTGAAGGAATTTTCCGAGATCCTCGGCCCGATCGGCTTCACCTTGCATGCGCAGGGAGAATTCAACGTTCCGGAAGCCGACGAGCCGTTTGCAACCTTCGTCGAAAACGCGCTCGAAAAGGCGCGCCATGCAGCGCGCCTGACCGGCCTGCCGGCGCTGGCCGACGACTCCGGCGTGTGCGTCAACGCCTTCGGCGGCGCGCCCGGCGTGTGGTCGGCGCGCTTTGCCGGAGAACCAAAATCGGACGCGCGCAACAATGAAAAAATGATCGCCGACCTGGCCGCGCATGCCGACAAATCGGCCTATTACTACTGCGTGCTGGTCTACGTGCGGCATGCCGACGACCCGCAGCCGGTGATTGCCGACGGACGCTGGAACGGCGAAATCACGCCGCTCGCGCGCGGCAGCAACGGTTTCGGCTACGACCCGCACTTCTATATCCCGGCGCTGGGCAAATGCGTGGCCGAACTGACGCCCGCCGAAAAAAACGTCTTGTCGCACCGCGGCCAGGCCTTGCGCGCGCTGGTGGAAAAGCTCAAATGATCCCGATCAAGTTCATCAAGGACGAACCGAAGCCCGAACCGCGTTCGCCCGCCGCCAGCGCGCTGCAGTATCTGCAGCCGGGCGCCTTGAATTTATCGGCGCTGCCGCCGCTGTCGCTGTATATCCACTACCCGTGGTGCGTGCGCAAATGCCCCTACTGCGACTTCAATTCGCACGAAGCCAAGGGCGAACTGCCGGAGGAGGAATACCTGGCCGCCGTGCGGCTCGACCTCGAACAATCGCTGCCGCTGATCTGGGGCCGCAAGATCTACACGATCTTCATCGGCGGCGGCACCCCGAGCCTGCTGTCGGCCAAGGGCCTGGACCGGCTGCTGTCGGACGTGCGCACCTTGCTGCCGCTCGACGGCGCCTGCGAAATCACGATGGAAGCCAATCCCGGCACATTCGAAGCGGAAAAATTCAAGTCGTTCCGGGCCAGCGGCGTCAACCGCCTGTCGATCGGCATCCAGAGCTTCAATCCGCGCCTCCTGGCGGCGCTGGGCCGCATCCACGACGACCACGAAGCGCGCCGCGCGGTCGAGATCGCGCACGCCAACTTCGACAACTTCAACCTGGACCTGATGTACGCGCTGCCGTCGCAAACGCTGGGCGAAGCGAAGCAGGACCTGGAGACCGCGCTCGCGTTCGCGCCGCCACACCTGTCGCTGTACCACCTGACGATGGAACCGAACACGGTGTTCGCCAAATACCCACCGGCCCTGCCCGACGACGACGCCAGCGCCGACATGCAGGACATGATCGCCAGCGAGAGCGCCGCTTCCGGCTTCGAACAATACGAAGTATCGGCCTACGCGCAGCCGGGCCGGCGCGCGCGCCACAACCTGAACTACTGGGAATTCGGCGACTACCTGGGCATCGGGGCCGGCGCGCATTCGAAGATCTCGTTTCCGCACCGCGTGCTGCGCCAGGCGCGCTTCAAGCAGCCGAAGTCGTACATGGAGGCGGCGCGGGCCGGCAATCCGGTGCAGGAAGAACACGAAATCACGCGCGCCGACATGGGCTTCGAATTCATGCTCAACACGCTGCGCCTGACCGGCGGCTTCGCGCCCAACCTGTTCGGCGAGCGCACCGGCATGGGCATCAACGCGATCGACAAGACGCTGAACGAAGCCGAGGCCAAGGGCCTGTTGTACCGCGACCACAAGATCATCCGCCCGACCCAGCTGGGGCAGCGCTTCCTCAACGACCTGCAGCAGATGTTCTTGGGCGACTAGCCGTTCGCTGGCGCGGCCAGCGCCGCGATCAGCCTGGCCAGGCTGGCGACGTCGGCGGCCATGGCGGCGTAGTCGGGCGCTTGCTGCGCATCCTGCGCGGCAAGCGAATAGGGATAGCGCAGCGCGCTATCGGTGATCATCAGCGCACCGGCCGTGGTGACGCCTTCGACGAAGGCCGGCGCGGCCAGGCCTTCGGCGGGGAAGGTCGACGGGGCGCGGAATGAAGCGAGTGCGCTGCGCACCTGTTGCGCCGCGCCGCGCGTGCCGGCAAAAGCGATGAAGCTGCCCGCGCCGGGCGCGGCCCGGGCGCAGTCGTCGATGAAAAACACAAAAATCAGTTGCGTGCCTGTGGCCGGATGCAGGTCCTTGAGCAGGCGCGCCAGTTCGAGGACGGCCGCCGCGCCGCTGGCCGTGTCGCCGGCGCCGACGATGAAACTGCGCGCTGGCGGAGCGCCGCGGTGTGCGCTGGCGAGCGTCACTTCCACGCGCTGCATCGTGCGGCCCGGGAGCATGGCTTCGGCGCGCATGACGGTATAGCCGAAACTGGCCAGCGCCGTCTCGATGTAGCGCGCGGCCTGGCCGTCGCTGCCTGGCGCGCGCTGCGCCCAAGCGAGCCGGCCGGCATGCCCGGCCAGGCGCGCGTCGAGCGAGGCCGACACCGATGCCGCGTCGGGGTGGGCCGGCGCCAGTGCCGCCAGCGCAGCGAGCGCCAACAGGGTCTTGCACAGTGCATGGGCCGGCATGGCTGTCCCCTTTAACAGATAGACAGAACCGCACCGTCTTGGTTCCGGCGCCGCGCCAGCGCGCCCGGCGACCAAGTATTTTTCTTTTTTGAATCCAATACCAGTTTCCTTGCGTAAATGCTTTGGCTGACTCAACAACTGGAACAGGAACAGGAATGACCGTGCGAACATGCGAATTACGACGATGGGCTGCGCTGGCCGTGTGCGCCGTCGCGGCACAAGGTGCCTTGGCACAAGACATGGGCAAACTGCTTGCCACCGGCGGCGTCAGCCAGGTCGAAGGGGCGGGCGGCGGCGGCTTGACGCCATGGGCGCTGATTACCGGCTACGGCACGGCCGACAGCTACGGCGCGAACCTGCACGCGACGCGGCTGCAGACCCAGGACTACGCGCTGGCGGGCTATGGCGTGGCGGTCGGGATTGCCGACCGGGTCGAGCTGTCGCTGGCCAGCCAGGAATTGACGGGCGCGCTGGCGCCGCTGGACCGGCTCAGGATCCGGCAGGACATCGTCGGCGTCAAAGTACGGCTGGCCGGCGATGCCGTGTACGACCAGGCGTTTGCCATGCCGCAGGTGGCGCTCGGGCTCCAATACAAACGCAACAAGGGCGTTGCCGGGCTGGATGCGCTGGGCGTGAGCAGCGTGACGCAGTTGGGTGCGAAAAGGACTAGCGGCACCGACCTGTATGCCTCGGCGACCAAGCTCTACCTGGCGCACAGCCTGCTGCTCAACGGCACGCTGCGCCTGACCAAGGCCAACCAGATGGGCCTGCTCGGCTTCGGCGGCGATCGGCGCGACCAGTACCAGGCGATGGCCGAAGCATCGGCCGCCTACCTGCTCACCCGCAAGCTGGTGCTGGGTGCCGAATACCGGATGAAACCGCACAACCTGGGCGTCGACCATGAGCGCGCCTACCAGGACGTGTTCCTGGCGTACTTTCCGAACCGCCAGCTGTCGCTGACGGCGGCCTATGTCGCGCTGGGCGACATCACGATCTTCAATCCGGCCAGGCAGCGCGGCTGGTACCTCTCGGCCCAAGTTGGCTTCTGAACCGTCTTCCCTGATAGAAAGCGATACCACGATGAACACTAAAAACCTGTACCAACGCGCGAGCGTCCTGATTGCCCTCGGACTGGCGTGCTGCCTGCCGGCCCGGGCCGCCGACGACGCGCTGTTCCGCGAGCTGGGTGGCCAGCCCGGCATCGACAAGATCGTCGCCGATCTGCTGCCGATCGTGCTGGCCGATGCCCGCATCAACGCGTTTTTCCAGAAAGCGGACATGCCCAAGCTGGGCGTCCTGCTGGCTGAGCAGTTCTGTCAATTGGCTGGCGGGCCCTGCGTCTACAGCGGACGCGACATGGTCAGCGCGCATGACCAGATGGGCGTGAAAGCGGCTCACTTCAGCGCGCTCGCAGAAGACTTGCAGATTGCGATGGAAACAAGCAAGATATCCTCAGCGGCATCGAACCAGCTGATTGCCAAGCTGGCGCCGTTGAAGCGCGCAGTGGTGCGCTAGGGCCATTGTTCATTTTTCATATTACGAGACCGGGAGTCCATAGTGAAACGACGCGATTTTTTGCACACCGTCACCGCCGGCGCCGCCGCACTGGTGCTGCCGAGCACGGTTTTGGCCCAGAAAAAGGCGCCGGTCGCCGCTGCGCCGAGCGCAGCGTATGTGCTGAAAGGCACGGATGTGCTGGGCAAGGCCATCAACCTGCAGGACTATGCGGGCAAGGCTTGCCTGATCAGTTTCTTCACGGCCGAATGCATCCCCTGTACCAACGACTTGCGCCTGATGCGCGAGTTTTACGGCGCCAACAAGGCGCGCAACTACGTCAACATCGGCGTGAACATGGACGCCAACCGGGACGCGCTGGTCGAGTACGTGGAACTGCTGAAAAAGACGATACCGGTGGCCCAGCATTTTCCTATCGCATGGCGCAACGCCAAAGGACACAGCGACAACTTTGGCGCCATGAGCTCGCAACCGACCCATTTCGTGCTCGACAAGGAACACAAGCTGGTATTGCGCCGCAACGGCATCTTCAAGGCCGCCGACTGGGATGACTTGTGGACCAACCTGGACTAACGGGCTGGAAAGCAACAACTATTGCGCGGACCAGCCGCCGCCCAGCACGCGGTACAGCGTGACCTGGTTCTGCAGCCGCTGCAAGTTCGCCTGCACCGCCGCTTGGTGCGCGCTGAACAGCGAGCGCTGGGCGTCGAGCAGGTCGAGGTAGCTGGCGGCGCCGCTGCGGTAGCGCAGGTCCGATAACGCAAAGCGTTCCGCTTCGGCCGCGGCCACCGCCTGCTGCGCGCGCAGCTGCTCGCCATACGTCGCTTGCCCCGCCAGCGCATCGGCCACTTCGCGGAACGCGGACTGGATCGCTTTTTCGTACTGCGCGACGGCGATCTCGCGTCCGGCCCTGGCGCTGCCCAGGTTGGCCTGGTTGCGTCCGTAGTCGAATATCGGCAGCACCAGCTGCGGCGCAAAGGTCCAGCCGAACGAGCCGCTCTTGAACAAGCCGCTCAATTCGCTGCTGGCGCTGCCCGCGCTGCCGGTCAGCGTGATGCGCGGGAAGAAGGCCGCGCGCGCCGCGCCGATGTTGGCGTTCGCGCCGATCAGCTGCTGTTCGGCCGCGCGGATGTCCGGCCGCACCGCCAGCAGGTCCGACGGCAAGCCGGCCGGCAGGTCGCCCAGCGCGGTCGCGGCCAGCGTGGCGCCCGGCGCCAGGCTGGCCGGCAGGCTCTGGCCGACCAGCAGCGTCAGCAGGTTCAGGTCCTGCGCCTTCTGGCGCTGCTGCTGCGCCAGCGTGACGCGCGCGCTGTCGACCAGCGACAGCGCTTGCTGCAGGTCGAGCTTGGACAGCACGCCGTTGTCGTACTTCAGCTGGATCAGCTTGAGCGATTCGCTGCGCCCATCCAGCGTCCTTTGCGTCAGCGCCAGCAGTTCGTCGTCCGCCAGCGTGGCCAGGTAGGTGCTGGCGACCGAGGCGATCAGGCTGATATGCGCAGCCTTGCGCGCTTCTTCGGTGGCCAGGTATTGCGCCAGCGCGGCGTCGCTCAAATTGTGCACGCGGCCGAACAGGTCCAGCTCGAATGTGCTGACCACCAGGCCGGTCGAATACAGGCTGGTGATGCTGTCGTTCGCGCCGGGCGTGCGGCTGCCGCTCGCGCCCAGGCCCACCGTCGGCAAGGTGTCGGCGCGCCGGATCTGGTACTGGGCGCGCGCCTGTTCGATGTTGAGGATGGCGACCCGCAAATCGCGGTTGTTGGCCAGCGCCAGGCCGATCAGCTGCTTGAGGCGTGCATCGCCAAAAAACTGCTGCCATGCGATCGTCGCGGCAGCCTGGTTCGATGCGGCGCCGGCGACCGGGTAGCTGGCCGCCACCGGCGCGGCCGGACGTTCGTATTTCGGCGCGAGCGACATGCAGCCCGACAGCGCCATCGCCAGCGGGGCGCCGAGCAGCTTGATTGATTTAGTCATGTTTCACCTCGGCTGGCGCAGCGCCGGCTTCTTCATGCGCGTACTTCTGGCGCTGCCGTTCGCTGCCTTTGAATAGTTTGCGTACCACCACGAAGAACACGGGCACGAAGATCACGCCCAGCGAGGTGGCCGTGATCATGCCGCCCATGACGCCGGTCCCGATCGCGCGCTGGCTGGCCGATCCGGCGCCGCCGGCGATCGCCAGCGGCAGCACGCCGAGGATGAAGGCCAGCGACGTCATCAAGATCGGCCGGAAGCGCAGGTGGCACGCTTCGATCGCCGCTTCGGCCAGGCTGCGCCCCTGGGCCTGCAGGTCCTTCGCGAACTCGATGATCAGCACCGCGTTCTTGGCGCCCAGGCCGATGATGGTGATCAGGCCGACCTTGAAGTAGACGTCGTTCGGATAGCCGCGCGCGGTCGCCGCCAGCAGCGCGCCGAGCACGCCGAACGGCACCACCAGCAGCACCGCCACCGGAATCGACCAGCTTTCGTACAGCGCCGCCAGCGCCAGGAACACCGCCAGCAGCGCGAAGCCGAGCAGCACGAACACGGTCGAACCGGACAGCTTTTCTTCGCGCGACTGGCCGGTCCATTCGTACGCAAAGCCGGCCGGCAGCTGGGCCGCCAGCTTTTCCATTTCGTCGAGCGCTTCGCCGGTGCTGTGGCCGGGCGCGGCGTCGCCCGCCAGCCGCATGGTCGAGTAGCCGTTGTAGCGCACCGTCTGCATCGGGCCGGTGATCCAGCGCGTGCTGGCGAAGGCCGACAGCGGCACCGGCTGGCCGCGTGTATTGGTCGCGGTCAGTTTCAGCAGGTCGGCCGGCTGCATGCGCGACGGCGCGTCGGCCTGCACCACCACCCGCTGCAATCGACCGGCGTTGGGGAAGTCGTTGATGTAGGCCGAGCCGAGCGAGGTCGAGATGGCGGCGTTGATGGCGTCGAAACTGACGCCCAGCGCATTGGCCTTGTCGCGGTCGATGTCGAGCTGCACCTGGGGCGCGTCTTCCAGGCCTTCGGGCCGTACGCCGGCCAGGATCTTGCTGTTCGAGGCCAGCCGCATCAGCTGGTTGCGCGCCGCCAGCAGCGCTTCGCGGCCCTGGTCGCCGCGGTCCTGCAGGCGGAACGAGAAGCCGGTGCCGCGCCCGAGTTCGGGAATCGGCGGCGGGCTGATGGCGAAGATGAACGCGTCGCGCACCGCCGCCATGCGCCCGCTGATGCGGTTGGCGACATCGGTCGCGCTGTGGCCGTCGCCCTTGCGTTCCTTCCAGTCCTTGAGCGTGATGAAACCGAGCGCCATGTTCTGGCCCTGCCCCGAGAAGCTGAAGCCCTGCACGCCAACCATGCTGCTCACTTCCGGCTGCTTGAGGATGAAGTCTTCCGCTTCGTGCAGCGCGATGCCGGTGCGTTCCAGCGTGGCGCCCGGCGGCAGCTGGAAGTTGGCGATGATGTAGCCCTGGTCTTCGTTGGGCAGGAAGGAGTTCGGCATGCGCACGAAGATCAGCCCGACGATGCCGATCACGACGACGAACACGGCCAGCGCGCGCCCGGTATGGCGCAGCACCCTGGCGACGAAGCCTTCGTAGTTCTTGGCCGTCTTTGTGAAGCCGCGGTTGAACCAGCCGAAGAAACCGGTCTTGGCATGGTGGTGCCCCGCTTCGACCGGCAGCAGCAAGTGCGCGCACAGGGCCGGCGTGAGCGAGAGTGCCATGAAGGCCGAGAACAGGATAGAGGACACCATCACGGCCGAGAACTGGCGGTAGATGTTGCCGACCGCGCCGGCGAAGAAGGCCAGCGGCACGAACACCGACACCAGCACCACGGTCACGCCGATGATGGCGCCGGAGATCTGGCCCATCGCCTTGCGCGTCGCTTCCAGAGGCGCCAGGCCTTCCTCGCTCATGATGCGTTCGACGTTTTCGACCACCACGATGGCGTCATCGACGACGATGCCGATCACCAGCACCATGCCGAACATGGTCAGCACGTTGATCGAATAGCCGAGCGCCAGCAGCATGGCCAGCGACCCAAGCAGCGCCACCGGCACCACGATGGTCGGGATGATCGTGTAGCGGAAATTTTGCAGGAACAGGTACATCACCAGGAACACCAGGATCACCGCCTCGATCAGCGTCTCGACCACTTGCTTGATCGAGATGTCGATGAAGGCCGAGCTGTCGAACGGCACCGCATAGGTCATGCGGGCCGGGAAGTAGCGCGACAGTTCGTTCATGCGCGCGCGCACCAGCTTGGCCGTTTCGAGCGCATTGCCGGTCGGTGACAGCTGGATCCCGATACCGGTCGACGGCTTTCCGTTCAGGCGCGCCGAGGTCGAGTAGCTCTGGCCGCCGATTTCGATGCGCGCCACGTCCTTCAGGCGCACGGTCGAGCCGTCCGGGTTGGCGCGCAGGATGATCTGGCCGAACTGTTCGATGGTGCTCAGCTGGCCGGTGACGACCACGGTGGCGGTGATCGCCTGCCCGCCGACATTGGGCAGGTCGCCGATGGTGCCCGAGGCCACTTGCGCGTTCTGGCTGCGAATCGCGTTATTGACATCGGTCGCCGACAGGTTGTAGCCGACCAGCTTGGCCGGATCGATCCAGATGCGCATGGCTTTTTCGGTGCCGAACAACTGGGCCTGGCCGACGCCGGGAATGCGCTGGATTTCCGGCAGCACGGTGCGCGAGGCGTAGTCGCCGAGCGCGATCGGATCCCATTTCGGGTCGTCCGACGAGAGGATGGTAAACATCAGGAAGTTGGCGCGCGCCTTGTCGACCCGCACGCCCTGCTGCACCACCGCCTGCGGCAGGCGCGGGGAGGCGCGCCCGAGCCGGTTCTGCACGTCGACCTGGGCCAGGTCGGGGTTGGTGCCGGTCTCGAAGCTGAGCGTGATGGTGCCGGTGCCGTTGGCCTGGCTGATCGACTCCATGTAGATCAGGCCGGGCGAGCCGTTCATTTCGCGCTCGATCACGCTGATGACGCTGTCCTCGAGCGTCTGGGCCGAAGCGCCAGGGTGGGCGGCGGTGATGACGATCGACGGCGGCGCCACCGCCGGGTACTGCGCGATCGGCAGCTGGGTGATGGCGACGCCGCCCACCACCATGATGAACAATGCGATCACCCACGCAAAAATGGGGCGGTCAATAAAGAAGCGAGCCATGAAGGATTCCTGTAACTATTATTTAGCGCTGGCGGCGGGTGCGGCTGCGGCTGCCACGGGGCCGCCGGCCGCGG
>JANYGW010000005.1 GCA_025359245.1 Massilia sp.
GAATTCAAGGCCGGCCTGACCTACAGCGACACATTCACGGTCACCAGCGCCGACGGCACCACCAGCACGGTGACCGTCAACATCCTGGGCACCAACGACGCTGCCGTCATCAGCACCGCCACGGTCCCGCTGACCGAGACCAACGCCGTCCTGACCGCATCGGGCGCATTGACGATCACTGATATCGACAGCCCTGCCACCTTCGTTGCCGCCACCATCGCCGGCACCAATGGCAGCCTGACGATTGATACCCTCGGGACCTGGAACTACGTCGCCAGCTCCGCGCACAATGAATTCAAGGCCGGCCTGACGTACAGCGACACGTTCATCGTCACCAGCGCCGACGGCACCACCAGCACGGTGACCGTCAACATCCTGGGCACCAATGACGCCGCCGTCATCAGCACCGCGACCGTGCCGCTGACCGAGACCAACGCCGTCCTGACCGCGACCGGCACGCTGACGATCTCCGATGTGGACAGCCCGGCGACTTTCGTTGTCAGCACCACCGTCGGCACTTATGGCAGCCTGTCGATCAATTCCGGTGGCACCTGGAACTACACCGCCAGTTCGGCCCATGATGAATTCCAGGCCGGCCAGACCTACACCGACACATTCACGGTCGCCGCCACCGATGGCACCACCAGCACGGTAACGATCAACATTGCCGGCACCAATGATGCGCCGATTGCCGCCAACGACGTCAATACGGTGACCGAGGATGCCGCAGTCACGACGCTGACGGTATCGGCCGCGAATGGCCTGATCCAGAGCGCTTCGGCAGTGGCTGGCAAGGACAGCGATCCCGAATCGAATGCGCTGAACATCAGCGCGGTGCGCACCGGGGCCGAAGCCGACACTGGCACGGCGGGCACGCTCGGCACGGCCCTGTCGGGCGCGTATGGCTCGCTGACCCTCAACGCCGACGGCAGCTATGGCTACGTATTGCGCAACTCCAGCGTCGAAGTGCAAAACCTGATGGCCGGCGAAACCGCTTTCGACATATTCACCTACACCGTCAGCGACGGCAAAGGCGGCACGGACCAGGCCAGCCTGTCGATTGCCGTGCATGGCGCGATGGACTTGACCGCCGCGCCGGCCACACTGACGGCGCTGGCGAATGCGGCCAACGGACTGACCGGCGCCTACTACGGCTACAACGAAACCGCCACCTCCAGCGGCCGCACCCACGCCGACGATGGCACGGCGACTTTCGGCAACCACCTGGTGGCTGGCAATCTGAACTCGGTCGAGGACATGTACACCATCATGGATGGCCGAAACGCCCTGGCCGGCGGCGTCAGCATCGTCGGCACCGCCGATTCGGCCATTGCCAGTTCGGCCGACGTGACCTTCCTGGCGCGCACCCTGAGCTACGGCGTGAACCAGACGGTCACCAACGCCCTTGGCGCGAACTACAACATCGCCCCTGGCGGCACGCTGCCGGCGGTCAGTCCCGGCGCGACGAATCAGGACTTGACCAATTTCCTCGACCAGGACAAGTCGACTGCGCTGGTACAGGTCGGCGCCGGCAACAACCACGGCACTTCCGGTCTTGGCAACACGTCCGATGCGGCGGTGCGCATGAGCGGCGAGATCTATGTACAGCCGGGCTACTATGATTTCCGCGTCACCGCCGACGATGGCTTCCGCCTGAACATGGCGGGCCAGACGCTGCTCGAGTTCGACGGCAACCAGGCGCCGACCACCCGCATCTTCAGCAACGTTCTGCTCAGCAATGTCGAGGGTGGGCTGCAAAATATCGAACTGCTGTACTGGGAACAGGGCGGCAATGCGATCCTGAAGATGGAATACAAACAAAGCAATGATTCCTCCGCCAGCTACCAGGTGCTGTCGCTCAGTAACACGGCGCTGTTTTCGGCCGAAGTGGCGCCCACGCTGGCCGATCCGCAAATCCAGGACCTGGTCTACGACACGCTCGGCCATACCTGGCAACTGCGCACCGGCAGCCGCCTGGACGGCGACGCCAGCGCCAACACGCTGACCGGCGCCGAAGGCCGTGACCTGCTGACCGGCAATGCCGGCAACGACATCCTGAACGGCAATGGCGGCGCCGACCGCCTCGACGGCGGCAGCGGCGACGACACCTTGAACGGCGGCGACGGCAACGACGTGCTGATCGGCGGCACGGGCAGCGATACCCTCAGCGGCGGCCTGGGCGATGATACCTACGTGCTGGGCGATACCTTCGACACGCTGGTCGAGGCGAACGGCGGCGGCATCGATACCGTCCAGCTCGCAGCGACATATACGGGAACCTCGTACACGCTGGCCAAGAATTTCGAGAACCTGACGGCCCTCGGCACCAGCAATATCGACCTGACCGGCAGAAGCTCGGACAACCGGATTGAGGGCAACAGCGGCAACAATGTGATCAGCGGCATGGACGGCGACGACTACCTGATCGGCGGCGCCGGCAACGACACCCTGACCGGCGGCAATGGCGCCGACGTGTTCGCATGGCGATTGGCCGACAAGGGCGCCGCCGGTGCGCCGGCCGCCGACACGATCACCGATTTCAACTACGGCGGCGGCAACAGCAACGTCGAGTCCGGAACACCGGGCGTGGCCACCGGCGGCGGCGACGTGATCGACCTGCGCGACCTGCTGCAGGGCGAACACACCAGCCTGGGCGTGACCAACCCCGCGTTGTCGGGCGTCGAGATTTCGAATTTGAAAAACTACATCCACGTGGAGATCAGCGGCAGCAACACCATCTTGCACATCAATAGCAGCGGCGGTTTCACCACTGCCGCCAACACGGGCGAGGACCAGACCATCACGCTCACCGGCGTGAACCTGTACACCGCCACCGCCATCACCAGCGGCGACGATACCAACCTGCTCAAGATGCTGATCAAGATGGGAAGCCTGCGCGTCGACTGACGCCAGGCGCGGCCGGACGGGGCGGCGCGCGCCGTCCCGTTGACCGGCATCGGCGCCGCAAGCGCGCGGCGGTCCGTAACGATTTTTTCGCCGTGAACGACAAAAGCCAACATCGGCCCCGCTTCGCGCGCGGACGATGTTGGCTTTTTTCTTTCAGGACCGCTGTGGGTGAACGCCGCGCCGGCGCGGCTACGGCCGGGCCGCCGCAGCGGCCGCGCCTATGCCGACGCCGGGTCCGGCACCGCCGGGCCGGTGGCGCCGTCGAAGCCCAGCCCGGCGAGCACCTGCAGTTCGGCGCCATCGGCGACACTCTCGGCAAACACCTGCAAGCCCATCTTGTGGGCGATGCTGTTGAGTCCCTTGAGGAAGGCCTGGTTGCCGCCATTGGCGTGCACGTCGCGCACGAAGCTGCCGTCGACTTTGACGAAATGCAGGCCCATGTCCTGCACCAGGCCGATCTGCTTGAACTGGCGTCCGAAATGCTCGATGCCGAGCTTGCAGCCGCTGCCGCGCAGCGCATCGCAAAAGACGCGGAAGGCGTCGAGCTGCGCGAACACGCCATTCTCCGGCACCTCCAGCCACAGGCGCCGCGCCGCCGCCGGGCGCGCCGCAATCAATTCGAGCATCTGCTGGCGGAACGGCGCGTCCTGGATCGAACGCGCCGACAGGTTGACCGCCAGTCCCGGCAGCGCCGCATCGCGCGCCAGTTGGTCCAGTCCCAGCGTCACGGCGACCAGGTCCAGGCGCGTGGTCAGTGCCAGCCGTTCGGCGATCGGCAGGAAGCGCGCGGCCGGGAACCATTCGCCGCCGAACATCAGGCGCAGCGCCGACTCGCGGTGCACGACCCGGCCTTGCCAGTCCAGCACTGGAAACGAGTCCAGCCGCACCCAGCGCTGTTCCAGGCTGCGCAAGATCAGCTTGGCCCATTCGTCGGCGCTGCGCGGCGCTTCGGCGATATTCAGGGGCAATTCCTCGCGCACCGCGCTCACGCCTTGCGCTTCGGCCGCGGCCAGTGCCGTATCGACCTGCGACAGCAGCGCGCCCAGCTCCAGCCCGTATTGGATCTTGCCGATGCCGCCGAAGACAGGGGCCACGTGGCCGCTGCGCGCGGCGATCTCGGCGCCCACGCCATCGAGCAGTTGCTGCGCCACCGCCTGCGGCGCGGCGCCGCGCAGCACCAGCGCGAAGTCGCTGCCGTTCAGGCGCGCGGCAAAGGCGCCCGCATGTTGCTGGACCTGGCCTTCGAACAGGGCGCCGATGGCGGCCAGCATGCTGTCGGTGGCCTGGTGGCCCAGCTCGCGGTTCAGCTGCGCCAGTTCGGACAGGCGCAGCAGGATCAGGCTGCCGTGCACGCCTTCCTCCAGCGCCAGCGTTTCGCGCATCTGCTCAAGGAAGTGGTGGCGGTTGGCCAGGCCGGTCAGGGTATCGGTATTGGCTTCGCGCCGTATCGTATCGAGCCGCTCGGCCTCGTCGGCGAACATCGACTTGAGCAGAACCACGGTCGAATTCATGGCCGTGGTGAGCTGGCGCAGTTCCGGCACGTTCGATTCGGGCGTCGTCACGAAGCGCCGCTCGGCGATCGCGCGGGCCTGCTCGACGACGGCGTCGAGCGGGCGCTTCAGGCGGCGCAGGATCAGCGTGGCCAGGTAGCCGGCGACCAGGCCGGACAAGGCCAGCGCGGCGCACATTTGCAGTGTCGAGTTCCACAACGTCTGGTAGGCGAAATGGCTGCGACTGACGATGGTGAGCGTGCCGACCTGCTTCCAGCCGTTGGCCACGTGGGCGGTGCCGGGCTTGGGGACGATCGGCAGCAGCGCCGCAAACCAGCCGGGCACGCCGCTGGCCTGGGGCGGTGTGCGCCGTTCGACCAGCATCTTGCCATGCGGGTCGACCAGGGTAATGGCATCGTAATGGCCGCTGTCGAACAGTGCCGCGATCGACAGTTCAAGTTCGACCGGATCGGGCGGGCGCTGGCCCAGCGCCTGCGCCAGCACGTTCGCATTGTCGATGTTCTTCATTTCGAGCTGCGCGAGCAAATAGGCGCGCGCGCTCAGCGTGGTGGCGAACAGGCCGCCGCACAGCGCCAGCAGGGTGCCGACGATCAGGGCGAGCCAGAGTTGGCGGTACATCGACATGGGGCGTCCTCAGAAACAGGTTAACAGCGGTGGAAATGGAAATCGGGTACAGCGCAATGACAGCATCAGTCAAATCCTTCGCGCTGCGCGCGGCGCAGCAAGTCCTGCCAGGCCGACAGGCGTTCGGGACCGCCGGCGGCGCGGCCGGTGCCGGCCACATCGGCGAACACGCCCTGCCGGTTAAAGCTGAACACCGGGGTCAGGTCGGGGCGGCGCGCGGCGGGGCGGATGTCGGTGATCAGGTTATCGAGTATCAGGGGGTCGGCATCCGGCGTCGGGTAATACGCCAGCACCATGTGCGCCTGCTGCACGGTGCTGGACGGGCCGCCAAAACGGGCGCGTACATAAATAAGGCGCAGCTGCTGGTCCGGCACATCCATGTCGAGCAGCGAAAAGTATTTGGCGATCACAAAATCTTCGCAATCGCCTTTCCCCTTCGTCATCATTTCGAACGGCGTGGCCCAGTAATCGGAGCGCCCCCAGACGCTCAGGTCGTCGGCAAACTCGATCTTGCGATTGAAGAATTCGTTCACTTTCCTGAGCTTGACGTCGATTGGCTGCTGGCGCGTGGCGTCGAGCACCCTGGCCCATTCGCGCATCAGCGGCACGGCCGAGGCGCCGGCCTGCACCCGCGCCGCCGGGCGCGCCGCATCGAGGGCGGCGGCCGACAGCGCCAGCAACAGCAGCACCGGCAGCAGGACGCGGCCGAGCGGATGGCTGCGCCGGCGGCGGGCGGGACGGGAACGGGCAAAAGAGATAGGCAAAGCGTGGTCTGACGGTGCGCTCGGATTAAGTTATTAAAAAGAAATATGTTTTGTGATTATGCAATTAGACGAATAAAGATTACAATACGGCAAACTGCAAGAAAACGCGAACGATGCATTTTGCATATCGCGGCCCACGCGGCCCCTTCCCCATCGACGGCAAGAAAGGGCCAAGGCGGCATGCGCCGGGCTGGCGCACAACTTACTTGCAATTATGCATTAGTTTTGCACCAAAAAATACTTTACTGCCGTCTTGCCTGCTAAGGAAATCGTTGATCATGATGTTAAAAACAAGCTGTGCGCTGATCGCCCTGACCATGATGGCCTTGGGCGCCCAGGCCCAAACCCAAACCTTGAAGCAGGCAACCCAGCAAGCCGTACTGTCGAATCCGGACGTGCTGACGCGCTGGCACGCGCTCGAGGCGGCCAGCCACGAGCGCGCCGCCGGCGCCGGCGCCTACTTGCCGCGCCTGGACCTGAACGCCAGCGCCGGCAAGGACGATCTCAATGATCCGCTCAAGAACACCGACTTGAAGCGTCATGCCAGTTCGCTGACGCTGACCCAGACGCTGTTCGACGGCCTGCTGACCTACAACGATGTGGCCCGCCTCGACCACGCGCGCATGGCGCGCCTGTATGAATTGCAGGACGCCTCCGAAAGCGTGGTGCTCGACGTGGTGCGCACCTACGCCGACGTGCTGCGCTACCGGCGCCTGGTGGAACTGGCCGAAGAAAACTACGTGCGCCACCGGGCGGTGTACATGCAGATCCAGAAGAAGACCCAGGCCGGTGTCAGCCGCCGGGTCGACCTCGAGCAGATCGCCGGGCGCGTCGCGCTGGCCGAATCGAACCTGCTGCAGGAAACGGCCAACCTGCATGATGTCGGCGCCCGTTTCCAGCGCCTGGTCGGCGTGGTGCCGGCCAGCGCGCTCGAGCCGATGACGGCACTGACCCAGGGCATGCCGCAATCAGCCGGCGCGGCCCTCGACAGCGCGCTGCGGACCCACCCTGCGCTGCGGGCGACGGTTGAGAACGTGCGCGCCAATGACAAGGCGGCCAGCATGCGCCGCGCCAGCTATGCGCCGCGCGTCGACGTGCGCCTGCGCGCCGACCGCGGCGGCAACCTGAACGGCATCGAGGGCAGCTCGCGCAACCAGGCGCTCGAAGTGCAGATGACGTGGAATTTGTTCAATGGCTTTTCCGACCTGTCGCGCGTACGCCAGCAGGCCGACATGGTCAACGTGGCACGCGACCAGCGCGACAAGACCTGCCGCGACGTGCGCCAGACGCTGCTGATCGCCTACAACGACAGCACCAAGCTGACCGAGCAATTGAGCTACCTCGACCAGCACCAGCTGTCGATCGAAAAGGCGCGCGACGCCTACCGCAAGCAGTTCGACATCGGCCAGCGCTCGCTGCTCGACTTGCTCGATTCGGAAAATGAGCTGTTCCAGTCCAAGCGCGCCTATGCGAACGGCGAATACGACCGGATCGTGGCATTCGCGCGCACCCATGCCGGCATGGGCAAGCTGCAGCAAGCGCTGGGCATGTCGTCCCAGGCGGGCGCGCTGCCGGACCTGGACACCCGGGACGCGCGCGCCGACGCGGCACAG
Organism: Massilia sp.; assembly: GCA_025359245.1. Lineage (GTDB taxonomy): Bacteria > Pseudomonadota > Gammaproteobacteria > Burkholderiales > Burkholderiaceae_D > Telluria_A. Next base: position 7,420 of record JANYGW010000005.1, read on the forward strand.
AACTGCCCGAGCGAGATCCCGCAAAGCTACGTGATCGACAAACAGAAGCTCAACGAGCGCGCGAAAGAGTATGTGTTCGAGTCGCCCGCCGCATCCAGTGTGCCGGCTGCTCCTGCGCCGGTGGTGCCGGTGGCGCCTGTCGCGGTCCCGGTCGTGACGAAAGAACAGCTGATGTCGGCGCAACCGGCCGCTCTCGTCCCCGCCAAGAAAGTCGCGCGGCACCGGAAACGTGCGGCGCCGATTTGCCCGCCGCCGGCCGCCTGACACAGGTGCCGCGGGGGCTGCGCTGCGGGCTAGATGCCCAGCAGGCGCGTGAGCAGCGCGTCCGGTTCTGATTCGACCATCATCAGGCCGGCATGCTGCGGCTTGACGAAGCCTTCCTGCTTCAGGTGGCCCATGAAGCCGACCAGCTGGTCGTAGAAACCGGCCACGTTGAGCACCCCCACCGGCTTGGCGTGGATGCCCAGCTGCGACCAGGTCAGCATCTCGAACAGTTCTTCCAGCGTGCCCATCCCGCCCGGCAGCGCGATGAAGCCGTCCGACAGCTGCGCCATCATCGCCTTACGCTCGTGCATGTCCTTGACCACGAACAGCCGGGTCAGGCCGGGATGGGCCAGTTCGCGGTCCACCAGCTGCTGCGGGATCACGCCGCTGACCGCGCCGCCGAGGCGCAGCACTTCGTCGGCGATGGTGCCCATCAGGCCCACATGGCCGCCGCCATACACCAGTTCCAGGCTACGCCCGACCAGCGCGCGGCCCATGGCGCGCGCTGCCTCCGCATACAGCGGCGAAGCGCCGGCATTGGCGCCGCAATAGACGGCGATCGCTTTCATTCGTCCTCGAGTTCGGCCTTGGCCGCTTCGACGTCGAGGCGCTCCATCGCGTCCTGCGGATCGACCGCGGCCGCCTCCTCGTACATCTTGACCGCCTCGTCCATTTTCTTCTTGCCGTCCAGGGTCACCATGGCGTTGGCGAATTCGATGCGACCGATCGCGGTGTCGGGATTGAGCTCGATCGCTTTCTTGAACGCCTTGTAACCCTCTTCCTTCTTCACGCCGTAGGTCAAGCCGCCGATCATGGCGCCCACGCTGCCGATGATCTCGGCGTGGAAGGCGCCCAGCGCGATATGCGCGTCCGAATGCTTGGGCGCGAGCTTGATGGTCCTGTCGAGGCTGTGGCGCACCTTGGGCGCGATGCCCTGGGCCAGCGCCTTGACGATCGAGATGCCCTGCGCGTAGCGGCCCAGCGCGTAGGCGTGCCAGTAGTAGCCGGCCGGATTGTCGGGCTGCTCGGCCTGCTGGCGCTCGCAGCGCTCGGCCACTTCCTCGAACATCGCGATTTTCTTCTTGTCGTTCTTTTCCAGGTAGGTCGCGTACATGCAGCTGGCCTTGTGCGCCACCGAATAGCCGTCCACGCCGGCGTCGAGGCCCAGCTTGGTGGCCTTTTCGAAATCGCCTTCATGGAACGCAATCCAGGCATCGACCAGCGCCGCCTTTTTCGGGAACGGCTCGGCGTCGCCCACGTGCAGGCGCGGCCAGGCCTTCTTCAGCGTGGCGGCGGTGTACACGTATGCGGCGTCGGGATGCGGGAATTTGGACCATGCCATGGGAGTCTCCTTACTTGAGTTGTTTGAGATATTCTTCGGACAGTTTCTGGAACAGCAGCCGGGTGTCGCCGCGCAGGTAGGGGCCGATCAACGACAGCACCTGGTAGCAGCCGCGCGCCAGGGCGTCGGCCATGGCCTGCTGTTCGGTGTACTTGCGCGGATTGCGCACGTATTCGTACGACAGCCAGTAAGTCGCCACCACGACCATATTGGTGGCCATGGCGCTGATGTCGGCGTCGGAGGCCTCCATCGATTTTTCGGTGCGCAGGTCTTCGCACAGCTGGCGCGCGACCTTGATCTTGTGCGCCAGGATCTGCTTGAAATGCAGTTCCAGCTTGCGGTTGCGCGACAGCAGATCGTTCAGGTCGCGGTAGAAGAAGCGGTAGCGCCACACCAGCTCGAACATCAGGTGCAGGTACAGCCACACGTCCTCGATGTTCGAGCGGCGCCCCTCGGGCACCGTCAGGATGCGCTCGATCTCGGCTTCGAACTGGACGAAGATCGAATTGACGATGTCGTCCTTGTTGCGGAAATGGTAGTACAGGTTGCCGGGAGAGATATTCATCTCCTCGGCGATCACCGTGGTGGTGATGTTCGGTTCGCCGAACTCGTTAAACAGGCGCAAGGACAACTCAAGGATGCGTTCGCGGGTACGGCGTGGTGCTTTCTGTAGCATGGCGGGCGGTCTTTGTTTTTCTTACACAAGCATAACACTGAATAAGGCCGCAGGAACAGTGCACGGGTCGGAGGGGTCAGTCCCCGGTGTTTCCATTGGGGGTCTGCCCCCGGTTCGGAGCCGCCGGCCGCGCATCGGGGCCTGCCTCCTCGCCCCGTCACATCACGACGAGTGCGCCACCTTCAGGTAGCGTTCCAGGTCGTCCAGCGTCTGGCGCAGCCGGGCCAGCGCCTGGCGCGACGGCGCCTGCTGCACCAGCGACAGGCTGGTATCGCGCAGCACCCCGAGCTTGAGCTTGAGGCCGTGCCGTTCCAGCTTCGGGCCGATCTCGGCGCGCCGCTCGAGCAGCATCAGGCGCGTGTTCTGGTAGGCCTGCTCGCACATGCGGCGCCGGTTCGAATAGCTGAAGATATTCGTGAAAAACAGCTCGGCGTCGTCCTGGTTCGGCTGGAACAGCAGGATGGCGACCTGCGGATGGCTCTTCTCGTAGCTGGCCATGCCGGAGGCGATGCGCGAATGCAGGATCGAGCGCAGCGTCTGCGACAGCACATCGAGCAGGCCGCCCGAGGACAGCTTGCCGGGCGCATTCCTCATCGGCGCCAGGCCGCGCGAGTTGTACGGCACGATCGCGTTCACGCAGAACAGCATGTCGACCCCGGCTTCGAGCGCGATCGACGCGTGCATGCTCTTGCGCAGCGCGCCGTCGACGAAATGGTGGCCGTCGATCTCGACCGGCGGGAACAGGCCGGGCACGGCGGCGCTGGCCTGGACCGCCTTCGAGATCGGCGTGCTGTCCCAGCCCGGCGCGCCGAAGCGCACCGCTTCGCCGGTATCGAGGTCGGTGGCGACGATCACCAGCTTGTTGCGCAGCTTGCGAAAGTCGTTGGTGCGTCCGGGGCGCGCGAAGGTCGCTTTCATGTAGCGGTGGATGCCCTCGCCCGACAGGATCCCGGCCGGCAGCGCTTCCTTCAAGCGTTCGAACGACGAAAACACGCTCTTGCGGTGGCGCGCGTAGTGGAACACGCCGCCCAGCAGCAGCGCGGGCAGCATGGCGGCGCGCTTGCGCAGTTCGGCGCTGGCCGGGCGCAGCAGGATTTCGGGCTTGAACAGCGCGGCGCCGTCGGCGGTGTCGACGTCGCTCTCGATGAACAAGCGGCACATCTGGTGCGGCGTGATGCCGTTGGCCAGCGCGGCGGCGATGATGCCGCCGGCGCTGATGCCGACATAGATATCGGCGTCGTTGACGTCCAGGCCTTCGATCGACTCTTCCAGCGCGGCCAGCACGCCGATCTCGTAGACGGCGGCCAGCGGTCCGCCGCCGGCCAGTGCCAGGCCGATCTTGCGCTTTGGGGAATTCGGTGTCGTGGTGCTCATCTGCTTCTACTCTGGTCAACGTAAAAAGGGCCTGCGCATGCACAGGCCCCTGTTCCTACCGTGTCCCCCAGACCTGGCCTGCGAACAGGCCAGGGGTGAAGACTGGGGGATGGTTGACGCTTACGCCGCGGTTTCGGCCACTGGCGCAGCGTTGACTTTGGCGGCGGCTTTTTTAGGCGCTGCTTTTTTCGGTGCGGCCTTGACGACGGCTTTTTTCGCTGCTGGCTTGGCGGCGACTTTTTTCGCTGCTGGCTTGGCGGCCGGCTTGGCTGCTACTTTTTTGGCGGCTGGCTTGGCGGCGGCTTTCTTGGCGACTGGCTTGGCAGCGGCTTTTGGCGCGGCTTTGGCGGCCGGGACTTTCTTGCCGGTGGCGGCAGCGACGGCGCGGCTGAGCTGCTCGACGCGGCGGGTCAGTTCCTGGATGTCTTTCTGGGTCGGCACGCCGATGGTCGACAGGGCGCGTGCGACGCGGTCTTCGAACACTTGCTCAAGCTTGTCCCACGAACCGGAAGCCTGCTTCGAGACGCCATCGGCGACCTTGGTGACGGTGTCGGTGACTTCGGAGACTTTGTCTTCGGCCATCGAACGGGTGCGGCGCTGCAGGTTGGTGCCTTCTTCGACCAGCTTGCTGAATACGCGGCCGCCTTCTTCCTGGGCCTTGGCGAATGCGCCCAAGCCGGCCTGCCAGATCTGGTGCGCGGAAGTACGTACGGCGCTAGCGAGTTGTTTGTCTTCGGCTTTTGCCAGAGTCTTCAGTTTCTTTACCATTGTGAGCTCCCAGTTTGTGTGTGATTGAGGTCGATACCTTTTTTGATGAGACCATTCTAGTGACACATTCTAGAGATCGGATACTAAAGCGATAGAGAACGCCTTCTAAAATGCGCCCAAGGCGCCACAAGTTCGCGCAAGACTCCTTGCCAATCGGCCATTCCCCTGTAATGATTGGAACATCATTTCATATAACCAGCACAAGGGGGAGACCACGATGCAGTATTTTGTCACGGGAGCGACTGGGTTTATCGGTAAGCGGCTGGTCAAGAAGCTATTGGCGCGCAAAGGCAGTGTGGTGTACTTCCTGATGCGCGAAGCGAGCAAGGACAAGCTGCCCGAGCTGCTCGAGTTCTGGGGCACGACCAAGGCGCGCGCGATTCCCGTGTTCGGCGACCTGCGTTCGCCCAAGCTGGGCGTGTCCAAGGACGACATCAAGAAGCTGTCCAAGACGATCGACCATTTCTTCCACCTGGCCGCCATCTATGACATGAGCGCCGACGCCGAAGACCAGATCGCGGTCAACGTCGAAGGCACGCGCAGCACGGTGGACCTGGCCAACGCCATCCACGCCGGCTGCCTGCACCACGTCAGCTCGATCGCCGCGGCCGGCATGTACGAAGGGATCTTCCGCGAAGACATGTTCGACGAAGCCGAAGGCCTGGACAATCCGTATTTCGCGACCAAGCACGAATCCGAGAAGATCGTGCGCGCGGACACCAAGGGCGCGTTCCGCGTGTACCGCCCCGGCCTGGTGATCGGCGACTCCACGACCGGCGAGATGGACAAGATCGACGGTCCCTACTACTTCTTCAAGCTGATCCAGAAAATCCGTTCGATGCTGCCGCCATGGATGCCGGTCATCGGCATCGAAGGCGGACGCATCAACATCGTGCCGGTCGACTTCGTGGTCGACGCGATGGACCATATCGCGCACCAGCCCAAGCTGGACGGCCAGTGCTTCCACCTGACCGATCCCGAACCGTTGCGGGTCGGCGAAGTGCTCAACGTGTTCTGCCGCGCCGCGCATGCGCCGACCATGAGCATCCGCATCAACGCCGCGCTGCTCGGTTTCATTCCGAAGTCGGTCAAGAAGGGCATCATGTCGCTCTCGCCGGTGCGCCGCGTGCGCGATGCGCTGATGAAAGACCTGGGCCTGCCGTCCGACGTGATGGGCTTCATCAACTACCCTACCCGCTTCGACAGCCGCGAGACACAGCGCGCCCTGAAAGGCACCGGCATCGCCTGCCCGTCGCTTGAATCGTATTCCCCTGTCATCTGGGACTATTGGGAGCGCAACCTCGACCCCGACCTGTTCATCGACCGCACGCTGCGCGGCACGGTGGCCGGCAAGGTGGTGCTGATCACCGGCGGCTCGTCGGGCATCGGCCTGGCGGCGGCGCACAAGATCGCCGAAGCGGGCGCGATCACCATCATTTGCGGCCGCGACGAAGACAAGCTGGCCGAAGCGAAGAAGGAAATCAACGAGCGCGGCTTCGAGTGCATCACCTACCCGGCCGACGTGGCCGACATGGCCGATTGCGACCGTTTCGTGCAGGTGCTGATCGAGAACCACGGCGGCGTCGATGTGCTGGTCAACAATGCGGGCCGTTCGATCCGGCGCGCGATCGAGGCCAGCTACGACCGTTTCCACGACTTCGAACGCACCATGCAGCTCAATTACTTCGGCTGCCTGCGCCTGACCATGGGCCTGCTGCCGAAGATGATCGCGCAAAAACGCGGCCACATCATCAACATCTCGTCGATCGGCGTCTTGACCAATGCGCCGCGTTTCTCGGCCTACGTCGCCTCGAAAGCGGCGCTGGAAGCCTGGACCCGCTGCGCCTCGTCCGAACTGTCCGACGTCGGCATCAAGTTCACCACGATTAACATGCCGCTGGTGCGCACACCGATGATCGCCCCGACCAAGATCTACCAGAACGTGCCGACGCTGGCGCCGGAGGAAGCGGCCGACATGATCGCCGAAGCCATCGTCTACAAGCCGGTACGGATCGCAACCCGGGTGGGCGTGTTCGGCCAGGTGCTGCATGCCCTGATGCCGCGCGTGGCGCAGATCGTGCTGAACACGACGTTCCGCATGTTCCCGGATTCGGATGCGGCCAAGGGCGGCGACAAGAAGGCGCCGCAAATGAGCTCCGAACAGATCGCAATGCAGCAGCTGCTGCGCGGGGTGCACTTCTAATACGGACGCGAAGGGCAAAAAGAAGCGGGCAACTTGCCCGCTTTTTTTATTCCGGATTCGGATAATCCGGTCTGTCTTTTCAGCTTACTTCCCCGCAGCACCGGCCCCGGGATCGCGCCCCATCGACTTCAAGAACGTTTGCTGCGATGTGAACAGCTGCCGGTAGCCGAGGTTGCGGTAGCCCAGCTGATGCCGCGCCGCCAGCGCGGCGACCAGCGCGGCCAGCGCCGGGTAGTGCCGGTGGCTGTAGGTCGGGAACAGATGGTGCGTCAGGTGATGGTTCAAGCCTCCCATCAGATAGCCAAGCCAGCGCGGGCGCGGCGTCCAGTCGCAGGCAGTGCGGAAGGCGTGCTGGTACCAGTCGTGCGGCATCTGGCCATCCTGGCCCGGCTGGAAAAACTCGACCTCGGCCCAATGGGTACCGAGGATGGTCGCCACCAAAAAGCACGAGGCCAGCATCTGCCCCAGTAAATACGCGCCCGGCACGACCAGCCAATTGATGGCCGTGCCGTGCAGCGCGCACAGCGGCAGCACGAACACCGCCAGCACGTGCGCCAGCTTCCAGCCCAGGAAAGCGACCTTGCCGCGCCAGCCGGCGCGCCCATGCATGCCGGCCTGCGTAGCGCCGAAACAGTCGGCCCAGTCCGAGTACCAGGCCAGATACGGCAGCGACAGCGCGGCCACCAGGGGCCAGTACAGATGCTGGTAGCGATACTGCGGCGCCCAGGCCTGGAACGGCGTCTGGCGCAGGAAGGGGTTAGGCTCGATGTCCAGGTCGTAGCCGTCGATATTGGCGTAGGTATGGTGAAAATGCACGTGGCGGATGGTCCAGAAGTGCGTGTCGATGCCGACCGCAATGCCGGCGATGCGTACCGCCATCCGGTTCAGGCGCTGCGAACGGAACAGCGCATGGTGGGCGCCGTCGTGCAGCCAGTTCATCGCCAGCAGCATCGCCGCGAACAGGCTGGCGGCAAACCACAGCGTGAACGGCAGCGCGCCGGCCGAGCGCAGCGCCGCCGTGTAGCAGGCCAGTGCCAGCAGCGCCAGCGCCGCGCACTTCGCATGCAGCCACGCGTCGGCGAAGCGATGCCCGCCCTGCTCGCGCAGGACCTGCTCGGCGCCAGCGTGCAGCTCGCGCCGAAACGCCGAGTCGCGGGCCGGCTTGAAGCGCAGCGGCGCCAGGCGCTTCATGGCTGTACTGGCGCCAGCAGGCGGCGCAACCCATCCAGCCCATGCGCGAGCAGCAGGCCGAAGAAGCACCATCCCCAGGCGTCGCGCACGCCGTATAGTCCGCCGATGGCGACCGGCATGCCGATCGCCAGCACGACCCAGCCGACGGCGCCCCAGCGCCGGCCGTCGGACATGCCGCCGAGCGCGATGGTGGCGGCAAAAATCAGCGCGAACAGCACTCCCCGCTGCACGCCGGCCAGCGCCAGTTCATGGTTGACGTAGTAAATCACCAGGCCAAACAGGATCACCCCGCCGCTGCCGATGAACAGGTCCGGAACCGCGAACCCGCGCAGCCGGCCGGCCCCCGGAAAGCGCGCGCGGATGGAGCGGAACATGGCGCCGTTGTTGGCCCACAGCGGATTGTCGCTGCGCGCCATGCCGGGCACGCCGAACTGGAGCGGGATACCGGCTTGCGCGGTCTGGAAGGTGCCGAACAGCTTGTCCCAGACCAGCAGCGTGCCGCCGAAATTCCTGTCCAGGTAAGCCGGCGCGGTCGCGTGGTGGACCCGGTGATGCAAGGGCGTGACCATGAACTTGTCGAGTATGCCCGAGCCTTTGACGATACCGTTATGGTTGTAGAACTGGACCGAGTAATGGAACGACGACACCACCAGGAACACCTCGACCGGCACGCCCAGCACAGCCAGCACGGCGATGAACGGAAAATTGGTCAGCGACGAATACCAGGAGTTGCGGATCCCCAGCGACAGGCTGAAATGCTCGCCCTGGTGATGGACCACGTGGACGGCCCAGAAAAAGGGAATTTTGTGGTGCAGCCGGTGCATCCAGTAAAAGCACAGATCCCAGCCGAGAAAGGCAAACGCCCACAGGGCCGCCAATGGCCAGCGGTCGACCACGTGCAGGCTTGCGTAGCGCAAGACCAGTCCAAACAGGATCACCTCGATCCCGCGCCCGATCCACATCAGGATATGCCCGGAATTGAGGTTGAAGACCATCTCGCGCCAGCCAATGGCGCTGCGCTTCATGATCGCCATTTCGATCAGCACCAGCGCCAGCATGGTCACGAACGACATCGCAAAGAAGTTCACGCGGAACGCTCCTGTTGTTTGAATATCCAGGCCGCCAGGGCGCCGCAGGCGATGCCGCTGGCCAGCCCGGCGGACAGGTCGATCCACACGTGGCGCCGCAGCGCGATGATGGAATAGCAGATCACCACGCCAAGCGCCAGCACGCATAGCGAGCGCAGCGGACGGGCGCGTTCGAGCAAGGCCCACACGCACACCAAGGTCAGGCTGCCGTGCAGCGACGGCAGGCAGTTGCGGCTCGAGTCGCCGGCCAGCAGCAGCGCCAGCATGTGCGCGCCGGCGCCGCCGCCGACGGACGCAGGCGGATACAGCATCGTAGTCGGATACAGCACGAACACCGCGCCGGCCAGCACCGCGCACAACTGCATGGAGCGCGCCAGCCAGGGCACCCGGGCGGCCGGACCGGCCAGGTAAGTGTACGGTATCAGCACAAAAAACGACAGGTACAGCCAGATCACGCCTGGGTTGTAGGCGATCAAGCGGTCGGGCGCGGTCTGCGGCAGCACCGCCGCAGGGCCTTCCAGCAGGCCGGTCGAAAAATAGATCAGGCCGACGCAGCCCCAGCCGAGCAGCATGTAACGCAGGCGCGCGATCAGATTCATGCCGCCTCGCGCCGGATGCGGCGCCGCTTGACGCCCGGATCGAAAGCGGGAACGGCGGCGCTGACGCTCCAGCGCAAGCGGGCCGTGTCCACTCCCAAGGCCAGCAAGGTCGCATCCAGGTGCAGGCGCAGCGCATCCATTTGCTGCGGGCTGATCGCCGCGCACAGCTGCAGGCTGGCCTGGCCGGACTGGGTCAGCCGGTAGTCGGCATCGGCCGGCAAGGCCTGCGCCAGCGCGCGCGCCAACAGGTCGGCGAAGACGGTGACGCTACCGCCGTCGACAGCGGGCAGGAGCAGCATGTCGTCGCAGCGCCCTTCGATGCGCTCGATCGCGCGCGTGACGCGCCCGCAGGCGCACGGCTCGGCCCGGGCGACCAGGACATCGTCGAGCCGGTAGCGCACGATCGGCTGGGTGCTGCGGCTGAAGTCCGTGATCAGCGGCACGAAGCGGTGCTGGTCCAGCCACTGCGGTTCTACCAGCACGTATTCTTCGTTCAGGTGCAGCACGCCGCGTTCGCAGGTGCTGGCCAGGAGACCTTCGGTGGCCTGGTAGATCTCATGCACCGGGCCGAAGGCGCGTTCGATCAGCACCCGGTCCTGGGGTTCGAGCACCTCGGCCACCGAGATCACCCGTTGCGGCGAAAGCTGCGCGCGGCCGTCCAGCACCGCCAGCGCCAGCTCGCGCAGCACTTGCGCCGGCGCGACGATCACCGTCGGCCGATACGCCACCAGGGTCGCCGTCAGGGAGGCGAATGGCTGGAACAGGTCGTAGAACGCGAACTGCAGCCATGGCGTGCGCACCGCTTCATACAGGTTGCTGTTCGCGCGCAGGAACAGGGCCACCCGCTCGCCCGAGAACAGGCCGCGCGGCAGGGCCTTGGCCAGCATCACGCCGGCCCACTGCGCCTTTTCCTTGTCGCTGACGGCAAACACGCCGCGCTGCGCCGAGGTGCCGGACGACAGGCCGACCGTGATGCCTTTCAGCGCCGGCTTGAAGTCGCGGCTGCGCTCAGCTTCCATGGCCGCCGCCATCACCTGCGCCAGCGCCAGGCCGGCTGTGTTCATCGCATCGAAATTGGCGTTCATGACGCCCTTGTCCATGCTCGGCCATTGCGCCAGCGGCAGATGGCGCAAGGGCGCGAAATAGGCGCTGTCCTCGCACAGCCGCGCGCAAAAAGCGGCCAGCTTGCGCGCCTGCCAGTCCTCCAGCGCGGCGCGGCTGGCAAACGCCAGGCGCCGCGTGCGCCAGTACGACATCAGCAGCCAGAAGATGCGCCTCATGCCGGCACCAGCGGCACATAGTCGGCCCCGTCCTGGTGGGTCAGGCGGATGTCCGCATGACCCGACTGGTGCAGCGCATGCAGCTTGCGCAGCGTCTCGTAATAGCTGGCGCGGTTGTGCTGGATCAGGAACGACAGCTCGGACGGCCCGCGCAGCTGCCGGTAGCTGTCGGACACCCAGGCCGCATCCGACGCCAGCAGCACCCAGCCCTGTTCGGTGAGCACGAAGGCGCCGACATGGCCGGGAGCGTGGCCCGGCAGGTCGACGATCATGATTTCGCCGCCGGCCAGCGCGCGTCCGTGGGAAAACGGCGCCAGCGCAGCCGGCAGCGCCGTCGGCGCCACGCTTTCGACAAAGCCCAGGCGCGTTCCGATATCGGGCGGCAGCAGCTCGGGCACGAACGCCTGGCGCAGCGCGCCGATGCCGGACAGGCGGCGCACCGCCTCCCAGCCAGGCTCGGAGCACATCAGGCGAGCCTCGGGGAAATCGCGCATGCCGGCGATATGGTCGGCGTGAAAATGCGACAGCAGCAGCGTATGGATGTCCTTCGGATCGACTCCGCGCGCGCGCAGCTGCCCGTGCAGCGATTGGGCGTCGTCGAACTGCACCGGCGTGATCCACGCGTACAGGCGGTACACGCCTTTTGCGGTCGCCTCCCGGAAGCGCCGGGCGTAGCCGGTATCCCACAGATACAGTCCGTGCGCGGTCTCGATCAGGTAGGCGCGCGACGGAAAGCACAGGCTTTGCAAGCCGCTTCCCTTGAGTACCATGCAGGACGGATGCGTGCAATGGCCGACGCGAAAGGCGGTCACTCTAGCCATCTTGATTCATCCATAGTGCGGTGCGGCGGATGCCCTCGGCCAGGCTGACCTGCGGACGGTAGCCCAGCTCCTCCCGGGCGCGCGAGTTATCGAGCGTCATGGCGAAGCCGAGGGCGCCGACGCTGTAGGCCGTCAGCGCCGGCTCCTTGCCGCTCAGGCGCGCGGCCAGCTGCATCGCGCGCGCAATGGCCGCCATCAGCCAATACGGCAGCGCGACGATCCGGAACGGCTTGCCCATGGCGTCGCCAAACAGGCTTTGCAAGATATCCTTCAGGCGCGCCGGCTCCTGGTTGGTCACGTTGAACGCACTGCCGGACGGCAGCGCATCATTGGCCGTGGCCAGCCACATCGCGTGCACCACGTTATCGACATAGGTGACGTCGATCAGCGCGCTGCCGCCCCCGGGCAGCGGCAGGCGGCCGCCGCGCGCGTCCAGCACGCGCGCCAGGCGCGGCATCAGCACCTGGTCGTGCGGGCCGAAAATGGCGCGCGGGCGCAGGATCGCGCAGCGCATGGCCGGATGGTTTTCCACGCTGCGCTGCACCTCCAGCTCCGCCAGCGCCTTGGTGCGCGCGTAGTCGTTGACGAAGGCCGCCGGGCGGAAGCTTTCCGGCACATCGAAGCGGTCTCGGAAATCGAAATAGATGGCCGGGGTCGAGATGTGCACGAAGGTCCGGACCCCGGCGCGCGCGGCGGCATCGAGCAGGCGCTGGGTGGCGGTGACGTTGGCGGCCGCGAAATCGGCGGCCGCGCCCCATGGCGAAGACAGCGCCGCGCAGTGCCACACGGCGTCCACGCCGGCCACCAGCGCATCGAGCTCGCGCCCGGAACACAGCGCCAGGTCAAGCGCGACGAATTGCGCGCCCTCGCCCGTCAATGCGCGCCCGGCGGCGAGGTTGCGCCCGCAGGCGCGCACCGCGACGCCGCGCTCCTGCAGCAGGCGCACCGCGTTGCGGCCCAGACCTCCGGTGGCGCCGGTGACGAGATAGCAGCTCATAGGTCGAGGATCAGGCCGCCGATGGTCAGGCCGGCGGCGGTGCCCATCATCAGGACCCGCTGGCCTGGCCTGGCGCGGCCCGTCATCACCGCTTCGTACAGCGCGGTCGGGATCGAGGCGGCCACCTGGTTGCCGTGCGTTTCGTAGATGCGCACCAGCTTCGCTTCGGGCACGCCGATTTTTTTGGCCGCGTGCAGCAGGCCCAGGGCGCTGGCCTGGTGCGGCACCACCACGTCGAGCGCATCGAGCCCGGCGCCCGAACGCGCCATCAGCTCGTCCAGGAAGGCCGGCAGCAGCTGCACCGCCAGCTTGAAGACGGCCTTGCCATCCATCCGGAACAGGTAGTCGGCCGGGACCGCGCCTGCGCGCGGATTGCGCGCGGTGCCGCCGCCGCGAATTTCACACAGATGGCGTCCTTCCGGATAGGTCGCGAACTTGACCGCCCGGATGCCCTGCTCCGCCGTGCCCCGTTCGAGGATCACGGCAGCGGCGCCATCGCCGAAGATCAGCGACGCTTCCGCATCGTCCCAGTCGATACCGCGCGAGGCCAGGTCGGACGAGACGATCGCAATGCGCGCATAGGCGCCGCTGGCGAGCAACCCGCCGGCCACCTGCAGCGCCGCCAAAAAGCCCAGGCAACTGGCGTTGACGTCGAACGCGGGCGTGCCGGCCGGCAGGCCAGCGGCGGCGGCGATGAAGCAGGCGGTGTTGGGCAAGGCCTGCTGCGGCACGCCGCAGGCGGAAATCAGCAGGTCGATCGCGTCCACGCCAAGCGAGGCGTTGCGCAGCGCGTCATGCAGGGCCCTGGCGCCGAGCGCGCTTTGCGATTCGTCGGCGGCGGCGAAAAAGCGCGAGCGCACGCCGCTCTTCTTGAACGTGTAGCCGGGCGGGCGCCCCAGGCTGGCGTCCAGGCTTTCAGAACTGACGGTGCGCGAAGGAACAGCCTTGCCTACCGAGACCAGACGAACAGGAATCATGGTGCCAATCAAAAATGCAGGCGGCGCTGCTGGCCCGCGATGCATCCATCATAACGTAACGAGAAGTGGTCAATCTCAAACCGGCGTACGCAGCGCCGATGCTAGGGGCAGCTGACATTCCAGACGTTGTATTCGAGCCCGCTGCGCCTGGCCCATACCGTGGCCAGCGTGTCATGGTCGCTCTTGAACACCAGGCCGGCCAGCACTTCTGGACTGGGGCCGGCGCTGCCGACGGCCAGCTGGGTCAGCGTGTACCTGAACGAGCGCTGGCTGGCGCAGGCCGTGTTCCCGCCCAACAGGATGCGCGCGTTGTGCAGCAGCGCGACCTGGCGCTCGAGCAGGCCGAGGACGTCGACGTCCGGCATCTGCTGCAGCATTTCCACCGCCTGCGCCGGACGGCTGCAGGCGGAACGCTCCAGCCACGCGTAATGGCGCGGCTGCGCGGCGGCGCTCCAGTGCCCCGCGAAGCTGAATTCGGTGCGCTGCATGCGGCACAACGCGCCGATCCCGCGCCGCGGCGGCGAATCGAGCGCCGCCGCGATGCGCCAGGCGCTTTTCGGGTCGGCCCGGGTGATGCTGAGCACCGGCTTGGCGGCCTGGCTATCGGGGAACTGCTTGCCGTACCAGGCGTCGAACGCCTTCAGTTCGGCCTCGGTAGGCGCGCGCGTCTCGGGCGCGGCCATGGCCGGCGCGGCGATCAGGGCCAGTGCAAATAACATTGGTGCTGGGTTCATGAGTTTTTCAATGGGGGTCAGACCTCTATTTTGCAGCATCTTGCGCCGCGCGCGACAACAACGCCGCCAATTGTGCGGCCGGCAGCGGCCGGCTGTACAAAAAGCCCTGGATCTCGTCGCAGCGTGCAAAGCGCAGGAACGCCAACTGGGCTTCGGTCTCGACCCCTTCGGCCACCACCGTCAGCCCCAGTCCGTGCGCCAGTGCGATGGTGGCGCTGGCAATCGCCGCGCTCTTCGGATCGCGCGTGATGTTGCGCACCAGGCTCTGGTCCAGCTTGATCTTGTCGAGCGCGAAGGTGGACAGGTAGCTCAGCGCCGAGTAGCCTGTGCCGAAGTCGTCGAGCGCCACCGCGATGCCCATTGCGCGCAGTTCGGCCACCTGGCGCATGGCGCTGCCGGTCTCCTTCATCAACACGCTTTCGGTCAGTTCGATGGCCAGCCATTGCGGCGCCAGGCCGCTGTCGGCCAGCGCGGCGCGCACCACCGCCGGCAAGTTGCCCGCCGCGACCTGGCGCCCCGACACGTTGACGGCGATGCGTACCGGCGCCAGCCCGGCATTCTGCCAGGCCTTGCCCTGGCGGCAGGCGTTGCGCAGCACCCAGTCGCCGATCGGCAGAATCAGGCCGGTGTCCTCGGCCAGCGCGATAAATTCGGTCGGCTGGATCTCGCCGAGCGCCTCGCTGTGCCAGCGGATCAGCGCCTCGACCCCGGACAGGCAATCGCCGTCGAGCGCCATCTGCGGCTGGTAGTACAGCAGCAGCTCGTCGCGCTCGAGCGCGCCGCGCAACCGGTGCTCGATCGACATCCAGTGCAGCGCGCGGATGTTCATCTGCGCGGTGAAGTAGCGGAAGCTGTTGCGCCCGCCCTCCTTCACATGGGTCAGCGCGGTGTCGGCGTTCTTGATCAACTCGCCCGCCTCGCTTCCGTCGTCCGGATACAGCGCGATGCCGATGCTGGCCGTGACGGTCAGCTCCATGCCGTCCAGCAGGACCGGCTGCGCCACCAGCTCGAGCATCTGCTGGGCGCAGGCGTTGACGTCGTCGGCGTCGTCGATGCGGGTCAGCAGCAGCACGAATTCGTCGCTGCCCAGGCGCGCCAGGGTGTCGCCCGGCTGCAGCTTCGCATGCAGGCGCGCGCCGATTTCGCGCAGCAGCAGGTCGCCGGCATCGTGCCCGATGCCTTCGTTGACGCGCTTGAGGCGGTCCACATTGAGCAGCAGGATGCCGAGCTGGCGCTGGTGCGGGCGCGCCGCCTCGATCGCCTGCTCCAGCCGGTCGTTGAGCAGCGCGCGGTTCGGCAGCCGGGTCAGCGCGTCGTGATTGTTCAGGAATTGCAGTTGCAGCGTGGCGTCGCGAATTTCGGACAGATCGGTAAACACGCCCACATAGCCGTCCACCCGCCCATGCTGGTCGCACAGCGCCGACAGGATCAGCCATTGCGGGAAGCGGTCGCCGTTTTTACGCCGGCCCCAGATCTCGCCGCGCCACTGCCCTTCGATCGTCACCGCCTCCCACAGCGTGCGCAGGAAATCGTCGCCATTCAAGCCCGCGTGCAGGCTGCGGTGGTGCAGCTGCAGCACCTCGGTCTCGCTAAAACCGGTGATCCGCTCGAAGGCCGCGTTCACCGCCACGATGCGGTTGGCGGCGTCGCTGACGATGATGCCGTCGCCGGTCTGCTCGAACACGCGTGCCGACAGGCGCAGCTTTTCCTGCGCGCTGCGGCGTTCCGTCACGTCCTGCAAGGTGCCGATCAGCGCGGCCGGCTTGCCGTCCGCCGCGCGCAGCAGCGTGCTGCGGGTGTGCAGGTAGCGCAGCGGACCGGTCTGCGGATTGGTGCGCACTTCGCCGCTCCATTCGCTGCCGCTGGAGGCTGCCGCCTCGACGATGTGGCGGTCGTCCGGATGGATCAGCGCGAGGAACTCGGCGAACGGCGGCGCCTGCGGCCCCACCGGCAGGCCCATGACACGATACATTTCATCGGACCAGTGTCCGGTGAGTGTATCAAGATTGAGGCGCCAGCTGCCGATATGGGCCAGTTGCTGGGCCGCCTTCATGGCCACGTCGCTGGCGCGCAGCGCCAGGTCGAGCGCATGGCGGCGCCGCAGTTCCTTGCGCACCAGGTGGATCAGCCAGCCCACCAGCAGCAGGAACGCGGCCGACACCCAGATATAGGCGACCGAGGTGCGGCGCCAGTCGGCCAGCATGTCGGCCTGGCCCAGGCCCACCACCACCAGCAGCGGCCGGCGCGCCACATGCCGGAAAAAATAGCGGCGCTCGACACGATCGAGATCGCTGACGGCCAGGAAGTTACCCTCGGCCGCCTGGCGGCTGTACTCCATCAGGCGCGGCAGCGAGGTGCGCTGTTCGGGTGGCGGCGCGCTCGCCGCGCCGGGCACGCGCAGCATCGGCGTGCCGTCCGTGCGCACCAGTGCCACCATGCCCTGCGGCCCGGAGCGCACCGATTCGTAGAAGTCGCGCAGGTAGTCCGGCTCGAGCGCGGCCACGATCACGCCGCCGAAGCTGCCGTCGGACCGGTTGATGCGCAGCGACAGCCCGATGAAGGGCACGCCGAGGCGCGACAGGATTGGACGGTCGATGTACAAGCCGACGCCCGGTATGTCGCGATGGATCTGGAAGTATTCGCGCCCGGCCTGGCCCGCGCGCAGCGCCATGCGGTCGCTGTCGCGCACCACGTTGCCGTCGGCGTCGAGCAGCCAGATGGCGCGGATAAAAGGCAGGCCGGCGAGGTTCGCCGCCAGCAGCCGGTCGATCGCCGGCGCGCGCCCGGGGGCGTCTTGGGGCAGCAGCCGGATCGCCTCGACGCTGGCCTGCAGCGCCAGCTCCACCGCATCGAGGCTGGCGATGGTCTGCTGTTCGAGCACGCGCGCCAGAGTGGTGGCGCCCTCGCTGTGACGGCGCAGGATGTCGGCGCGCGCCTGGATGACCTGGAACGCCAGGTTGGCCAGGATGGCCGCCGCGCACAGCACCGAAAAGACGACCACGAGCAGGCCGACCCGGCGTTCGCCGGCGCCGGTCGGCGATGGTGGTATCGAGGACGCCCGCAACACCGGCTACTGCAGCGTGGCCTGGCTGCTGCCGGCGCCGTGCAGCTGGCTGTGCAAACGGAAGCCTTCGCGGATATTCTCGCGCAGCACGGCGCCCTTCCACGGCTTGGTATAGAAGCGGTCGATCGCGCCGTGGTTGATCGCGGCCATGATCGGGGTCAGGTCGGCATACGCCGAGAGCATGATGCGGAAAGTGTCCGGACACAGGTTCTTGACCCGTTCCATGAATTCGGTCCCGCTCATCAAGGGCATGCACTGGTCGCACAGGATCACGTGCACCTTGTTGCGCGCCAGGATATCGAAGCCTTCGGCCGCGGTCTGCGCCGTCAGGATCCGGTAGCCGTCCTGCGCCAGGAAGTCCGACAGCACGTCGAGCATGAAGGCGTCGTCGTCGACGATCAACAGGGTCTGCTGTCCGGCCAGCGTTTCGTCGACCGGCGCGGCCAACGATTTTCCTTCGGCCAGCATCATCTCGAATTCGGCCTCCGATACCGGCTTGCTGAAGTAATAGCCCTGCATCTCGTCGCAGCCGTGGCGCCGCAGATAGGCCAGCTGGGCATCGCGCTCGACGCCTTCGGCGATCACCTGCAGCTTGAGGCTGTGCGCCATGTTGATGATGGCCAGTACGATGGCCGCGTCGTCCGGGTTGCTGGTCACTTCGCGCACGAAGGCGATGTCGATCTTGAGCTTGTCGATCGGGAAGCGCTTCAGGTAGGCCAGGCTCGAATAGCCGGTGCCGAAGTCGTCGATCGAAATCTTGATCCCCAGCGCTTTCAGGTTGCGCAGCACCGTGATGGTATCTTCGGCGTTCGACATCAGCGAGCTTTCGGTCAGCTCGAGCTCGAGCAGTTCGGGCGCGATCTCGTGCACCTTGATTGCGTTGAGCACTTCCTCTTCCAGGCCGCCGAGGAAGAACTGCACGCCCGACACGTTCACCGACAGGTGCACCGGCCCGGTCTTCGACTTGCCCCATTTGCTGATCATGCGGCACGCTTCATTGAGTACCCAGGTACCGACCGGCACGATCAAGCCGGTCTCCTCGAGGATAGGGATGAACAGCGCCGGCGAGACCATGCCATGGCCGGGCCGTTTCCAGCGGATCAGCGCCTCGGCGCCGCTGATCCGGCCCGAGCCGATATGCACCTTCGGCTGCAGGTACAGCACGAATTCCTGCTGGTCGATGGCGCGCCGCAGCGCGTTCTCCAGGTCCAGCCGCGCCAGCGACTGCGCGTTCATTTCGGCGGTGAAGAAGCGGAACGCGTCGCGCCCGGCTTCCTTGGCGCGGTACATGGCGGTGTCGGCGTACTTGATCAGGGTGTCGGCGTCGAGCCCGTCCTCGGGGTAGATCGTGATGCCGATGCTGGCCGTCACCGTCACCTCGTGCCCGCCCAGGTCGAACGGGCGGCGCAGCGATTCGCGGATCTTGTCGACCACCGCCAGCGCCGTCTGCGGTCCTTCGGGCAGCATCAGGATGGCGGCGAATTCGTCGCCGCCAAAGCGCCCGATGGTGTCGCGCACCCGCAGGCTGTCCACCAGCCGGCTGGCGAACTGGCGCAGCAGCTCGTCGCCGCACGGGTGGCCCAGCGTGTCGTTGATGTTCTTGAAGCGGTCGACATCGAGGAACAGCACGCCAACCGACCAGCGGTGCTCGGCGGCCTGCTCCAGCGAGCGTGTCAGCGCCGAATAGAACTGGCTGCGGTTGGGCAGCCCGGTCAGGGTATCGAAATGGGCCAGCTTGAGCAGGCGCAGCTCGGCTTCCTTGCGCTCGGTGATGTCGCGCGCCACCGCCACCAGGATCCAGCTGGCGCCCGAGCGCAGCGTGCGGCGCTGCACTTCGACCGCCACGCTGCTGCCGTCCTTGCGCTGCACCTGCAAGTCGGCCATCGCGCCCGACTGGTCGCCGGCCAGCAGCTTGTCGTACAGGTCCTGCAGGCGCTCGCGCTCAGGGCCGCTGGATGCGCTCGTGCCCAGTGCCAGGAAGTCGTCGCGCTCGTAGCCGAGCATGCGGCAGGCGGTCGCGTTGACGTCGACGAAGGTCATGCCCGAGCGGTCGATCAGGAAGATGGCGTCGGCGGTGGCGTCCATTGCCGTGCGAAAGCGGCGCAGGTCCTCGTCGAGCCGGATGCGGGCGGTCATGTCGGCCGTCAGCTGCGCGTGGTGGCGCTTGATTTCCTCATACAGCAGCAGGTTTTCGTAGGCCACCGCGATCTGCGCGCTGACCGTCACCGCAACGCGTTCGTCGACTTCCGAAAAACCGCTGGCGCCGAGCTTGTCGACCAGGTACAGCCAGCCGTGCACGCGCTCGCGCGAAGCGATCGGCACGCCGAGGAAGGAATGGATGGGCGGATGGCCGTGCGGCAGGCCGATCGAGCGCGGGTCGCCGTCGACGCTGTCGATGCGCACCGGCTGGCGCTTTTCGAGCAGGGTATTGAGCACGCCCACGCGCGGCGTGGCGGACACCACGCGCGCCTGGCGGTTTTCGCCGCACGAGGAAAAATACGACAATTCGTCGGCGCCCTCGTCGAGCACCCCGATGCAGGCGTATTTCGAGACGCAGATATTCTGCGCCACCTTGCAGCCGATTTCGATCAGCGCGGCCGGGTCGCGCTCGGCGCCCAGCTCGATCCCCAGCTCGATCAGGGAGGTCAGGCGCAGGCTGACCGCCTGCAGGCTAGACAGCGAGCTGGAAAGCCGGTCCGTCATCGAGGCCAGGTCGTGCGACGGCGCGGCCGGCGCCCCGCCGTCGTGCGAGGCCATGCGCGAGATCACGGCGCTGCTCGACTCGACTTCGACCAGGTATTCGGCCACCGTATTATCGATCAAGAACATGCGGTTCGCGTCCGACTCCACGTTGGCGAAATGCGGCAGCAGTTCCGGTGCGTTCATGCCGAGCGCCTCGTGCACGGTGCGCAGGATCACGTCCGGGTCGGACGGCTTGGGCAGCACCCAGCGCACCCCGCAAGTCTCGGCCATGTGGATCGCTTCGCGCTCGCGGTAGGTGGCGGTATAGAAGATCACCGGCACCGCGGCGGTGGCCGGGTCGCTGTGCAGCCGGGTCACGAATTCGTAGCCGTCCATGTTCGGCATCAGGATGTCGGAGATGATCAGGTCGGGCAGCTCCTGCTTCACCATCTTCAGCGCTTCGACGCCGCTCGGCGCTTCGAGCAGGCGGTGCCCGCCGTAGCCGAGCAGGGTAATGAGGAATTCGCGGTTCAGGACGTGGTCGTCGACGATCAGGATGGTGGCGCGGCGCGCGGCGGGCGGCAGGTCCGGGGGATGCGCCGTGGCCAGGAAGGCCTCCAGTTCGGTCACGAAGCTGTCCGGTTCGATCGGCTTGCCGAGGTAACCGTCGAAGCCGGCCGCGAGCAGCCGCTCGCGGTCGCCCACCATGGCCAGCGCGGTCACGGCCAGCACCGGGATGTGGCGCAGCTGCTCGTCCTTCTTCAGCGCCGCGACCACGCCATAGCCGTCCAGCTTGGGCAGGTGGATATCGCAGATGATCAGGTCGGGACGGGTCTCGCGCGCCGTCTGCACGCCGCTGATGCCGTCGATCGCCATCAAGGGGGTATGGCCGAACGCCGTCAGCAAATAGACCATCAACTCCATGTTGGTGGGGTTGTCTTCGATAATCAGGATCCGTGCAGACACAATTGCGCTCCCCTGTGATGGTCCGGTTTGTGCCGCGTTCGGCACCGAATATCACCAATTCTCACGCCGGCGCGGACAATATTAATTGCCCATGGCAACGCTGTTCGCAATGACTGTATCACGCTTGAGGAAAATGTTGCTACACAAAAGTTAACGCGTGCGCAAGGCAGCGATCTCGTCCATCAGGCGCGCCAGCACGCGCCGGTTGCGGCCCAGCGCGACATGGCCGACGCCGCCCAATTCAATGCAGCGCGCCCCCGTCAGCAAGCTCGACGTTTGCGGCGCGACGATGTTGTCGTGGTGCGTAAACAGCGTCGTGATCAGCGCGCGCGAAGCCGGCGTTTCGGCCGCCGCCAGCGCGCGCAGCCACCCGCTTTCCGGGGCGTCGGCAGTGCCGCTGCGGCGCATCTGGGCCGCGTTGCGGCCCACGCCGAAGCTGGCCAGGCTGGTGCCGTGATGCGGCGTGCCGAGTGTAAATACATGGGCAATCCGCGCCGCGCCGTGATCGCGCAAATAGGCGCGCGCCACCAGCCCGCCCATGCTGTGCGCGACGATGATAACTTTTGGTTCGTTGGATTTTGAACACAGTGCCGCGCACGCGCGCGCCACCAGCGGCACATAGTCGTCGATCGCGCCCAGCACCGGCTCCAGGTCGAGCGTGGCGTGGCTGATGCGCGCCGCGTCCAGCAGCGGCGTCAGCTGGGCCCAGTAGCCGCTGTTGCAGCCATAGCCGTGCAGCAGCAGCACCGGCGGGTGCGCGCTGTCCGGATAGATCCGTTCGTACGCGCCGGCGCGGGGCATGAACCACGAGGTCTGCAGCAGCGTGGCGATGAATTCCTCGCCGAACAGGCGCAGCCCGGCCAGTGGGCGCAACCGGAACTGGGCCGGGGTCGCGCTGGCATGGCGCGCCGTGATGACGAAATTGTTGGCCGTGAGCGCCACCCGCAACAGCAGCAGCAGCGCGGCGCCGGCGGCCAGCGCCTGCCACCAGTGAGCGAGCACGCCGGTGCGCAGCAGCAGCGCCGCCAGCGCCGCCACGAACGCCGCCTGCGCCGCCAGCAGCAGGCGCAGCATCGATCGCGTGCTCACCGCGTCCTCGTCACGCGACCAGGCGCGCGGCCGGCTTGCCGGTCAGCTCGTGCGCCAGGTCGCTGGCCAGGCGCGCCGTGATGCCGTAGATCGACAGCTGCGGATTGGCGCCGATCGAGGTCGGAAACAGCGAGCCGTCGTGCACCGACAGGTTGGACACGCCGTGGTAGCGGCCATTCGCACCCACCACGCCCTGGCGCTGGTCGTCGGCCATGGTGCAGCCGCCCATCACGTGGGCCGACACCACGCGCGTGATCAGTTCCTGGTACGGCAGCGCCGCGATGCCCTGCTTGGCCGCGGCCCAGCTGGTGTACGCCGCGGCCCGTTCATGCACCGGCTGCACCGACTTGGCGCCGGCGGCGAACTGGATCTCGGCCATCGACAGGTGCGCGCGCCGCACGCCGTCCCAGACGAACTGGCTGATCGGATAGTCCAGCACCGGCGAGCCGTCGGCCGCCAGCGCCACGCTGCCGCCCGGCGAATCATGATGAAAGCCGTCGCGCAGCAGCGCCAGCAGCGCGTGCACATGGGGGAACTGCGCCATCGTCTCGGTGTGGGCCTTGCCGTAGCCGGCCATCGTGGTCGACAGCAGCAGCGGATGCAGCGGCGGCGCCTCGAGCTTGTAGCCGATCGGGCCGTCGATCGCCTGGGTCTCCATGAAATGGTCGGAATAGATCGTCTGCGGCGCGCCGGCATAGCCGTCCACGCGCTGCTCGAAGATCGCCGCCGAGATCACGGTCGGATGCAAGAAGGTGCGGGTGCCGAGCAAGCCGTGCGGATTGGGCGCGCGCGAACGCAGCAGCAGCGCCGGCGAATTGATCGCCCCACCCGCCACCACGAAGTGTCTGGCGCGCAGCGTCACCTTGCGCCCGCTGGCGGCCACGCCGGTGGCGTCGAGCGCCGTGCATTCGAGGCTGTCGACCTTGTCGCCCTTGAACAGCAGGCGCTGCGCGCGCGCGTGGGTCAGCAAGGTGGCGTCGTGGTTCAGCGCCGATGGTATCGTCGTCACCAGCATCGACTGCTTGGCGTTGGTCGGGCAGCCCATGCCGCAGTAGCCCAGGTTCCAGCAGCCCTTCACGTTGCGCATGATGGCCGCCGCCGGAATGCCCAGCTGCGCGGCGCCGCGCTTGAGCAGGTCGTTGTTTTCGTTGGGCGGCGTCAGCCAGGTCGACACGTTCAGGCGCTCTTCCATCATCAGGAACCAGGGCGCCAGCGCCTCGGGCGTGTAGCCGGCCAGGCCAAAGTTCTTGCGCCAGTACTCCAGCGTCGGGGTCGGCGTGCGAAAGCTCGACGTCCAGTTGACGGTGGTCGAACCGCCCACGGTGCGCCCCTGCAGGATGTTGATCGCCTTGTCGCGCGTCTTGCGCGCGGCCGATTCCTGGTACAGCGCCGGATACGCTTCGGCCTCGCGCATCTTGAAGTCCTTCGACGACTTGAGCGCGCCCTCTTCGACGATGATCACCTTCAGGCCCGACTTGGCCAGGATTTCGGCGCTCACGCCGCCGCCGGCGCCGCTGCCGATGATGACGACGTCGGCCTCGAAGGTGCGGTCCGACGTCAGCGTGGCACAGTCGGTGACCTTCCAGCCGGCCGCCAGGCCTGCTGCGATCGGGTCGGGGATAATGCTTTGCTTGCTCATGCGAGTTCCTTCAATGGACCGGGATAGCCGATCGCGGCCCAGCTGGACGGGTCGGCATACCACGAGCCGATGATCAGGTCGTGCAGCGCGTGATACGCCGTTTGCAGCATGGCCAGGCGGTGGAAGCGCCACTCCTGCAGGAAAGCGCCGACCTGCGCGTCAGTGGCGTGGCTCCAGCCGCCCGATACGCCGGTCAGTACCCGCCGCGCCGGCGCCAGCGCCAGCAGGCCAAACAGGTCCTGCACTTCCTTCTGGGTGTTCAGCGGCAGGCCCAGGATGGCCTGGTGCACGCGGCCGGTGGTGGCCGACACCGCGGCCGCGCGCGCCCCCGCGTCGGCCGGCAGCGCCCCTTCCAGCATGGCCGGAATGATGGCGTCGAGCGCCGCTTTCGCTTCGCCGTCGAGCACGAAACGCTGCGGCGATCCGGGCGGATGAGTGTAGCGGTAGATGCCGCCGCCGGCGGCCAGGGTCAGCGCGGCGAGCGCGCCCACCTTTAAAAAGGTCCTGCGATTTGATGCCATGTCCCTGATTCCTTTTAATTTTTTTGTAGTGTACGCCAAAGCGGAAAGGGAGAATTGACTGGAAAGTAGAGTGATCCATCTACTCGTTTCTGGTAAAACGGTATCTATGAAGAAAGAAATTCTCGTCCAAAAGCTGGCGCAGCAGCTCAAGCTGGTCGCCGCCGAGCGCCAGGCCGCCAAGCGCGAGCCGCAATTGCTGGCCGCGCGCGTCGCGCTCAAGCGCTACCAGTCGGCGCGCCTGGCGGTGACCCATGCGGACCTGCTGGCCAAGCCGAACACGCACGACGCGGCGCAGTTCTTCCTCGAAGAGCTGTACGGCGCGCACGACCTGAGCCAGCGCGACGTCGACCTCGAACGCATCATCCCGACCCTGCAGAAGATGCTCTCGTACGAATCGCTGCACACGATCACTGAAGCGATCGTGCTCGACGCGCTGTCGGAGCGGCTCGACACGGCGATGGCGCGCGTGCTGGGGACCGAGTTCACGGAAGGCATGTACATCGCCGCCTACCGCACGTCGACCACGCGCGACGAGCGCGCGCAGCAGCTTGACCTGGTGCAGGAGCTGGGCGACTCGCTGTGCAAGCTGGTCAAGATACCGCTGCTGGCGGTGACGCTGACGATCATGAAGGCGCCGGCCCGGATCGCCGGGCTGGGCGACCTGCACGAATTTCTCGACCAGGGCTTTTCGACCTTCAAGCAGATGCGCGACCCGGCCGCCTTCGTCGCCACCATCGTCGGGCGCGAGCGGCGCGTGATGGCCAACATCCACGACGGCAAGAAAGACCCGTTCGACGTCATCTAGCCACCACATGAAACCGGGCTCAGACCACGGTTCCAGATGAAAGCGCGGCATCATATTCCGCTACTGCCGGTAGCAGCTTCCTTCCCTCCTCAGTTGTTCATTCACAAACATAGACGCTTGTGAAAGACTGCGCTGCGTGGCGTGTATCTCACGCCCTTGGGAGAAGACCGAATGACCCTGTATGACTTGAAGCCCCGCTTCCAGAACCTGCTGCGCCCGCTCGCCCACGTGCTGTTCCGCGCCGGCATCACGGCCAACCAGGTGACCTGCAGCGCCATGTTCGCGTCCTTGGCCTGGGGCCTGTGGATGCTGCGGGCGCCCGCCAGCGCCTGGCCTTATCTGCTGCTGCCCCTGTTCCTGCTGCTGCGCATGGCCCTGAATGCCGTCGACGGCATGCTGGCGCGCGAATTCAAGCAGCAAAGCCACGCCGGCGCCATCCTCAACGAGGTCGGCGATGTGGTCTCCGACGCCGCCCTGTACGCGCCCTTCTTCGTGCTGCCCGGGGCCAGCCTGACGCTCGGCGCGGCCGTCCTCTTCCTGTCGCTGCTGACCGAGTTCGTCGGCGTGCTGGGCCATGTCACCGGCGCCGGACGCCGCTACGATGGCCCGCTGGGCAAGAGCGACCGCGCGCTCGCGTTCGGGGCGCTGGCCCTGCTGTTCGGCGCCGGCGTGCCGCTCGCGCCCTGGTTCAATTTTCTATCCGCCGCGCTGTGCGTGCTGCTGGCCTGGACCTGCGTCAAGCGCGCCCGCAAAGCATTGCCGTGATCCCCTCGTTACCGGAGCCTGCCATGTTGTCGCCTCTACACTTTGCTTTTGCCACCGTCCTCGCCGTGCTGGTGTGCGCCTCGACCGTGACCGCCGGACTGATCCGGATGCATCCGGAGCGCAATTACCTGGAATTGCGTTTGCGCATACAGACCTGGTGGTGGCTGGTGCTGCCGATGCTGGCGGCGCTGACCATGCCGTCGCGCTATGCGATGGTGATTTTCGGCCTGGTCAGCTTCCTCGCCTTCAAGGAATTCCTGTCGATCGCGCCGACCCGGCACGCCGACCGCCGCGTGCTGCTGTTGGCCTACCTGGCCATTCCGGTCCAGTACCTGTGGGTGGGCATTGCCTGGTACGGCATGTTCATCATTTTCATCCCCGTCTACGTGTTCCTGCTGCTGCCGATGCGCATGGTGCTGGTCGGCGAGACGCGCGGCTTCCTGCGCGCAGCCGGCACCATCCAGTGGGGCCTGATGACGACCGTCTTCAGCCTGAGCCACATGGCCTATCTGCTGATGCTGCCGACCACGCGTGGCGTCACCGGCGCGATGCTGGTGTTCTACCTGGTGGCGCTGACCCAGGTCAACGACGTCGCCCAGTACCTGTGGGGCAAGGCGTTCGGCAAGCATCAGGCCGCGCCCACGGTCAGTCCGAACAAGACGCTCGAAGGGCTGCTGGGCGGAGTCGCCACCACCACCTTTCTTGCCTGGCTGCTGGCACCGTGGCTGACGCCAATGAGCGCGCTGCACGCCACCCTCGCCGGCCTCCTGATCAGCGTGTTCGGCTATATCGGCGACATCGTGGTTTCGGCCGTCAAGCGCGACATCGGCGTCAAGGATTCGGGCAGCCTGCTGCCCGGCCACGGCGGCATCCTCGACCGGCTCGACTCGCTGACCTACACGGCGCCGCTGTTCTTCCACTACATCTACTACCTCTATTACTAGGGAGCCATCGTGGCCAAGCTGACCGCCGCACTGCGCCTGCTATTCGTCACCTGCCTCGCGTGGCCGGTGGTCCTGCTGTGGCTGGGCATCCACGTACGCCACCGCGAGCGGCTGCCACGCAAGGGGCCGGCCATCGTCGCGGCCAACCACAACAGCCACCTCGACATCCTGGCCTTGTTGTCGCTATTCCCCTTGCTCAGCATTCCCGGCGTGCAGCCGGCCGCCGCGGCCGACTACTTTTTCAAGAATGCCTGGATCAAATGGTTCGCGCTGCATGTAGTGGGCATCATCCCCGTCATTCGCGGCGGCGATCGCAGCGCCGGCGATCCGCTGCAGGAATGCTATCGCGCGCTGGAACAAGGCAAGGTGCTGGTGATTTTTCCGGAAGGATCGCGCGGCGAGCCGGAGCAGCTGGCCGACCTGAAGGCCGGCATCTGGCACTTGGCCCACCGTTTTCCGGACGTGCCCGTCATCCCCGTGTTCCTGCACGGGCTGGGCAAGGCCATGCCCAAGGGCAGCTGGATTCCGGTTCCCTTCTTTATCAACATCGGCATCGGCAAGCCCCTGTACGGCACGCTGGAGAAGACCGATTTCCTGGGCGCGCTGCGTACGCGGCTGCACTGTTTGAAGCAAAAGATTTGCCCCACCAACGACACCACTGAGGACCTATGAACACCATGACCCTACCCGTACGCACCTTGTCGGAGTCGACCTTCGCCAGCTTCGACGGCACCCGTCTGTTCTACCGGCACTGGAGCGCGGCCGGCACACGCGCCCGCAAGGCCGTCGTGCTGTTCCACCGCGGCCACGAGCATGGCGCGCGCATGGCCCACCTGGTCGACGAACTGGACATGCCGGACGCCGCCTTCTTCGCCTGGGACGCGCGCGGCCTGGGCCGCTCGCCGGGCGAGCGCGGCTACGCGGACAATATCGGCGTGCTGGTCAAGGATGTCGATGCCTTCGTGCGCCATATCTCCGAACAGCACGGCATCGCCATTGAAGACATCGCCGTCGTCGCCCAGAGCGTGGGCGCGGTGCTGGTATCGGCCTGGGTGCATGACTATGCGCCGAAAATCCGCTGCATGGTGCTCGCCTCGCCCGCGTTCAAGGTCAAGCTGTATGTGCCGCTGGCCAGGCCTGGGCTGGCCCTGATGCTCAAGCTGCGCACGAAGTTTTTCGTCAACTCCTACGTCAAGGCCAAGTTCCTGACCCACGATCCGGCACGCATCGCCTCGTACGAATCCGATCCGCTGATCACGCGCCCGATCTCCGTCAACATTCTGCTGGGCCTGTACGAAGCGGGCCAGCGCGTGGTCGGCGACGCAGCCGCCATCACCGTGCCCACCCAGCTCTTGATCTCGGGCGACGACTGGGTCGTGCAGCACGCGCCGCAGCATGAGTTCTTTGCGCGCCTGGGCAGCACGGCCAAGGAGTTGCATGTACTGGACGGCTATTTGCATGACACCTTCGGCGAACTGGACCGCCAGCGCGCGCTCGACCTGGCCAGCGGCTTTATCCGGCGCGCGTTCGATGTCCCTGTGCCGCGCGAGAACTTGCTGAAAGCCGACCGCAGTGGCGTGACCAAGGACGAATTCGACTGCCTGAGCGCGCCGCCGACCAATCTGTTCGCCCGTGCGTACTGGGCCATTTCGCGCCTGTCGATCAAGGCCGGCGCGCTGCTGTCCAAGGGCATGGGGCTGGGTTTGCGCACCGGCTTCGACTCCGGCAGCACGCTCGATTATGTGTACCGCAACGCCGCCCAGGGCGTCCCCGTGCTCGGCCCGCTGGTCGACCGGATCTTCCTCGACAGCATAGGCTGGCGCGGCATCCGCCAGCGCAAGGTGCACCTGGAGCGCCTGATCAATGATGCGATCGACCGCCTGGCCAAGGGGCGGCAAGCGGTGCGCGTGGTCGACATCGCCGCCGGCCACGGCCGCTACCTGCTCGAGGCGATCGCGCCGCGCAAGGAACAGGTCGAGCGCATCTTGCTGCGCGATTACAGCGCGCTGAACGTCGATGGCGGCAAGCGGCTGATCAAGGAACTGGGCATGGACGGCGTCGCCAGCTTCGCCCAGGCCGACGCCTTCGACCGCCCGTCGCTGGCCGCGCTGATGCCCGCGCCGACGCTGGCCGTCGTCTCCGGCCTGTACGAGCTGTTTCCCGACAATTCCTTGCTGCGCACCTCGCTGGCCGGCCTGTCCGACGCCATGGTCGATGGCGGCTACCTGGTCTACACCAACCAGCCGTGGCATCCGCAACTGGAACTGATCGCGCGCTCGCTGACCAGCCACCGCGATGGCCGGGCGTGGGTCATGCGGCGCCGCAGCCAGGCTGAAATGGATCAGCTGGTGGCCGAGGCGGGCTTTGAAAAAATCGACCAGCTGACTGACCAGTGGGGCATTTTCACGGTGTCGCTGGCGCGCCGCAAGACTGGGACGGCGTACCGGTGAACAGCGCCCGGCCCTGGATGCGCGCGGCGCTGTGGCTGGCCTGCCTGGGGCCGTTCTTCTTCCTCAGCTACGGCCTGGCCGGCGCATGGACGGCGCGGCTGGCCCATGTGCCCAGCTTCTGGTACGCGTGGGAAAAGCAGATTCCTTTCCTGCCCTGGACCATCGTGCCGTATATGTCGATCGACCTGTTCTACGCGGTGTCGCTGTTCCTGTGCGCCACCCGGGCCGAGCTCGACACGCACGGCAAGCGGCTGCTGGCGGCAACCGTGATCTCGGTCGCCGGTTTCCTGCTGGTGCCGCTGCAATTTGACTTTGTCCGGCCCGCCACCAGCGGCGTCTATGGCGCGCTGTTCGACCTGCTGACCGGATTCGACAAGCCGTTCAACCAGGCGCCGTCGCTCCACATCAGCCTGCTCTTGCTGCTGTGGCTGGTGTACGCCCGCCATCTGCGCGGCTGGGCGAAATGGGCGATGCACCTGTGGTTCGCGCTGATCGGCATCTCCGTCTTGACGACCTTCCAGCATCACGTCATCGATGGACTGGCGGGCATGATCGCCGGCATCGCCTGTGTGTACCTGTTTCCCGATGCGCCGCAGGCTTGGCGAGGTGATGTGCCGCGTCCGTCTCTTCGTTTGGCTGGCCTGTATGGCGCCGGCGCGCTGTGCTGCCTGGCGCCGGCCGTGCTGTGGGGTGGCTGGGCCTGGCTGATGCTGTGGCCGGCCGTGTCGCTGTTGCTGGTGGCCGGCGCCTACCGCTGGTGGGGTGTGGCGGCGTTCCAGAAAGCTGCCGCCGGCCACAGCTGGGCCGCGCGCGCCCTGCTGTGGCCTTACCAGGGCGCCGCCTGGCTCTCGTCGCGCTGGTGGACCCGTAACGGCAGCGCCTGCGTCCAGGCCTGGCCCGGCATCTGGATCGGACGCGCGCCAAGCCAGGCCGACTGGCACGCGGCGCCGTTTGCCGCCGTGCTGGACCTGACCGCCGAATTGCCGGCCAGCCGCGCCGCGCTGGGCCGCCACTATGCCTGCGTGCCGATGCTCGACCTGGTGCCGCCGTCGGCGCAGCAACTGGCGCGCGCCGTCGACGCACTGGCGCGGCTGCAGGCGCACGGTCCGGTGCTGGTCCATTGCGCGCTCGGCTATTCGCGCAGCGCGCTGGTGGTGTCAGCCTGGCTGCTGCGGCAAGGTATCGCTGCCACGCCGGAGGCCGCAGTGTCGCTGGTGCGCAAGGTGCGGCCCCAGATTGTGCTCGGCGCTGCGGCGCTGCAGCTATTGAAAGGCGGTTGAAGTGGACATGGAAAACGGGATCAGCGCGGCCGTGATGGCGGCGTTTCTGCGCACGGGCAAGCAGGTCGACCAGGCTTCGATGCTGTTGTTTTTGGCTGCCGTCATCGTGACATCTGGCCCGCTGGTGGCGCTGGCATTGCTGGCCGCCGGCATCCAGAAGTATTACGCGTTGCGCGTTGCGCTCGATGCCGACCTGTTTGCCATTCTTGCGCGCCATCCCGAACAGCTGGCGCACTTCGATGCGGCCTTGGCATTGTGTGCACGCCGGCCAGCATCGACGCGTCCGCTGGCGCTGCGCTGGCAAGGGGCACGCCGGCTACAACAGCGGCAGATCGGCGCGTTTGGGCTTCAGCTCGCTATGCTGGCTTGTGCGCTCGCCAAATCGCTTTCCTGAAGACTCACGCTGAGCGGCTTCCAGGTGCTGCACGCGCTCGGTCAGTTATTTTTTTTCCGAGCCACGCCGCAAAAAAACCGACAACACCCGCAACCGGAGCGATAAAGAGTGCAAGTAGACCGCCCCAAATCAGAAGGGCAGCCTTGGCATTGGGGCTATTACCTCCGAATGCGACAAAATAAAGCAGACCCGCTGGAACGGCGAGCAAAGACAATAGGCCGACCAGCCATCGAGGAAAACGAATCGCGCCCAAGAAAACGGCAACTGCGACCGCCAAGATGATCCAGCATGAAGTGGAGATCGACATATGTATTTTCGAGATAAAGGGCCCGTGATTTACATTCGGGAATGTAAATTCAAAAAGGAATTATTGCGCCGCACGGTACTTGGCGGAAGTTGATACCCTGAAAAAGTGAGCGTCGGCTTTGTGAAGCATTTAGAAAGGCTCACAGAAGGCGTGCATCCTATGATTTGGGAGAGACGGCGGGCCGGAGCAAATCATAGGATTGGATCAGGGCCGCTTCAACTGGCCGATGACGCTCGCTACCTTGGCGGTAATCATGTCGACTGCCGGGCCATTGGCGCCGTGGGGCAAGATGACATCGGCATTGCGCTTGGTCGGCTCGATGAATTGCTTGTGCATCGGACGCACAGTTTCCAGGTACTGGCTGATGACGCTCTCTACCGAGCGGCCGCGTTCGGTAATATCCCTTTGCATGCGGCGGATGAAGCGGACGTCGGAAGCGGTATCGACAAAGATCTTCAGCGACATCATTTTGCACAGGTCCGCGTCATACAAGGCAAACAGGCCTTCGATCACGATGACCGGAGCTGGCTTGACTGGGATGGTCTTGTTGGAGCGATTGTCGATCGTGAAGTCGTACTCCGGCATCTCGATCGCCTCGCCGTTACGCAGGGACTGGACGTGCTGTACCAGCAGCGGCCAGTCGAAGGCCTGCGGATGGTCGTAATTCTGCTTGCGGCGTTCTTCAGGGGTGAGATCGGATTGGTCGCAGTAGTAATCGTCCTGCATCACAACCGACACCATATCGGCGCCGAACGACGCTAGCACTTGCTGAGTCACCGTGGATTTGCCACTGCCGCTTCCGCCAGCGACACCAATGACAAACGGTAGGGAAATATTCTTGTTCATCCCCGCATGATACCGGAGCGGCGGCCCGACTGACAGGGTTGAGCGCTGAAGCTGGCTTTTTATGGTTCGGCAGAAGGCCTTTTCTAAGCCAGTCGGCGATTGACGTCGTACTGGATGGGATTTCCCAGGCGCCTGGCGAGGTGATCGCTCGCCTTCGGGCGATCAGCCCTTATCGGCGGATTGATACTGGTAACGCGCGGGTTTTGCGGCGCCTGATTTTGTCGAACATCTTGCCATCGAAATAGGGCACACTGGATAACGTGATCAAAAAGTCAATCACGTACATCCCACGATCCTATTAACTTGACCATAGAGGAAGCAATCCATGTCGTTTGACCTCAAAAGCATCTTCCAGCCCGACCACGTGCGTTACGATGGCATTCGCCCAATCAATATTTATCTCATGCGGCTGCTGTATGTCTTGATGCTGCTTTTCCTCGGCAAGGACTCGTGGACGTTCATCCTGACCCACGTCGGCGCCTGGGATCCTTACGAGGCAATGGTATGGAGCGTGTGGGCTGCGTTTGCAACACTGGCCTTGCTGGGCCTTCTGCAACCGGTGAAGATGATTCCTCTGTTACTGCTCGAAATATTCTATAAGGTACTGTGGTTGCTGATCGTGGCCTACCCGCTCTGGAAGGCCGATAAACTGGCGGGCTCACATGCGGAAAGCATGACCTATGTGTTCTTGTTGGTGATCATCGCGATAGTCGCCGTGCCATGGGGATATGTGTTCAAGAGCTATGTGTTCGGCGTCACGAAAACCAGCGCCGCCGTGTGATCCACAGGGTATGAAATCGCAAGCGTGACACCGGCACTGTCCCTGACATCGACGATGAGTTGATGGCATTGGTTCAGGTAGGCAATGGCCGCATTTGGCCGTTGCCGGCCTGTTCCCGGCGTCCGTTTGGGGGATGAAACACGCATCCGAGACGGACCGCAGAAAGCACCGTTGCCAAAGCTAGCGGTGGCGTTCCAACGACGCGAAATCGTCGGCAATTTCATGACGCGGGTCTCGTGGCCCCATGCACAGCGCGGAAAGAAACGCGAAAGCCATCCCACCACCTTATTCATGTCTGCGGTTTTTGCTATTTATTCTTGAGGATCTGGCGTGCGATGCCGCGCAAAATGTTGACCTCTTCGGTTTCAAGCTGGGTCCGCGAAAACAGCCGCTTCAAGCGCGGCATCAGCTTCTTCGGGTTGTCGGCATCGAGGAAGTCGATCGCCACCAGCGCCCGCTCCAGATGCGCGAACATGCCGTCGATCTGTTCCAGGCTGGCCGCGTCGCCGTGGAAACCGACTGCGCTGGCTGGCGCCGCCACGCCGTCGGCCACGCGGCACTCGTAGGCCAGCACCTGCAGCGCCTGCGCCAGATTCAGCGACGAGTAATCCGGGTTGGCCGGGATGTTGATCAGCACATTGCACTGTTCGACGATGTGGTTCGGCAAGCCGAAGCGCTCGTTGCCGAAGATCAGCGCCGCCGACAGCGCGCCCTGCCCCGCCACATGGCCGGCGAATTCGCGCGGACTCCACACCGGCGGCGAAAACTCGCGCAACCGGGCCGACACGGCAGCGGCGAAATTGACGCCGTCAAGCGCCTCGGCCATGCTGCCGACGATGCGCGCGTTCTGCAGCACGTCCTGGGCGCCGCTGGCGAAGGCAACCGCTTCCGGGTCCTGCAAGGCGTCCGCAAAGCGCGGATTGACCAGCACCAGGTCGGAAAAACCCATGGTTTTCATGGCCCTGGCAGCAGCGCCAATATTGCCGGCACGGCTAGTCTCGACCAGGATAAATCGCAGTCGGGTAAAAACAGAAGTGGGGTTTTCGGGCATGTTCATTTAAAATAGCGCCATCGCGCAATATCGATCACAGGAATCAGGGCTTGAAAAAGCACGATTTTAACCGTTCGACGTCGCACCGCTCTTTAATTCATTCTCGTTCATTACCGTTTGCTGCACCCGTGGGGGCGCCGCGGGCGTTAGCGTTCTTTTAACGGAAAATATAATGCACCCAATGCTCAACACGGCCATCAAGGCCGCCCGCCGCGCCGCCACCGTCATCCAGCGCGCGTCGTTCGACGTCGATCGCATCAGTGTTACTGAAAAACAACACAACGATTTCGTCACCGATGTCGACCAGGCCGCCGAACAGGCGATCATCGAAACGCTGCTCAAGGCTTACCCTGACCACGCCATCCTGGCCGAAGAGTCGGGTGCATCTTCCAACCTGAACGACGAGAGTGAATACGCGTGGATCATCGACCCGCTCGATGGCACCACCAACTTCATGCACGGCTACCCCAACTATTGCGTCTCGATCGCGCTGTCCCAGCGCGGCATCATCACCAATGCGGTCGTGTACGACCCGGTGCGCAATGACTTGTTTACCGCCACCAAGGGCGCCGGCGCCTACCTCAACGACAAGCGCATCCGCGTCACCAAGCATGACCGCATCGCCAATACGCTGCTGGCTTCCGGCCATGGCGCCGGCCCGCGCGCGCTCGACGACTACATGAAGATGTACCAGGTCATGGCCGAACGCTGCCAGTCGGTGCGCAATGGCGGTTCGGCTGCGCTGGACCTGGCCAACGTGGCCGCCGGCCGCGTCGACGGTTTCTATGAAAAGGGCTTGAAAGCCTGGGATATCGCTGCCGGCGCGCTGCTGGTGACGGAAGCGGGCGGCATCGTCGGCGAGTTTTCCGGCGAGTCCGACTACCTGTACAAGGGCGACATCATCGCCGCCAGCCCGAAGGTGTTTGGCCAGATGGTCACGCTGCTGTCCCCTTTCAAGTAAAATAGCCGGCTAAGCCGTTTCGGGAACCACTAAAAGGTTCCCGCTCCCACCTTTTAGTTCCGCGGCGAAACTAATTCGTTTAGACTTCGCTGTTGTGATACTGCAATGCCCGGTGGCTCCGTTTCCCAGTGCCTGCGCCACCTCGGATTTTCTAATACTGATTGCCTGCCACTGGCGCTCCTGATGGGGCGACGGGCCGATCTCCACCATAAAGTTATCATGTCATTTTCCCAACTCGGCCTGTCCGATGCCATCGTTCGTGCAGTGACCGAACACGGCTACACCGTCCCGACCCCGATCCAGACCCAGGCGATTCCCGCCGTGCTGGCAGGCGGCGACCTGCTGGCCGGCGCCCAGACCGGCACCGGCAAGACCGCCGGCTTCACGCTGCCGATCCTGAACCGTTTGTCGACCGACGCCGTCGGCGCCGCGCAAACGAGCAAGACCTCGGTGCGCGCCGTGCGCTGCCTGATCCTGACCCCGACCCGCGAACTGGCGGCCCAGGTCGAGGAAAGCGTGCGCGTCTACGGCAAATACACGAATTTGAATTCGACCGTGATCTTCGGCGGCGTCGGCATCAACCCGCAAATCAAGCAACTCAAGCACGGCGTCGACATCCTGGTCGCCACCCCGGGCCGTTTGCTCGACCACATGGAACAGCGCACCGTCGACCTGTCCAAGATCGAAATCCTGATCCTGGACGAAGCGGACCGCATGCTCGACATGGGCTTCATCCGCGACATCAAGAAAGTCCTGGCCGTGCTGCCGAAGAAACGCCAGAACCTGCTGTTCTCGGCCACGTTCTCGGAAGAGATCAAGGCGCTGGCCGATGGCCTGCTGAACAAGCCGGCCATGATCGAAGTGGCGCGCCGCAATTCGACCGTCGAAGTGATCTTGCAGAAGATCCACCCGGTCGACCGCGACAAGAAGCACCCGATGCTGTCGTACCTGATCAAGACCAACAAATGGACCCAGGTGCTGGTATTCATGCGCACCAAGCACGGCGCCAACAAGCTGGTCGAGCAGTTGAATGCCGACGGCATCGGCGCCATGGCGATCCACGGCAACAAGAGCCAGACCGCGCGCACCAAGGCGCTGGCCGAATTCAAGACCGGCGACCTGCAAGTGCTGGTGGCGACCGACATCGCCGCGCGCGGCATCGACATCGACCAGTTGCCGCACGTGGTCAACTACGACCTGCCGAACATTCCTGAAGACTATGTGCACCGCATCGGCCGCACTGGCCGTGCCGGCGCGACCGGCGAAGCCGTGTCGCTGGTGTGCGTGGACGAGCACGAGATGTTGAAAGACATCGAGAAGCTGATTAAGCAGACCCTGCCGCGCGAAATCGTGCCGGGCTTCGAGCCGGATCCGAACGCGCGCGCCCAGGCGATCCAGCTGCGCAGCGGCGCGCCAGGCCATGGCGGGCGCGGCGGCCGTTCCGGCGGCCAGGTCGTCAAGGTCGGCAGCGGCAACCGGAATACCTCCAAGCCACGCAGCGCCGGCGGCGGCGGTCCAGCCGGCGCCGGTGGTGGCGGCGCCAGCCGCGGTCCGCGCCCTGCGCCACCGCACCGCTCGGGCGGCCGCGGCCGCTAAGCCGTTCCCCGCACCAGCCGAACAGGCCCGCCAGCGCACGCTGCCGGGCCTGTTTTCTTGTCGACAATATTTACAGTGCCGGCACCGGCAGCGCGCAAGTGCTTGATATTGTTAAGTTGGCATGTTCCATGCTTGGCCGTCAGTTTGTTCCAGATCAACAGCCTGTCACACTACGCCAAGGAAATAACATGACCAAGCTGCACTCCGCCTGCTCGATTACCCTGCTGCTGGCCGCCATGGCCAGCGCCGGCGCGGCTCCGCTGGCCGTCTCGAATGGCGCTTACGCCGGCACCTACGTGCGCGATTGCCGCACCGGCGCCGAACGCAGCGCCGGCACGCTGACCCCGAGCCTGTGCAACGACGCCACCGGCACGTTCGGCAATACCCTGGTCGACATGCGCTACGACGCCAATTACGGCGGCCTGACGGCGGCGACGGTCACGCTCAGTCCGCTGGCGGTGGGCACCCGCGGTTCGGTCGACGGCACGGGCACGCCCGGCAGCCTGATCCTGCACCAGGCCACGATGACCAACACCAGCTATACGCGCGCATCGAGCCAGGTCGAAGCGATGCAAAGTTTCACCTGGGATGGCAGCGGCTCGGCACACCGGGCCATCGCGGGCCACCTCGATTTCAACGCCACCAACCTGACCGACCGCCAAGGCTTCTGGGACGCGCTGACCACGCCGGCCAGCCAGGTCCAGGCCTCGCTGGGCGTGTTTTCGCTGTCGACCGGCAGTTTCGAGGTCGACACCGCGAACCAGAACCGGCCCGCGTTCGAGGACACTGCCAGCACGCTGGCCGACTATCAAAGCGAGGCTGGCAGCTTTTTCGAGAGCGTCGGCCCGGCCGGCCTCGACTGGAACCTGGAATTCGACCTGGTGACCGGACGCACCTACTATATGGATGCCTGGTTCGGGCTGTGGGCGAAATACGGCGCCGGCATCGACGCCACCCACACCTTCACCGCCACGCTGGGCGAGATCGACGCCAACGGCCAGTTCCAGCAGAGCATCGCCGGCCTGCGCCTGGCGCCCGAGTCCGATGACGGCATCCATGACGGCAACACCGTTCCGGAACCGTCGGGCATGGCCCTGCTGCTGCTGGCGTTCGGCTGCGCGGGCCTGGCGCTGCGGCGCCAACGCCGCGTCTGATGCGGGTGCTCAGGCCGGGTGCTCGTCCACCGGCCTGAGCAGATGAAATAAAGCTTGCGTACTCAAGTAATTCCACTATATACTTGCGCCATCAAGCATTTATACAGCATATATAAAGGATTTATCATGGATGAGCTGCTCACCACCAGTACCGACTTCTGCCTGCGCCTGGCGCGCGCCAACGCGGTGCTGGTGCGCCGTTTCGACAATGCGC
>JANYGW010000056.1 GCA_025359245.1 Massilia sp.
CCAGGGCCAAGCCTGGCGCCTGGCTCGCGGACCTGCTGCTGCTTGGCGTCGCTGTGGTGTGGGGGACCAGCTACGGCGTGGCCAAGGGTGCGGTGCTGCTGTATCCCGTGCTTGGTTTCCTGGCAGTGCGCTTCCTGGTGACGTTTGCGCTGCTGCTGGCGGCGCTGGCGAAGGCCGGCGCCGCCAACGCGCGCGCGGCCTTGCGCATCGGCCTGCCGCTAGGCCTGGTCCTGCTGACCATCTTCGTGTGCGAGACGTTTGGCCTGGCCGCGACCAAGGCGTCCAACGCCGCTTTTCTGATCAGCATCTGCGTGGTGCTGACGCCGTTCGCGGAGTGGGCGCTGCTGCGTGTACGCCCGAGGGCGATCGACCTGATCGCGGCCGCTGCCTCGCTGCTGGGCGCTTTCTTGCTGACGGCGGGCGTCGAACTGTCGCTGAGCCTGGGCGACGCCTTGATCCTGGCTGCTGCGCTGCTGCGCGCCGTGATGGTCGCGCTGACCAAGAAGCGCACCGCCGGCAAGACCATCGATACGCTGTCGCTGACGGCGATCCAGACCGGCACGGTCGGCATCGGCTGCCTGATGCTGGCCTGGTGCGCGTCGCCGGGCGGCTTGCCACCCTTGCCGCGTGATCCGCATTTTTGGTACGCCACCCTGTACCTGGTGGTGTTCTGCACGATATTCGCGTTCTTCGTGCAGAACTACGCGGTGCGCCAACGCTCGCCCACGCGCGTGGCGCTGTTGATGGGCACGGAGCCGGTCTTCGGCGCGCTGTTTGCCGTCGTCTGGCTGGGCGAGCAGTTGCCGCCCATGGTGTGGCTGGGCGGGCTGCTGATCGTGGCGGCACCGCTGTGGACGACGTTCCGGCGCAGCTAAGCGCCAGCGCGCCGCCGGCCGGAAACGGGCTGCAAGGTTTTGGGCTAAGATGGCGGCATGCCTAATTTAGTCGAACTGCTGCAGCTGTACGGTGTCTTGCTGGTGTTTGCCATCGTGCTGGTGGAGCAGGGCGGCCTGCCGATTCCGGCCTTTCCGATCCTGGTCGTGTCCGGCGCGCTGGCCGTTGGCGGCGGCATCAGCTGGGTCGCCTGCCTTGCCGTGGCAATGGCGGCCTGCCTGATCGCCGATTATTTCTGGTTCAGCGCCGGGCGCTTCTACGGCACCCGCATCCTGCGGCTGCTGTGCAAGATCTCGCTGTCGCCCGACTCCTGCGTCAGCCAGACCGAGGACAAATTCGCCCGCTACGGGCCGAAGTCGCTGATCGTGTCCAAATTTATCCCCGGCTTTAACATCATTGCCTCGCCGATGTCGGGCGCGCTCGGCGTCGCGCCTGCGCGCTTCATCGCCTTCAGCATGGCTGGCAGCCTGCTGTGGAGTGGCGCCGGCATCGCGCTGGGCGCGTATTTCCACCGGAGCGTGGACGGCCTGCTGCTGACCATGAGTACGATGGGGACGGCGGCGCTGGTGCTCATCATCAGCCTGCTGGGTTTGTTCATGCTGTTCAAGTATGTCGAACGCCGCCGTTTCCTGCGCGCTCTGCAAGTCGAACGCATCAGCATGGCCGAATTTGCCAGCCTGATTAATGAAGGCAAACAGCCTTTGATCATCGACGCGCGCAGCCTGACGGCGCAGCAGCTCGAGGCGGCGATACCCGGTGCGCTGCCGTTCAACGCAAGCGATAGCCAGGGTTTCATGGCCGGGCTCGACAAGGACCGGCATGTGGTTGTGTATTGCAGCTGCCCCAACGACGTCACGGCCGCCCAGGTCGCCAAGCAATTTCTGGCCAACGGCTTCCACCGCGCGCGGCCGCTGCGCGGCGGGCTCGAGGCCTGGAAAGCGCATCATTCCTGAGCCCAGCGCTGGCGCAGGGAAAAAATCGGAGTCCAAGATCGCCAGTCGAATCGCTGCCGGGCTGCCCAGCATCACGCCAAATTGTTTAATTTTGTTAAATTTCGTAGCAAGACTACTGTCTTGCTATTTTTCCCTCACGAGGAAATGTCGTGTAAACATCTTGAATGTACTAAAACTACAAAGAATGCTTGCGCGGGAGTTGCTTCATCCATTAAGCTTTGGAGGTTCACAGAATAATAGCCGCCATGACCGTACAGCTTGCTTCCGCGCCACCCCCGAATTCCTCCGCCCCTTATGCGGATGGCCCGCGGCTGCTCGCGGATATCGGCGGCACGAATGCCCGTTTCGCGCTGGAAATGGCGCCCGGCACGGTTGACCTGATCAAGGTGCTGGCTTGCGCGTCCTACCCGACCCTGGCCCACGCGCTCAAGGCTTACCTTGCCAGCGCCGATGTGGTCGCAGCCTGCCCGGCCCCGCTGCGCCATGCGGGCCTGGCGATTGCCAACCCGATTACCGGCGACCTGGTGCGCATGACCAATCACCATTGGGAGTTTTCGATCGAGGCGCTGCGCCAGGAATGTGGCTTCGTCACGCTGGTCGTCGCCAATGATTTCACCGCGCTGGCGCGTGCCTTGCCGCACCTGGCGCCGGATCAGAAAGTGCAAATCGGCGGCGGCTGCAGCGTGCCGAACACGCCGCTTGGCCTGGTCGGCGCCGGTACCGGCCTCGGGGTGTCGGGCCTGATCCCGTGCAAGTCGAGCTGGACCGCCTTGCTGAGCGAAGGCGGCCACGTGACTTTTTCACCGGGCAACGAGATGGAAGTGGCCGTGCTGCGCTTCGCCTGGCGCGAATTCGACCATGTGTCGGCCGAGCGCTTCCTGTCCGGCGACGGTATCGAACTGCTGTACCGCGCGCTGTGCGACCATGCCGACCAGGTCGCCGAAGCACTGGACGCGCCGGAAATCTCGCGCCGCGCGCTGGCCGGCGAGTGCGCGCTGTGCGACCAGGCCATCGAGATGTTCTGCGCCATGCTGGGCACGGTGGCCGGCAACCTGGCCATCACGCTCGGCGCGCAGGGCGGTATTTATATAGGCGGGGGCATCGTCCCGCGCCTCGGCGAGCGCTTCGCCAACTCGTGTTTCCGCAAGCGCTTTGAAAAGAAGGGCCGCTTCGTGCATTACCTGGCACAAGTGCCGACCTTCGTCATTACCGCTGAATACCCGGCCTTCCTCGGGGTGTCCGCCATCCTGGCCGACCAGCTCGCGCGCTAAGCCCGGTTCATTCCCCGCCACGCATTGCAGGTTCGGCTCGCAGCTGGGCCAGCGCCAGGCGCGGGCGACCGGCCAGGCGTCGTTTGTCCCTTGCGCCGCTTTATCAGGTACAATGGCCGAAGTTGAAGGAAACAATGGTGATCGTTTGTGTAATGCGCGCCCGGAACTTAGCCTTCCTGCCGCTCCGATGAATCAGCGTTTCGCTTTAAAATCAACGGTTTAGGCTTGCCGGCATTGCTGGCAGCCACGTGGACGGGTTCGTATCCCGCCACCGGTAACATTCCCGCCCAGCGCGCATCGTCCCGGGCGACGGATTCCAGTTTCAACGTTTTCTTTGCAAAACGGCGTCATTCGATGACGTCGCTGCCATTCGTTGATTGGTTTTTTACTAGTACTACCCGCATACGACATCTTTATGAATACTGATGAGGCCAAGCGAGTCCTCGAAACCGCCTTGCTTTGCGCACGCGAGCCGATGTCCATCCACGGCATGAAAAAGCTGTTCGTCGACGTCGACGACAGCGGCCGACCGATGGGCGTGGGCGTGGGCGCCGACACGATCAAGATCATGCTCGAGCAATTGCGCGACGACTGGAAGGACCGCGGCATCGAGGTGGTCAGCCTGGCCAGCGGCTGGCGCTTCCAGAGCCGCCCGGAAATGAAGCAGTACCTGGACCGGCTAAGTCCGGAAAAGCCGCAGAAATATTCGCGCGCCACGCTCGAGACGCTGGCCATCATCGCCTACCGCCAGCCTGTCACGCGCGGCGATATCGAGGAGATTCGCGGCGTCGCGGTCAACTCGCAGACGATCAAGATGCTGGAAGACCGCGGCTGGGTCGATGCCGTCGGCTACCGCGAAGTGATCGGACGGCCGGCGCTGCTGGCCACGACCAAGCAGTTCCTCGACGACCTGGGTTTGAATTCGCTGTCCCAGCTGCCGCCTTTGCAGCAAATCAGCGAGGTGCAAAGCGGCCGCGAGATGGAAGCGCTCGAGGCGGCCTTGCAGGAAAACTTTGACAAGGCGGCCACGGCCGCTGCACACGACGATGGTGCAGGAAACAGCGATGAACCGGAGAATGCTCCGCAGGTCATTGAAGAGTCCAGCCCAGCTACTTCACCAGTTGAAGTTCTCATTCACGACCCTGCGCCAGAAATAACGGTTGACGCTGCGCCAGGTCAGCACAACCAAGAAACGAACAATGAATCCAATTAAACCAGACACCAGCGCCGCCGACATGGCAGGCAACGACGACGCAGCGGCCAAGCCGAAGCGCCGCACCAAGGCCCAGATCGAGCTTGACGCCGCGGCCGGCGTGGAAGCGCCGAAGCCGAAGCGCGCCGCCGCCAAGAAGGTCGTCGCCGAAGTCGCCGCCGAGGGCGATGCGCCGGTCAAGGCCGCGCCCAAGCCGCGCGCCAAGAAAGTCGTTGACGCCGTTGAAGCGGCACCGGCCGCCGCCGAAGCCGCTCCGGCCGCTCCGGCCGCTCCGGCCGCGCGCAAGCCGCGCGCGCTGAAGCCGGCAGCTGACGCAGCCGCGCCGGCAGTCCAGGTCGAAACCGGCGCCGCCGCAGAAGGTGCGGGCGAAGCGCGCCCGGACCGCGGTCCGCGCTCGCCACGCGGACCGCGCCAGATGCGCGAACTGCGCGGCCAGCGCGAAGCACGCAAGCAGATGGAGCGCCCGGAAGGCGCCGAGCCGGCAGTCGCTGCCGAAGGCGT
Organism: Massilia sp.; assembly: GCA_025359245.1. Lineage (GTDB taxonomy): Bacteria > Pseudomonadota > Gammaproteobacteria > Burkholderiales > Burkholderiaceae_D > Telluria_A. The sequence continues at coordinate 4,833 of JANYGW010000056.1, forward strand.
GGCCGGCGCCGAGCCGTTCGTCCGTCCCGAGCGCGGTCCGCGCCCGGAGCGCACGGCCGAACAGCGCAACCGTCCCAAAAAGAACAAGAAGGGCAATCCCGGCCTGCAGCACCACAAGAAGGACCGCGGCGTGTACGATGCCGACGCGGCTTTCTCGTATGTGACCTCGGACGCGTTCGACGCCAACGACGGCGGCCGCAATACGCCGCAAAAGCCGGCCAAGCGCGACCTGACCTCCGACGATGACGCGCCGAAGCTGCACAAGGTGCTGGCCGAAGCCGGTCTCGGTTCGCGCCGCGACATGGAAGACCTGATCGTCGCCGGCCGCGTGTCGGTCAATGGCGAGCCGGCCCATATCGGCCAGCGCATCCTGCCGTCCGACGCGGTCCGCATCAACGGCAAGCTGATACACCGCAAGGTATCGAGCAAGCCGCCGCGCGTGCTGGTGTACCACAAGCCGGCCGGCGAAATCGTCAGCCATGACGACCCGGAAGGCCGTCCGTCGGTGTTCGACCGCCTGCCGACCATGAAGGCCGGCAAATGGCTGGCCGTCGGCCGCCTCGACTTCAACACCGAAGGCCTGTTGCTGTTTACGACCTCGGGCGACCTGGCCAACCGGCTGATGCACCCGCGCTACAACATCGACCGCGAATACGCGGTGCGTACCCTGGGCGAGTTGGAAGAAGGCATGCGCCAGAAGCTGCTGGCCGGCGTTGAACTCGACGACGGCATGGCGAACTTCACCAAGATCGCCGATGGCGGCGGCGAAGGCATCAACAAGTGGTACCGCGTGGTGATCGGCGAAGGCCGCAACCGCGAAGTGCGCCGCATGTTCGAAGCAATCGGCCTGACCGTGTCGCGCCTGATCCGTACCCGCTACGGCGCAATGACGCTGCCGAGCGGCTTGAAACGCGGCCGTTGGGAAGAGATGGAAGAAAACACCGTGCGCGACCTGATGTCCGCGTTCGGCGTCGAGAAAAAAGGCGCGGGTAACGAAGCGCGCGGTCCGAAGGGCCGCAGCGAACCGCGCGGCGAGCCGAAAGGGCGCAACAACGACGAGCCCGATGGCAACCGCATCGACCGCGTCGACGCCAACCGCAATGCCGATCCGTTCGCGGGCGTGCGTCCCGCCGGTCGCGGCCAGGGTGGTCGTGCGCAAGGGCGCGGCATGGGTGGGCAGGGCGGCGGCATGGGTGGCGGTCAGCCGCGTGCGCCGTTTGAAGGCAACGGCCCAGGCCGCGGCCAGGGTGGCGGCCAAGGCCGTCCGCAAGGCGCGCGTCCGCAAGGCGATGGCCAGGGCCGTCCGCAGGGTGCGCGTCCGCAGGGCGATGGCCAGCCGCGCACTGGTCGTCCAGGTGGCGGCGGCAAGGGCGGCGATGGCGCCGCGCGCGGCGGTCCACGCCAGCCGGATCCGCTGCAAACGACGTTCGGTTTCGGCAATGCCGGTGGCGGCAACCGCCGCCCGCAGGGGCCGCAAGGTCCGCGCGGCGCCGACCATGGCATGCCGCGCCGCGGTCGTCGCGGCTAACACTGCCGTCGTCCCCGCGTGCGCGAGGACGACGGTTTTGAAGTTGCTGAAAATCGTTCTAAAAGACAATACTTGGCAATTGATAAGTGTTGTTTGCCTGTCCATCCGGCATCTCGCGATTGCGGGAAGTGCCGTAACAGGTTATAATCTGCAGCCTAATAAAAGTTATGAGCAGCCATCGTCTGCAAGTGCTTTCATCTGGTACGGATATAAGAAGATGGGCAGATGCCCATTTTTTTTTTGCTAAATCGATTTTGGAGAATGTGTTTGCAGCAGTTTGAATTAATCGCCAAGACAGTCAGTGGCCTGGGCTACGAACTCGTTGATGTCGAACGGGGCGAGCGCGGGATCTTGCGCGTATATATCGACTTCACTGCTGCCGACGCGGCTGAAAAGGGCCCCATTACGGTTGAGGACTGCGCAACGGTCAGTCACCAGTTGTCGCACGTGCTGACGGTGGAAAACGTCGCCTACGAGCGCCTGGAAATTTCGTCGCCGGGGCTGGACCGCCCGGTGCGCACCATGGCCGATTTCATCCGCTTTGAAGGCTGCGAATGCACCGTCAAGCTGAAAACGAGCATGCCCGGCGCGGCGAACCGCAAAACCTTCACCGGTATCTTGCAGGCTCCGCAAGGCGACACGATTGCAATTGAATTTGAAAGTAAGGATGGTCCGGCGCAGTTGGAATTTACGCTCGCCGACTTGGATAAGGCACGCTTGGTGCCGCAAGTGGATTTTAAGGGACGCAAAGCATGAGCCGCGAAGTTTTATTATTGGTTGACGCGCTGGCGCGCGAAAAAAATGTCGATAAAGATGTCGTCTTCGGGGCGCTCGAATTCGCACTCGCGCAAGCGACGAAGAAGCGCTATGAAGGCGAGGTCGACATTCGCGTTTCGATCGACCGCGAGTCGGGCGAGTTCGAGTCCTTCCGCCGCTGGCACGTGGTGCCTGACGAAGCGGGCCTGCAGCTGCCGGACCAGGAAATCCTCCATTTCGAAGCCAAGGAAAACATCCCTGACATCGAGGTAGACGAATACATCGAAGAACCGATCGAGTCCGTCGAATTCGGCCGCCGCTTCGCGCAAGACACCAAACAGGTGGTCCTGCAGCGTGTGCGCGACGCCGAGCGCGAACAGATCCTGGTCGACTTCCTCGAGCGCGGCGACTCGCTCGTGACCGGCACCATCAAGCGCATGGAGCGCGGCGACGCGATCGTCGAATCGGGCAAGATCGAAGCGCGCCTTCCGCGCGACCAGATGATCCCGAAAGAGAACCTGCGTATCGGCGACCGTGTCCGCGCTTTCATCCTGCGTATCGACCGCAATATGCGCGGCCCGCAAGTGATCCTGTCGCGCACCGCGCCGGAATTCATCATGAAGCTGTTCGAACTCGAAGTACCAGAGATCGAGCAAGGCCTGCTGGACATCAAGTCCGCTGCCCGCGACGCCGGCGTGCGCGCCAAGATCGCTGTCTACACCGCCGACAAGCGCATCGACCCGATCGGCACTTGCGTCGGCATGCGCGGTTCGCGCGTGCAGGCAGTGACTGGCGAACTCGGTGGCGAGCGTGTCGACATCGTGTTGTGGTCGGACGATCCTGCGCAGTTCGTGATCGGCGCGCTGGCTCCGGCCAACGTCTCCTCGATCATGGTCGACGAAGAAAAGCATGCGATGGACGTCGTGGTCGACGAAGAAAACCTGGCCATTGCGATCGGCCGCTCCGGCCAGAACGTGCGCCTGGCCGCTGAACTGACCGGCTGGAAGATCAACATCATGACGGCCGAGGAATCGGAAAACAAATCGGCGACCGAAACGGCTGCCGTGCGTGCCCTGTTCATGGAAAAGCTGGACGTCGACCAGGAAGTCGCAGACATCCTGGTAGAAGAAGGATTCGCGAGCCTCGAAGAAATCGCCTATGTGCCGATTTCGGAAATGCTCGACATCGAATCGTTCGACGAAGATACCGTCAACGAACTGCGTACCCGTGCCCGTGACGCCCTGGTGACCGAGGCGATCGCTTCGGAAGAAGGCCTCGAAGGCATGGACGAGTCGCTGGTCAACCTCGAAGGCATGGACCGCACCACTGCGGGCAAGCTGGGCCTGGCCGGTATCAAGAATGTCGATGCATTCGCGGCACTCGCTTACGACGAATTCGGCGCCATCCTGGCCCTGTCGTCCGAGCGTGCGCGTGAACTGATCAAAACTGAATTTAATGATGTGACCGACGACGAGATGAAGCTGGTCGACTCAAAGTACGATGACCGCGCCAAGGCGCTGCAGGCGAAAGCCTGGAGCCTGGCAGAACTGGCCAAGGCTTAATTTGAGTATCTTTATCATCTGTCGCGACACAAAGAAAAGAGGACTGAATGGCGAGTAACAACGTAGCCCAATTTGCCACCGAACTGAAGATGCCTGCAGACTTGCTGCTGACGCAGCTGCGTTCTGCCGGCGTCGAAAAAAGTTCGACGTCAGATCCATTGTCGAAAGATGATAAGGATAAGCTGTTAGACCACCTGCGCCGTACCCACGGCACCGCGGGCGATGGCGAGAAGAAGAAGATCACGCTGACGCGCAAGGAAACCACCGAGATCAAGCAGGCCGACTCGACTGGCAAATCGCGCACCATCCAGGTCGCGGTCAAGAAAGTGCGCACCTTCGTGCAGCGCGACGAACCAGTCGCGCCGCCGCCTGCCGCACCGGCTGCGCCAGTGATCGACGCCGCCGAAGTGGCGCGCCGCGAAGAAGAAGCGCGCCGCCAGGCAGAACTGATCGTTCGCCAGGAAGCGGACCTGCGTGAAAAGCAGGAACGCCTGGCCAAGCTCGACGCCGAAAAAGACGCGCAAGCCAAGCAAGCCGAAGCCGACGCCAAGAAGGAAGCCGCCGACGAAGCCAAGCGCGCCGCCGCAGCAGCAGCCGCAGCCACCGCTGGTGTAGCCGACGACGAAAGCAAGAAAGCCGCCGCCGACGAAGCCAAGAAGAAAGCTGCCACCGCCGCCAAGGAAGCTGCCGATCGCGTTGAAGCGAACGACAAGGCCCGCAAGGCCGTCGCTGACGAAGTGGCCCAGATCAAGGCCATGATGAATGCGCCGCGCCGTGCGATCAAGGCTCCCGAGCCTGTCGCGCCGCCGGTTGCCGCCATCAAGGCCAAGGCGCCTGAAGGCACGCTGCACAAGCCTGCCGACAAGAAGCCTGGCGAGAAAGCCGCCGACAAGAAGCCGCTGACCGCCGACAAGAAGTCGATCAAGTCCGCCAACGTCTCGTCGACCTGGTCTGACGACGCCAAGAAACGCGGCGCTCTAGGCGGCATCAAGCCACGCGGCGCCACCGGTTCGGCCGGCGGACGTGACAGCTGGCGCGGTGCCTCCAAGGGCCGCCGTTCTTCGCACAGCGATGACCGCGAAACCAATTTCCAGGCGCCGACCGAAGCCGTCATCAAGGACGTTCACGTTCCCGAGACGATCACGGTCGCCGAACTGGCGCACAAGATGTCCGTCAAGGCATCCGAAGTGATCAAGCAGCTGATGAAACTGGGCCAGATGTGCACCATTAACCAGGTGCTGGACCAGGAAACGGCCATGATTCTGGTCGAAGAAATGGGCCACAAAGCCTTCGCAGCAGAGCAGGATGATCCGGAAGCGCTGCTGGCCGACCAGGGTGAGCACGCTCACTTCGAGTCCGTGCCGCGTGCGCCGGTCGTTACCGTCATGGGTCACGTCGACCATGGCAAGACCTCGCTGCTCGATTACATCCGCCGCGCCAAAGTCGCGTCGGGCGAAGCTGGTGGCATTACGCAGCACATCGGCGCATACCACGTCGAAACGCCGCGCGGCATCATCACCTTCCTCGATACGCCAGGCCACGAAGCGTTTACCGCGATGCGTGCCCGGGGTGCGAAAGCAACCGACATCGTCATCCTGGTCGTTGCAGCCGATGATGGCGTGATGCCGCAGACGAAGGAAGCGATCGCCCACGCGAAAGCTGCCGGCGTACCGCTGGTCGTCGCCATCAACAAGATCGACAAACCAGGCGCCAACCTTGACCGCGTCAAGCAGGAACTGGTTGCCGAGCAGGTCGTGCCGGAAGAATACGGTGGCGAATCGCCATTCGTGTCGGTGTCGGCAAAAACCGGCGAGGGCATCGATGCGCTGCTCGAGCAGGTCCTGCTGCAGGCCGAAGTGCTGGAACTGAAAGCGCCAATCGACGCACCGGCCCGTGGCCTGGTTGTCGAAGGACGCCTCGACAAGGGCAAGGGCCCGGTCGCGACGATCCTGGTGCAATCGGGTACGCTGCGCCGCGGCGACGTGATCCTCGCTGGTTCGTCGTTCGGCCGCGTGCGCGCGATGCTCGACGAAAACGGCAAGGCGATCACCGAAGCAGGTCCATCGATTCCGGTCGAGATCCAGGGCCTGACCGAAGTGCCGGTCGCCGGTGAAGAAGTCATGGTCATGGCCGACGAGCGCAAGGCGCGTGAAATCGGTCTGTTCCGTCAAGGTAAATTCCGCGACGTGAAGCTGGCAAGGCAGCAGGCGGCCAAGCTCGAGAACATGTTCGAGAACATGGGCGAAGGCGAAGTCAAGAACCTGCCAGTCATCATCAAGACCGACGTGCAGGGTTCGCAAGAAGCGCTGGTCGGTTCGCTGCAGAAGCTGTCGACGTCCGAAGTGCGGGTGCAGGTTGTGCACGCAGCGGTGGGTGGCATTACCGAGTCCGACGTCAACCTGGCAGTCGCATCGAAGGCCGTCATCATCGGGTTCAACACCCGTGCCGACGCCCAGGCGCGCAAGCTGGCCGAGTCGAACGGCGTGGACATCCGCTACTACAACATCATTTACGATGCGATCGACGAGATCAAGGCAGCGTTGTCGGGCATGCTGGCGCCAGAAAAGCGCGAGACCATTACCGGCGCGGTCGAGATTCGCCAGGTCATCCTGGTGTCGAAGGTCGGCGCGATTGCCGGTTGCCTGGTCACCGATGGTGTGGTCAAGCGTTCGTCGTCGGTTCGCCTGCTGCGCAACAACATCGTGGTGTGGACTGGCGAGATCGATTCGCTCAAGCGCTTCAAGGACGACGCGAAAGAAGTACGCGCCGGTCTCGAGTGCGGCCTGTCGCTCAAGAACTACAACGATATCGAAGTCGGCGACGTCCTCGAGGTCTTCGAAGTTCAAGAGATCGCCCGTACGCTGTAATGTAATACCGCAGGCCGGAAAAGAGCCGCGCCCCCGAACCGGGGTCAGACCCCCAAGGGAACAACCGGGGTCTGACCCCAGTTCGGGGGCGCGGCTCTTTTCGGGCCCGTCCGTTTTTGAAGAGTAGAATAAATCATGGCCAAACACAGTAAAAACATCCCCGCCCGCGGCCTCCGCGTGGCCGACCAGATCCAGCGCGACCTGGCCGAAATCGTCGGTTACGGCTTGAAGGATCCGCGCATCGGGATGATCACGATCACCGAAGTCCAGATCACGCCTGACTACGCGCATGCGAAGGTGTTCTTCACCATGTTCAAGGACGACAAGGAGACGGTCAAGAACACGACCGAAGGCCTGACCGCAGCGTCGGGCTTCATCCGCAAGCAGCTGGGCCTGCGCCTGCATATCCACACGCTGCCGGCGCTGCATTTCGTGCACGACACGTCGACTTCGCGCGGCATGGAAATGTCGCTGCTGATCGACCAGGCCAACGCTTCGCGCGCGGCCGACGCCGAGCCCGATCCGGTCAAGCCCGAAGACGACGCCGCAGAATAAAGCACCATGAATCAACAGAAACCGAAGCGCGTGCGCGACCTCGTCGACGGCGTGCTGCTGCTCGACAAGCCGGTCGGCCTGTCGTCGAACGACGCGCTGATCAAGGCCAAGCGCTATCTGAATGCGAAGAAGGCCGGCCACACGGGCACGCTCGATCCGTTCGCCACGGGCTTGCTGCCGCTGTGCTTTGGCGAGGCGACCAAGTTCTCGCAGGATTTGCTGGAAGCCGACAAGACCTACGAGGCGACCGTCCACCTGGGTATTTCCACCAACACGGGCGACACCGAGGGCGAGGCGATCGCCACGCGCGACGTCAATGTGACGGTGGAACAGATCGCCGCGGCGCTGGTGCAGTTTCGCGGCCCCATCATGCAGGTGCCGCCGATGTATTCGGCGCTCAAGCGCGACGGCAAAGCCTATTATGAGTACGCGCGCGAGGGCATCACGCTCGAGCGCGAGGCGCGCCCGGTGACGATCCATCATCTGGAACTGATCGGCTACGAGGCGCCCTTCCTCAAGCTGCTGGTTACCTGCAGCAAGGGTACGTATATCCGCGTGCTCGGGGAAGACATCGGCGACGTGCTCGGCGTGGGCGGTCACTTGAACGCGCTGCGCCGCATCCAGGTCGGTGCGCTGACGGTCGATGGCATGGTCACGCTCGAGCAGATCGCCGCGCACGAGGCGCCGTTGACCTTGCTCGCGCCCGTGGACGCGCTGCTGTCGACGTTCCCCGCCGTGATGCTGAACGACGATCTCGCGCGCCGCTTCCTGCAAGGCCAGCGCCTGGCGCTGGGCAAGGAAGACATCGCCGTGCCGGCCGAACCGGGCCGGGTGCGCGTGTACCATGGCGACGCGCTGCTGGGCACCGCCAATCTGCAGGAATACGCGGTCCTCGCGCCCGAACGCCTGATCGCCGCGAAACACGCGTAATCATCTCGCCTCCCGCGTGCGCGTGGTGTACCATCGATGAATTGATTTTAAATTAACCTTCCGATGGGCTCGCCATGCGCCGTTTCCTTGCCGTTCTGCTTGTTGTTACCGCCTCGATGGCCAGCGCCGACGACGGCAAGGAAGTCCTGGCGCGCCGCCTGATCGACTTGACCCATTTCGACGAGCAATTCAAGGAACTGGACAAGGCTTGCCACGAGGATCCGGGCGCCGCCGCGAAGAAAGCGTATATGCGCGCGCCGGCGCAGTTTGGCGGCATTTCGCCGCAGTCGGCCTACTGGCCGGAGGTCGAGCTCGCGTTTGCGACGTTTTTCGGTGCGAGCTGCGGGATGGTGACGCCCTCGGCCGCCTCCGATGTGTTCGTCCATGTTTATACCGAGGCGCTGTCGCTGGCGGACCTCAAGCTCATCGTTGATTTCTACACGTCGCCGGCCGGCCACAAACTGCTGGCGGCGCAACCGTTGATGAGCAAGGCGATGGCGGCGCAGCTGGACGCGCTGACCAAGCCCATCACCACCCAGGCGAGCGCGCACTACGCGGAAACGCTCGCCATCCTGACGGCCAAATACCGGGCCGAGCCGCGCTAGTCCCGCGTGCTATTTGCGTTGCCAGGTGCTGTGCGACCTGGCTGCGTGCGCCGCTGTCCGGTGAAGGGGACATCCCCATGGGCCTGTCCCCGGATCGCCCCGCGCTGGCCCATGCGCCGTCGCCTGTCTTGCGATTACGCGCGCGACAGGCGCAGCTGCGCCGGCGCGCGCTTGACGGCGGCGCTGCGGGCGCCGCCCGCCTGCCGCGGCGCCGCGTCGAGCTTGAACACGCCGACCACGCCAGCCAGGCCGCCGGCCTGCTCCTGCAATTCATGCGCCGCCGCCGTCGCCTGGCGCACCAGCGCCACGTTCTGCTGCGACATGCTGTCCATCTCGCCGATCGCCATATTCACCTGCACGATGCCGGCACTCTGCTCGGCGCTGGCCACGCTGATCTCGCTCATGATCTCGGTCACGCGCTTGACGCTGCTGACCACATCGTGCATCGTCGTGCCCGCCGTCTGCACCAGCGCCGCGCCGGTGCCGACCTTGCTCACCGAATCGTCGATGAGGGTCTTGATCTCCTTCGCCGCCGCCGACGCGCGCTGCGCCAGATTGCGCACCTCGCTGGCCACCACGGCGAAACCGCGGCCCTGTTCGCCGGCGCGCGCCGCCTCGACGGCCGCGTTGAGCGCGAGGATATTGGTCTGGAACGCGATGCCGTCGATCACCGAAATGATCTCGACAATCTTCTGCGACGATGCCTTGATCGACGTCATCGTGTCGGTCACCTGCGCCATCACCTGGCCGCCGCTTTCCGACACTTGCGAGGCCGATTGCGCCAGCATATTGGCTTGCTGCGCATTGCTGGCGTTCTGCTGCACGGTCGCCGTCAGTTCTTCCATCGCGGTGGCCACCTTCTCCAACGAGCCGCCCTGGCTGGAGGTGCGCGAGGACAAGTCTTCATTGCCGCTGGCGATCTCGCTCGACGCGCTCTGGATCGCCTCGGTGCCCGTGCGCACCTGGCCGACGATGGACGCCAGGCTGTCGCGCATCGACTTGATCGCGAACATCAGGCTGCTCGTGTCGCCGTGCTTGAGTTCGACGTGGATCGACAAGTCGCCCCGCGCGATTTCATTGGCGATATAGGCGGCCTTGGCCGGTTCGCCGCCGAGCTGGTTCAGCAACTGGCGCTTGATGAAGCCGGCGATGAGCACGCTGAACAGGAAGGCGCCGATCGCCAGGCCGATGATCCAGTTGCGCGCGCTGCGGGCGCTCGCTTCCGAGCGTTGCTGGGCGTGCGCCATATCGTTCTGCACCGAGCTCAGCACCGCCGCGATGTCGGCGACGATCTGGCGGCGCAGCGGGCTGCAATCGTTGACGAGGAAGCTGCCGAACTCCTCCATCTGGTGCTTGCTGCGGAATTGGCGGGGTTTCTTGAGCGCCTCCGCCATGCTCAGCAAACCGGTCTTGACTTTCTCGAACTGGGCGTCGCCGGCGAAGGCGGGCGCCATCTTGTCGAGCGCGGCCAGGTAGATGGCTTTCTGCGCGTCGAGTATCGCCAATTCCTTGCTCGCCTGCGCCTCTTCGGTGAAGATGTAGGCGTTGCGCGCGGCCAGGCCGGTCTGGGCCAGCGCCTCGCGCGCGACCTGCAGCGGTTCGAGCCGGCGCGCCGCCACGAAGCCTTGTTCGTCGAACGCGGTGCCGATCGCCGACACGCTGAGCAGCGCGACGGCCGACAACAGCAACAGCATGGCGGTGATCATGCCGAAGCCGAGCGAGAGTTGCGTGCCGATTTTCAGTTGTTTTAGCGAAGTCATTTTGTGTCTTGTGGTAGCTATGATGGTGATGGGGCCGCTCGCCTGGACGCTGTGCGGGCGCTATCGTATTTAAGTCGACGTGGTGATGCCGCCAGCGAGGTCGGGGCTGGCTTGCTAGCGCGGCTAGTGCGCGCGGCGTTTGATTTCTTCTGACGCTAAATCGGCCAACTCGCGCAGGGCCCGCACTTCGCGGTCGCGCAGCTTGCGTGGTTCCTGGTCCAGCACGCACAGCGTGCCGACCGGCAGCTGGTTGGCGTCCAGCAGGGGGAAGGCCGCGTAAAAACGGATGCGCGGCTCGCCTGTCACCATGGGGTTGCTCTTGAAGCGGGGGTCGAGCAAGGCATCCTCGACCATGAACAAGCCTTCCTGCAACACGGCGTGGCTGCAAAACGCCAACTCGCGCGGTGTTTCCCGCACCTCCGTGCCGACGCGCGACTTGAACCACTGGCGGCTCGAGGTCAGCAAGCTGATCAACGCCACCGGGGATTGCGTCACGGCGCTGGCCAGGAAGGTCAAGCGGTCGAACAGGGGATCGGGCGGGGTATCGACCAATGCCGTCGCGTCGAGGGCCAGCAGGCGCGCCGCTTCGTTGTGGGCCACCGGGTATGGGGGTGAGGCCACGGGGACAAACTCTTGGGAGCTCGGCGTCGCGGGCGGCGTTGCGGCCGCAGGCGTCGCTCCGGTCGCTGCGCGTTGTTGCATCAGGCGCAGTACCGAACTCTTTCTGACACGGCGATGGCCGCCTGGGG
>JANYGW010000075.1 GCA_025359245.1 Massilia sp.
GATCACCACGCCGATCAGGCCGTACTTGGTGCGCTTCGAATAGGTGATCTCGCCGGTTTTCTTGTCCTTGACCGGACGCGGGCCGTTAAACGAAATCATCGGGTATTCCATGCCGCCCACCGGGCCGTTGACCGAGATCGCCACCGGATACGGATAGTCGAACGCGTACTTGTTGTACTGCTCGACGGTGTGGATGATGGCCTGGGTCGAATACTTCTCCCACAGCGGATTGCCTTCCTTCGGATAGAACGACATGGCCATCATGTCGGTGCCATCCTTCTTGTAGCCCTGCGCGTCCCAGATGAACTTGCGGCTGGAGGCGAACGCGAAATCGCGCACATTGGCGGCCTTGAAGTGCCAGGTCCGGCTGGCGCTGGCGTGCAGTTTTTCGGCCGCCTCGGCCTCCTTCTGGGTGACGATCAGCACCGGCGTGCTGCTCGTTTTCGCCGCCCGCAGGCGCTCGCGCTGGGCGGCGCTGAGCACCGCCTCCGGGTTCTGCAGCACGCCGGTGCTGGCCACGATATGGTCGGCCGGGACCGTCAGCTCGACATCGTAGTCGCCAAATTCGAGCGTGAATTCGCCGCTGCCGAGGAACTGCTTGTGCTGCCAGCCGTAGACGTCATAGTAGGCGGCCATGCGCGGATACCACTGGGCGATCTCGAACAGGTCGTTCTTGTCCTCGTCGAACTGCTCGAAGCCGGCGCGCCCGCCCTGGACCTTCGCTTCGTTGACCCGGTAGCTGAAGGCCAGCGAAAACGCCAGGCTGGCGCCCGGCTTGAGCGGCTCTGCCAGGTCGATCCGCATCATGGTCTTGTTGATCGTGTGGCGCAGCGGGACGCCGGCCGCGTCGGTGACGGCGCCGATCCGGAAGCCGCCGTCGAAGCCGGGGTTTTCCAGCAGCGAGCGCATCGACTCGAAGCGCAAGCCGTCGTCGGCGCTGCGGCCCTTGGCCCAGGCCTCGCGCGACACCTGCGTGGCCGACATGCGCGCATCCGAATCGGGCCGGTAGATATTCTGGTCGAGCTGGACCCACAGGTAGGCCAGCGCATCGGGCGAATGGTTGTGGTAGGTGATGGTCTCGGTTGCGCTGATGCTGCGCCTGGCCTCGTCGAGCGTGGCGCGCAAGCGATAGTCGGCGCGCTGCTGCCAGTAAGCATGGCCGGGCGCGCCGGCGGCGTTGCGCACCGCGTTCCCGGTCGGCAGCATTTCGTCGAGCTGGCGGAACTTGTCGTCGACCGGGTCGGCGGCGCAGGCAGGAAGGGAGAACAGCAGGGCCGCAAGGCCGAACGACAGACGCAACATAGGAAACCGGACCGGAAAAGGGGGAATCAGGCATTCTAGACTTCCGGATACAACCATTGCCTTAGGGAATTGTAAAAAACCTGAAACATGCAGGGGGACCGAGTTATGATGGCCCGCAACGGTCAACCGGGCGGAGAAGCAGGCATGGATGTTAAATTCAAGGCAACACTACTCATCGTCGAGGGCGCGGCCGGCCCGCTGGCGCGGCTGGAAGAACTGCTGGGCGAGCGCTACCACCTGCTGCCGGCCTACACCGGGGCCGACGCCATCCGCCTGGCGCAGGAAGCGCCGCAGCCCGATTTGATCCTGCTGGGCCTGGTGCTGCCCGACATGGACGGCTTCACCGTCTTCAACGAGATCAAGTGCAATTTCCTGTCGGCCGACATCCCCGTCATCGTCATGACCCAGGCCGCGCAGCCGCAGGAAGAACGGCGCGCGATGCGCGACGGCGCCTGCGATGTCGTCACGCTGCCGTTCACGCCCGAGACGCTGGTGGCGCGGGTCGGCACCCACGTCCAGCTCAAGCTGGCGCGCGCCATGCTCAAGGACCAGAAAAACCACTTCGCCCACCTGGTGGCCGAGCGCACCCGCACCGTGGTGCACATGCAGGACGCCACCGTGCTGGCGATGGCCTCGCTGGCCGAGTCGCGCGACCCGGATACCGGCAACCATATCCGCCGCACCCAGCATTACGTGGCGGCGCTGGCGCGCGAGCTGCGCTTCCACCACCAGCACGCGGGCGAGCTGACGGACGAAAACATCGCGCTGCTGTACAAGGCGGCGCCGCTGCACGACATCGGCAAGGTGGCGGTACCCGACAGCATCCTGCTCAAGCCGGGCAAGCTGACCGACGACGAATTCGAAATCATGAAGCTGCATACCGTGTACGGGCGCGACGCGATCGCCGGCGTCGAACAAACGCTGGGCGAGAGCAACCAGTTCCTGCGCTTCGCCGGCGAGATCGCCTATTCGCACCAGGAATACTGGGATGGATCGGGTTACCCGCAGGGACTGGCCGGACACGCGATTCCGCTGTCGGCGCGCCTGATGGCGGTGGCCGACGTGTACGACGCGCTGATTTCGCGGCGCGCCTACCGCCCCGCCTTCACCCATGAAACCGCAGTCGAGCTGATCCGCCAGGGCAGCGGCGAGCATTTCGATCCCGATGTGGTCGACGCGATGCTGGCGGTCGAGGAAAAGTTCAAGGCCATCGCGGCCCAATTCCAGGGGCCGGCCGCCGATTAACGGGCGCGGCCGGGACCGGATTGCGGCAAATCGATATGCTATAGTCAAGTCGTGTGCCGGGCGCTGCCTGGCTGTCCTGCCTGCGGAGTGGCATCGATGCGAACTCGTGGTGTCCTTGCGTTTGTGACCGGCATTTGCCTGACCATCTGGACCTGCCTGCTGGTGATGGGAGCGCAACAGGACACGGCGCGCGCCCACTTCCTGCGCGATACCGACAAGATCGCCAGCGACACCAATGTGCGCCTGCAAATCTACTTCGACATGCTGCTCAGCATCAAGGGGATTTTCGCCATCAACGAGCAGGTCGACCGGGTCCAGTTTGCGCGCTTCGTACACGAACTGAACCTGACCGGGCGCTACCCCGGCTTCCAGGCGATCCAGTTCGTGCGCCATGTGCGCGCCCCCGAGCTGGCCCCCTTCAGCGCCGCCGTGCGCGCCGACACCAGCCTCGCTCCGGGCGGCTATCCGGGCTTCCTGGTGCATCCGTCCAGCGTGCGCGAGGACCATTACATCATCGAATTTACCGAGCCGATGAAGGGCAACGAGAACGCCTTCGGGCTCGACCTGGCGGCGCTGGCGCCGCACCGCGTCGCGCTCGAATCGGGGCGCGACAGCGGCGCCATCATCGCCACCGAGCGCATCATCCTGGTCCAGGACGCGAGCAAGCAGGCCGGCTTCGTCGCGCGCGCCCCGGTGTACCGCGCCAATCTGCCGCTGACCAGCGTCGCCGAGCGGCGCGCCGCGCTGGTGGGCTGGGTGGCGATCGTGTTCCGCGTGCAGAACCTGATGCACGAGGTGATCGATCCGGCGCTGCTGAACCAGCTTTCGCTGCGCATCCACGACGCCGGCAACGTCAGCGACGGCGCCGCCGCGCCGGCCGGCAAGGGCAACCTGATGTTCGACAGCGCCGCCGGCGCGCCCGCGCTGGCGGGACTGGTGACGTCAAGGCGGTTGAATGTCGCGCAGCGCCAGTGGGTGGTCGAATTCGGCGCGCTCGAGGGCAGCCGCTACGGCCGCGACCTGTCCGGCGTGCTGTGGATAGGCGCCGGCGGCATCCTGATCAGCGCTTTGATCGCCGCGCTGCTGGTGGCGTCGGGCCGCAGCCGCATGCTGGCCGCCCAGGTCCGCGTCACGCTCGATGAGCAGCGCGCCTTCCAGGACAGCGCCAGCGTCGGGATCGCGCTGTTCTCGGACGGCGTCATCATGCGCTGCAACCGCGGCATGGAAGAAATGATGGGATATGCGCCCGCCACGCTGGCCGGCCAGCGCACCGCCGTGCTAACTGGTGGTGCGCACGACGGCGCCGACGCGTTCGCGGTCGACACCGCGATCCGGCGCTGGCAGGGCGAACTGGAACTGGTGCGCGCCGACGGCAGCGCCGTCTGGTGCCTGATCAACGGCAAGGCGCTGCATGCGGGCGACCTGTCGAGGGGCGGCGTGTGGGTGATCCAGGATATCAGCGACCGCAAACATACCGAGGCGGCGCTGGTCGACGCCAGGGACGGGCTGGAACACAGCCTGAACGAACTGGCGCAGCAAAAGGCCAATGTCGAATCGGCCCACAGCGACCTGTCGTCGGTGCTGGTCACGCTCAAGCAGGCGCAGACCAATTTGATCACGTCCGAAAAAATGGCCTCGCTCGGATCGCTCGTGGCCGGCGTTGCGCACGAACTCAATACCCCGATCGGCAACAGCCTGCTGACCGCGTCCGCGCTGGACGACATGGTGACGGTATTCGAGAAGGCCTACGTCAACGGCGGCATCAAGCGCTCGGTGTTGGAGGCGCACCTGGCCGACACCAGGCTGGCCTGCACCATCATGATCAATTCGCTGCGCCGCGCGGCCGACCTGATCACGTCGTTCAAGCAGGTGGCGGTCGACCAGACCAGCGACAAGCGGCGCCGCTTCGACTTGGGCGAGGTACTGCACGACACCCTGGCCACCTTCACCGCCCAACTGCGCCGCGTCAATTGCGAGGCCCGGGTCGACTGTCCGCCGGCGCTGCTGCTCGACTCCTATCCGGGCAGCGTGGGCCAGGTGCTGTCGAACCTGATCAACAACGCGTTGCTGCACGCGTTCGAAGGCCGCGCCAGCGCGCTGCTGACGATCACGGCGCGCGCCAGCGGCGACGACCAGGTGCTGCTCATTTTCAGCGACGACGGCGTCGGCATGCCGCCCAAGATCCTGCACCAGGTGTTCGACCCCTTCTTCACCACCAAGATGGGGCAGGGCGGCTCGGGGCTGGGCATGAACATCGTCTATAACATCGTCACCGGCATGCTGGGCGGGAGCATCGAAGTCGAATCGTCGACCGAGCATGGCACCAGCGTCACCATCCGGCTGCCGCGCAGCGCCCCCAACCGCGAGACCGAAGACGCCGAAGTCAACCTGCTGCTTTTATAAGCCAGCGGCGCGCGCCGAACTGTGGCATTCTCGTCATGGTTATCCAACCGAGAAAGTGAAGCCCCATGCGCCACCTTGCCGCTGCCGCCTTGCTGTTGTCCCTGTCCACGGCCGCCGTCGCCGCCCCGTCCGAACCTGACCTGAGCAGCGTCGAAGGCTTCGCGGCCACCTGCGCCGCCTTGCCGCGCGCAGCCGCCCAGCTGAAAACCGTGCAGCAGCGCCAGGCCTTCGCGATTTGCCGCGACGTCGAACTGGTGCAGGACATTGCAACCTTCATGGCGAGCGCGGAGCAGAAATACAAGGGCGCCGAAAAAATGCCGGACGCCCTGGTCAAGCAGATCGTGCGCGACAAGCTGACCCACGTGCGCGACGAGCTGCGTACGGTGCGGCTGGTGCTGGAAAAGCTCAAGCTGGGCAAACACGACGGCTTGCTGATCGTGCCGGCCAACTGGCAGCTGGACCTGAATGGCGACGCCGAGATCAAGACCTGGGAGCGCTATTTCTTTGCGATCCCGAAGCGCGGCCACCGGCCGTTCCGCTTCAGCATGCCCAATAACGAGCCGGCCTACTACCAGGACGAGTACCAGCTCGATGCCAGCGTGCGCATCGACCAGAGCGACATCGCGTGGACCCTGAGCTACCACTACTTTGCCGAAGCGCTGGTGGAGACGGTCTTGTCGTACACGCTCAACTCCCAGGCTTTTGGGCCGCACGCGATCGAGCTGGTCGACCCGGCCGGAATGAAGCGCGCCAACCGGCTGATGGTGCGCGGCTTCCAGACCTCGGAAGCGATGCGGCGCGCGGTGCTGGCCGAAAAGGACGACGACCACGAATGGATAGCCAACATTAACCAGAAGAGCAGCGTGTTCCCGCTGCCGCTCGATGAACAAGACTTCAAGGTATGGGGCACGGTGCTCGGCTACGTGATCCCGCTATTCGAGGGCAAGACGCTGCTGGTGCCCGATCCGAAGGCCGGCGGCCTGCTGGGCAGCGCATCGAAGATTTGCGCCGAAGGACAGGGCTTGAATGTCACGCGCTTCTACCGCAACCCGCCGCGCTATCCGCTCGAGCAAATCAACCAGGACTATTTCAGCAGCATGTGCGAGCGGGTCGACAAAGCCCATCCGGCATCGGGCCTGTTCACGTTCATGCTCAGTTATGGCCAGCGCGCCGAGAACCAGCAGGGCGCCGGCATGCTGTTCCTGCGCCACCTGTTGTGGGTCAATTGAGCCGCAACTGTTCGCGGCCGTAGCGTGCGCGCAGCAGGTCCAGCATCGCCACGTTCAGTTCCCACGCATCGGACAGCAGGGCGCCGCTGTAGGGCAGCGCCTGGGTATAAGGCGGCGGGCCGAATTCGGGCGTGATGGTCATGCGATCTGCGCCGTCCGCCTTGCGTCGGGCGACGATGCGGTCCCACCAGCCGAGGTGCGCCGCGAGCGCATCGGCCCACTCGGGCGCGCGGAAGTCGCTCACCTGCGGCCCCTGCGCGTGGCCGACCCGCGCGTGGATGTGGGCGACGCGCGGGATGGTCTCGGCCAGCGTGTCCGGCTGGTCTTCCAGCAGCGACTCGCAGGCGCAGCACCAGTGCGACAGGTCGGCCGTCAACGCGAGATCGGGCAGTTCGCGCAAGTACGGCAGCAGCAGCATCGGGTGGCCGGAAAAGCGGCTGCGGTGGATTTCATGCAGCACCGGCACGCCGTGCGCGGCGCCGACCTCGGCGGCCAGCGCCAGCAGCGCCAGGTTCTGTTCGCGCGTATAGAAGTCCCGGCCGGTGTGCGAATTGACGAACAGCGGACGCGCCGCGCAGGCGTTCTCCAGGTAGCGCGCCAGCGCCGCCCGGTGCTCCTCGAAGGCCGGGTGGAATACCGTCTCCCACTGCTGCGCGATCAGCTGCAGGCCGGCGCCGGCGATGCGCGCGACCCAGTCGTCACGCAGCGCCGCGTCGAGCGGGAGCGACATCTCGATGCCGTCGAAGCCGGCCGCCGCGACGCGTTCGATGAACACCTCGGGCGCGAGCGCATTGCTGCCCCAGTGGGGCGCGAAAATCAGGATCTGCATGCGCGCCTCAGATGAAGCCGCGCACCGGGAAACTGGCGTCGCGCTGGATCCAGTTCAGCGGCGAATACTCGGCGCTGGCGTCGGTCGCATGCAGTGTATAGGCATGGCGCGACACGGCCGAGCGGTTCGGCGCGCTGTAGTGCGGCAGCAGGCCGTGAAAGCATACCAGGCTGCCGGCCGTCGCTTCGAGCGGTATCGCGCTGCTGCTATCCGGCCACGGCGTGCTGTCGAGTTTCTCCATCTTGATGTCGTCGCCGCTGCGCACGAAACGCTCGCGCATCGGGCCGCGATGGCCGCCCGGCTGGACCCACAGGCAGCCATTGTCCAGGGTCGCGTCTTCGAGCGCGAACCAGAACGTGGTCACGGTGATCGGGTCGGTCTCGAAAAAGCTCGCATCCTGGTGCCAGCCCACTTCGCCGCCGATGCCGGGCTGCTTGAAGATGTACATCGATTGCCAGACCTGGGCATCTTTCAGGCCGAGGTTGCGCGCGACCTGGGCCAGTTTCGGATCGCGCGAAAAGTTTTCGAAGACCGGATCGAGGTCGTGCAAGGCGTGGCCGATCTTGTTGATCGACAGCGACTTGTCCTGGCGCAGCTGGCCATGCTCGTCGAACGCCTCTTCCTCGAAGAAGCAGCGGATGGTGTTATCGGAGCGCAGGAAGTAGTCGTCGGTGGCTGCCAGCTGGTCGCGCGTGGTGAAAATGCTGCGGTGCTGGGTTGGATCGAAATCATTGACAATCTCGGCGGCGCGGGCGCGCACACGGGCGATCTCGTCCGCACTCTTGAAAGCGGGAATGACAAGATAGCCGTCGCGCTCGAATTGGGCGCGCTGGTCCGGGTTCAACATGCGTACTACTCCTGACTGAAGGTGACCCTTGTATTGTAGGTCGGCAAGTCTGCAGTAGCAATAAAGCAATTGGTTGACATATTGTCGCCATTTGGTTGACACTGGGTCATGGACCAACTGCATGCAATGGAAATCTTCGCCGAAGTCGCGCGCCTGCGCAGCTTTTCGGCGGCCGGGCGCGGGCTGGGGCTGACGCGCGCCATGGTCAGCAAGCACATCATGCAGCTTGAAGCGCGGCTGGGCGCGCGCCTGCTGTACCGGTCGACCCGCGAGGTGAGCCTGACCGAGGCCGGCCAGGCCTACCTGGCCCCGTGCCTGGCGACGCTGGAGCTGGCGCGCGAAGCGGCGCGCGTGATCAACCCGCAGGGAACGGAGCTGGCCGGGCCGCTGCGGATCCAGGCGCCGTCCAGTTTCGGCAGCGCCTGGCTGGCCGACGCGCTGGCGCGTTTCAGCCTGCGCCATCCGCTGCTCACGCCATCGCTGTTTGTCGACGACGCGCTGCTCGACCCGATCCGGCACGGCTTCGACTTGACGATCCGGGTGGGCGGGATCCCGGACACCAGCGGGCTGTCGCTGCGGCGCCTGGCGCCGTGCCGGGGCGTGCTGTGCGCCAGCCCGGGCTACATCGCGCGGATCGGCATGCCGGGCTCGCCCGACGAGCTGCTGGGGCACCAGTGCCTGCATTTCAGCCACCTGACCGACGGCACCAGCTGGCATTTTTCGCGTGATGGCGAGCAGCGCACGGTGCAGGTGAACGCCGGCTTCACCTCGAACAACGGGCTGGTGCTGCACCAGGCGGCGCTGCGCGGGCTGGGGATCGTCTACAGCACCACCTTCCTGGCGTGGCGCGATTTGCTGGACGGGACGCTGGTGGCCGTGCTGCCGGAGTGGGAATTGCCGCTCAACGACCTGACGGCGCTGTACCCGGCCAGCCGCCAGCTGTCGCCCAAGGTGCGTGCGCTGATCGATTTTTTGGTGGACGAATACCAGCCGCTGCCGCCGTGGGATGCGGCCCTGAAATCGAAATCGGGGTCAGACCTTAATGGCGTTAAGTTAAGCCGTTGACGTCCATTTCTTCCTTGTAAACAAGTGCCCGAAGTGTTAACTTTCGGGCACGATGCTTTCAGATGCACTTTCCCTTGTTACGGACTTACCACGATCACC
>JANYGW010000142.1 GCA_025359245.1 Massilia sp.
GGGCCAGTTCCGTCAAGTCTGGTTAGAGCTCGGGGTCGGGCCGCCATTCGTTAGGCGACTTTTGGTGCCCTGTGCGTCACCACTATTGTCCTCCCCCTTTCATGGTCGGGGGCGAGGCCCTCATCCTCATGAATGGTTAGGGTCGTCCGTCTGGCATTGGCTGCGGATTCAACCGGTGATCGCAACACTCTAACCCCAGTGCGCCAACATGTGTCAGGTCTGAATTCGACGGCGCGTGGCGAATTCGCGCTCAAAATGGGACGCAAAAAAATGAAATTCGAAATTCTACTCAAAAGAAATCCTGCCCAGGCTGAGCCTTGCATTCAGAATGGGGGCTTTCTACACCGCCGCTAGACCTTTCAGAATCCGTTCTGCCCACGCACATCGAAAGCAAAAATTCACAATGCCAATACACGGAATTGCCCACTATAACTTCCGCCTGAAGAGACAGCTCATGGAAGAAGTTCGCGCGTTCTACGAGACGATTGTTGGTCTTCAGGTAGGTCCAAGGCCACCTTTTCAGTCATTTGGGTACTGGCTGTACGCCGACGGAAGTGATGTACTTCATCTATCCGAAGAACTTTCGGAAGACAAGAGGCGCGTCGGTTCTGACCTCACCTTCGATCATGTGGCACTGGAGTCAAGTAACTGGCCTTTGCACATTCAAGCGCTACGGGCTGCCGGAGTTCACTTCACAGAGGAATTTGTCCCCACAATTGGAAGACGGCAGATCTTCTTTCGAGACCCAGCGGGAAACGGAGTTGAACTCATATTTCCAGCCGGCGAGGCCTAACATGGACGGGCTGGAAGCAGCGCGGTTCGTCATTTAATTTGTTGGCGGCCCGCCGCTCAGTTTTACGTTCGACCTACCCCATGGGTCCGCAATGGGGCGTCAGCGGACAATCGGGACGCCTCGCGCCCATTGCCCCTTGCACAACTCAGGTTTGCGCTTGCTGCTTCTTGACCATCGCCAGCACAGTATTCCTGATCGTCTTGAGCACCGTGTCGGCGTTGAACGGCTTGACGATGAAGCCGCTGACGCCGCGCCCCAGCGCCTTCTGCAAGATGGTCGCATCGAGCGCGCCCGACACCAGAAACACCAGCGTCTTCGGATAATTGGCGCGGATCTGTTCGACCACATCCTGGCCATCTTCAACCTGGTCGAGCGCGATGCAGACCAGGTGCGGCTGGTACTTCTGCACCATCAGGTAGCCCTTGTCGGACGTATGCGTATTGCCGACCACGTCGTAGCCGCCGTCAGTGAGCACGGTATTCAACAGCCCGCGCGACATCGCATTTCCATCGACCAGCACTGCTTTCAACATGGCGTTCGCCCCCTCGTTTAGAACGTTTCGTACGCCAGCATATTCCAAGTCACGCCCAGACGCACGTCCGTTTTCAGTTCCACCAGCTGGCGCGACAAATACAGCATCTCGCGTTCGGCCCGCAGGCGCTCGCCGATCGGCGTCTTCAGGATGCCGGCGCCGGCCATCACCGCATCCAAATCGCCGTAGGCATTGAGCAGCTTGGCCGCCGTCTTCATGCCGACCTTGGACACGCCCGGCACGCCGTCGGTGACGTCGCCCATCAGCGCCAGCAGGTCGACCAAGAGCTCGGGCGCGACGCCGAATTTGTTGCGCACCCAGGCGTCGTCGTGCCACTCGCCCTTGAAATGGTCCCACACCAGCGCGCCGTGCGCAACCAGGCCATGCAGGTCCTTGTCGGTGCTGGCCACGATCGCTTCGCCGCGGCCTTCGGCCAGCCAGCGCAGCACGCCGGTGCCGATTACGTCGTCGGCCTCCACGTCCGGCAGCGACAGCACATGCAAGCCTTCGCCGGCCAGCTTGTCGAAAAACCCCGGCAGCGCCTCGCGCAGGAAGGACGGCATCGGCGCGCGCTGCTCGCGGTAGCGCGGATACAGCGCGTGGCGCCAGGTCTGGCCGCCGAAGTCGAAAGCCGGCAGCACATGGGTCGGCGCATGGGTCGCCAGCAGCTTGCGAAACGACGACAGCGCGTTGCGCATCGCCGTGTCGGCCTTCTCGACCGAATCGGGCTCGGGACTGGCCTCGTACACCCGCCGTACGATATTGAGGCCGTCGATCGCCAGCAGCTTGCCCATCGCCTTACTTGATCAGTTCGTATTTGCCGCCGCGTTCCAGCGCGCGCTGGTAGGCGGGCCGCGCGTGGATGCGCTGCAGGAAGCCGGCCAGCTTCGGATATTTTTCGCCCATGCCGCCGCGCGCGGCGCCCGCTTCGAGCACGAAGCTGACCTGGATGTCGGCGGCCGTGAATTCATCGCCGGCGAACCAGTCGCGCGTGGCCAGTTCGGATTCCATGTACTTCAGGTGCTGCACGATCTGCGGCATGATGTAGGTCGACTTGACCTTCTGCGCGATGGCCTTGGCGATCGGCTTGGCGAAGAACGGCATCGGGCTCGTTTCGACGCGGTCGAACACGAGCTTCATCAGCAGCGGCGTCATGGCCGATCCTTCCGCGTAGTGCAGGAAGTAGGTATAGCGCAGTTTGTCGGCGCTGCCGGCGGCGGGGATGAAGCGCCCCTTGCCGTAGCGTTCCACCAAATACTCGATAATCGCGCCAGACTCGGCTACCATGGTGTCGCCGTCGGTAATGACGGGGGATTTTCCCAGCGGATGAATGGCGCGCAGCTCGGCCGGCGCGAGCATTGTCTTGGCGTCGCGCTGGTATTTTTTAATCTCGTAGTCCAGGCCCAACTCTTCAAGCAGCCACAAAATGCGCTGGGAGCGGGAATTATTCAAGTGATGGACAATGATCATCGGGTTCTTTCGCCGGTAAGGAATCGGCGTTAGCTTAGCATTGTTGTCCGCTATTCGCCACGGAGTAAGAATGAGACCGTATGCCCCGCGCTACCTGCCCCTGATCGTTTCGGCGATCGTGTTTCCGCTGTCGCTGATCCAGGCCCTCCGGTACGAAGGCCCCGGCTGGTGGCTGGTGGCCGTCAGCGGCGGCCTGGCCGTGGTGGGCCTGGTCGACCTTTTGCAGACCAAGCAGGCGCTGCGCCGCAACTACCCGATCCTGGCCCACTTCCGCTATTTCTTCGAATCGATCCGGCCCGAGATCCGCCAGTACTTCCTCGAAGACGACACCGAAGCCACGCCGTTCTCGCGCAACCAGCGCAGCATCGTCTACCAGCGCGCCAAGCAGCAGACCGACAAGCGCCCCTTCGGCACCCAGCTCGACGTCTACGCGGCCGGCTACGAGTGGATCAACCATTCGATCGCGCCGGCGCCCATGGGCGATCCCAACTTCCGCATCGAGATCGGCAACCACCCCGACTGCCCGCGCGCGCAGCCTTACCGCGCCAGCGTCTTCAATATCTCGGCAATGAGTTTCGGCGCGCTGTCGGCCAACGCCATCCTGGCCCTGAACGGCGGCGCGCGCATCGGCGGCTTCATGCACGACACCGGCGAAGGCAGCATCAGCCGCTATCACCGCGAAAACGGCGGCGACCTGGTATGGGAGATCGGCTCCGGCTACTTCGGCTGCCGCACTGCCGAAGGCGGCTTCTCGGAGGAGAATTTCGTCGCCAACGCCACCCAGACGCAAGTCAAGATGATCGAGCTGAAGCTGTCGCAGGGCGCCAAGCCGGGCCAGGGCGGGATCCTGCCGGCGGCCAAGGTGACCATCGAGATCGCCCGCGCACGCGGCGTCACCGAAGGCGTCGACTGCCTGTCGCCGCCCAGGCATTCGGCCTTTTCGACGCCGATCGAGATGATGCATTTCATCGAGCGCCTGCGCACGCTCTCGGGCGGCAAGCCGACCGGCTTCAAGCTGGCCATCGGCCACCCGTGGGAGTTTTTCGCGATCGTCAAGGCGATGCTGGAGACCGGGATCACGCCCGACTTCATCGTCGTCGACGGCGGCGAAGGCGGCACCGGCGCGGCGCCGGTCGAGTTTTCCGACCACGTGGGCACGCCGCTGCAGGAAGCACTGCTGCTGGTGCATAACACGCTGGTCGGCGCCAACCTGCGCGACAAGGTCAAGATCGGGGCATCCGGCAAAATCATCACCGCCTTCGACATCGCGCGCACCATCGCGCTGGGCGCCGACTGGTGCAATTCGGCGCGCGGCTTCATGTTCGCGCTCGGCTGCATCCAGTCGCAAAGCTGCCATACCGACCGCTGCCCGACCGGCGTGGCGACCCAGGACGAGCTGCGCCAGATGGCGCTCGACGTGCCGGACAAAACGACGCGGGTGGCGAACTTCCATGCCAACACGGTCAAGGCGCTGGCGCAGCTGATCGCGGCGGCGGGGTTGAACCACCCGGACGAATTGAAACCGCATCACCTGGTGCGGCGCGTGTCGCCCAACCAGGTCAAGCTGGCCTCGGCGCTGCTGCCCTACCTGGAGCCAGGCGAGCTGCTCGATCCGGCCCAGCTGCATCGCTTGCCGCCGGTGTTCGGGCTGTATTGGCCGCTGGCGCAGGCCGCATCGTTCCGCCAGTTGTAAGGATTGCACGGAACACAATGCTTCGGTAGTATGCAGCGGCATACCTCAGGAGAAATCAATGTCGCGCGTTCCGTACCCGTTGTCCGCCCTGCCCCTGCTGCTCGCAGCCCTGTACCTGCCGGCCGGCGCGCAAACGAGCCCGATGGCGCCCGACATCCCGGCCACCGCATTCGAGGCGGCGATTCCCGGCGCAGACTATGTCAAGCGGATCGTCATGATCCCGATGCGCGACGGCGTCAAGCTGTACACGGTGATCGTGGTGCCCAAGGACGCGGCGCGCGCCCCCATGATGCTGACCCGCACACCGTATAACGCGGCCAACCGCGCGCGCCGCAATACCAGCCCGCACATGGCGGCCATGCTGTCCGAAGGCGACGATGCGTTTGTCGCCAACGGCTACATCCGCGTGTTCCAGGATGTGCGCGGCAAGTACGGATCCGAAGGCGACTACGTGATGACGCGGCCGCTGCGCGGCCCGCTCAACGGCAGCACTGTCGACCATGCGACCGACGCCTGGGACACGATCGAGTGGCTGGTCAAGAATGTCCCCGAATCGAACGGCCGGGTCGGCATGGTCGGCTCGTCGTACGAAGGTTTCACCGTGCTGATGGCGCTGGCCGATCCGCATCCGGCTCTGCGCGCGGCGGTTCCGATGAGCGCGATGGTCGACGGCTGGCGCGGCGACGACTGGTTCCACAACGGCGCGTTCCGCATGCCGAACCTGGGCTATATCGCCGGCCAGACATCGGCACGCGGCGAAGGCAGCACGCTGGCACCCGGCGTGTACGACGACTACGAGGCCGCGCTGCGGGCCGGCTCGGCGTCCGACTTCGCCCACCTGTTCGGGGTCGATCGACTGAACTTCACCAGGAAGCTGTTCGAGCATCCGGCCTACGACAGCTACTGGCAGGACCAGGCGCTCGACCGCATCCTCGGCGCGCGGCCGCTCAAGGTGCCGACCATGCACGTGGTGGGGCGCTGGGACCAGGAAGACATCTACGGCCCGTACGCCAGTTACGCGGCGACCGAGAAGATGGACACGCATAACGACATGAACCACCTGGTGGTCGGCCCCTGGCGCCACAGCGGCGTCAATTACAACGGCAGCAGCCTGGGGCCGCTGCAGTTTACCGGCGATACGGCGGCGCAGTTCCGGCGCGACGTGATGCTGCCTTTCTTTAACCAGTACCTGCGCGACGATGCGCCGAAGGCCGACACGCCGCCGGTGTGGTCGTACCAGACCGGCGTCAATCAGTGGCGGCGGCTGGACAAGTGGCCGCTGGCCGGCGCGCTGCAGCCGATCTACCTGAAGGACGGCTTCAAGCTCGGTTTCGACAAGAGCGCCGGCGGCGCGTTCGACGAGTACGTGTCCGATCCGGCCAAGCCGGTGCCGTTCGTGGCGCGCCCGGTGCGCTCGCATGAGGCCGCGGTGTGGAAGCCGTGGCTGGTGAGCGACCAGCGCAGCTTCTCGGACCGCACCGACGTGGTCAGCTACGTGACCGAACCGCTGGCGGCGCCGCTGCAGATCGCCGGCGCGCCGATGGTCAATCTGTTCGCCTCGACCAGCGGCACCGATGCCGACTGGGTGGTCAAGCTGATCGACGTGTATCCGGACGAGGTGGCGTCGCAGCCGGAACTGGGCGGCTATCAGCTGGGCATCGCGATGGACATCTTCCGCGGGCGCTACCGGCAAGGGCTGGACAAGGCGCTGGCGATCCCGGCCAACAAGGTCGAGCGCTACCGCTTCGCGCTGCCGAACGCCGATCACGTGTTCCTCAAGGGCCACCGGATCATGGTGCAGATCCAGTCCAGCTGGTTCCCGCTGTACGACCGCAATCCGCAGACCTTCGTGCCGAATATTTTTTACGCCAAGCCGGGCGACTATCGCAAAGCGGCGCAGCGGATCTATCACGCGCCAGGAATGGAGAGCGCGATCGAGCTGCCGGTTGTGGGCGCGACCGAAGCCGCGAAATAAGCATCACCCTACATCGCCCTCGCCTGCGCAAGGGCGATGTGGGTTGAGGGTGCGATCCTTCATCTATCTACTAAACTTATAGTTGACAGATCAAGCATATGGCCCCACCATCTACTAAACTTATAGTAGATGGAGTCCACATGCAAATTACCTTCACCGACCGCGAAGCGGACGTGATGCAAATCCTTTGGGATAACGGCCCTTCGGTCGTGTCCGAAGTGCGCGCGTACTTGAAAGACGAACTGGCCTACACCACCGTCCTGACCGTCCTGCGCACGCTCGAAACCAAGGGCTACGTCGGACACGAAGAGGAAGGACGCGGCCATCGCTACCACGCCGCCATCGAGCAGCAGGCCGCCCGCAGAAGCGCGCTACAGCACCTCACCAGCAAACTGTTCAAGGGCTCGACCGAACTGCTGTTCGCCCACCTGGTCTCGGACCGCAAGCTCGGCGCCGACGACATCGCGCGCATGCGCAAGCTGCTCGCTGCCAGCGACAAGGAAGGCAAGTGATGCTGGCCTGGCTCGGCTATGCCGTGATGGTCAGCACGCTACTGAGCGGCGCCGCGTTCGCGGCCGAACGCGCGGCCCGTTTGCGGCGCGCCGGCACGCGCTGGATCTGGGCCACGGCGATCGTCGCCTCGCTGCTGCTGCCGACGGTCATCTCGTCGATCTCGATCGAGTTGCCGAATATTTTCGCGCCGCGCCATGCCAGCCATCCGCTGGTGTTGCGCGACGCGGCCAGCGTCCACCTGTCGGCGCCGGCCTGGGTCGCGCAACAGGCAGCGCCGCTGGCCGCCGCCCTGCCGCGCAACCCCGACCCGCTGGTCAAGCGCGCCTGGCTGGCCGTCTCCGCGGCGATGCTGCTGGCGCTCGCTGCCAGCGCCGTGCTGCTGCACCTGCGCAAACGGCGCTGGCTGGCGCGGCGCATCGGCGGCGTCGATGTCTATGTGACGACGGACGCGGGTCCGGCCGTGGTGGGCCTGCTGCGCTCACGCATCGTGCTGCCCCTGTGGCTGACCGAGGCGCCGCCGGCCCAGCTGGCACTGGTCATGGCGCACGAAAAAGCGCACCTCGACGCGCGCGATCCGCAGTTGCTCAGCGTGGCCCTGTGCCTGCTGGTGCTGATGCCGTGGAACCTGCCGCTGTGGTGGCAGTTGCGCCGCCTGCGGCATGCGATCGAAGTCGATTGCGATGCCCGCGTGCTGCACGCCGGCCACGACCTGCGCCAATACGGCGCGGCGCTGGTCGACGTCGGCCAGCGCCATGCGGGCCATGTCGGCGCGGTGGCGGCGATGGCCGAATCGCGCTCGCTGCTCGAACAGCGTATCCGCATCATGGTCGCCGCGCCGGGACGCTGGAGCAGGGCCGGCGCCGTGCTGCTGGCGGCGACGGCACTGTGCATGGCGGCGGCCGCGGCGCAACTGGCGCCGCCGAATGGCGCCGCGCCGACTCCGATGGTCGCGCGTGGGGACCTGCCGCAAGAGATCCGTTTGTCGCCATCAAGCCTGCTCGCCTACGAAGGCACCTTCCAGCTCGAAGAATTCCAGACCATCACAATAACGCGGGATGGCCGCCGCCTGTGGAGCCAGGTCAACGGGCAGGAAAAACTGGAACTCTATGCCGAGCACCAGGACCAGTTCTTCTCGCGCGATATCAACGCCAAGGTGCGCTTTCAGCGCGACCCGAAAGGCCGCGTCAATGCGCTGGTGCTCGAACGCCCTGGCGTGCAACGGCCGGCGCCACGCATTGATGACGAGGCCGCCGCCGCGCTGGCCGACAAGATCGCCCGCTACTGCGCGCGTAGCGGCCCGATTCCGGGTGGCGAAGCGGCCTTGCGGCGCAACGCCGACGCGGTCAACACTGGTGTCTTTGTCGCGTCCGACCTGACCCCGGCGTTTGCCGCCCAGGTCGCGTCGAACATGCCGGCGATGCTCAAGCACACCGCCGAACCGGCGCCGGGCAAGCTGGTGTCGATCGCGTTCCTGCGGGTCAACCGGGACACCGGCGAGGACGTGTACCGGGTCGAGTACGAACAGCGCATCTTCGATTTTTTCCTGCTGTTCGATTCGAAAGGCAAGGTCGCACAGGCGTGGCTGTGGGACGTGCCGAAGTAATTCAAAAGCTGTGCAGCAATCCCAGCTGCACGCCGCTGATCTGCCCGCCCGGCAGCGGCGAGCGGATCTGCGCGGCGGGCGCCACCACGGCCGAGCCGCCCGGGAAAAAGCTGTTGCGCTGGCCGTCCTGCGACAGGCGCGACAGCGCACTGTAGATACTGGTGCGCCTGGACAGCACCTGCCGCACCATCACGCTCAGTTCGCTTGCATCGCCGTGCCCGGCGCCGCTGCGCTGGTCTTGCAGCCCGGCCCAGCCAAACGCCAGCGACGTGGCGGGCAGCCACTGCCAGCGCGCCGACAGCGAATACAGCCGGGTCGACAAGCTGCCGTCGGGACGCTGTTCGCGGCCAGCCGCGCCGAACATGGTCCAGCGCGGCGTCATCGCATACGAGGCGCCGACGCTGGAGCGGCGGATGCTGAGCGTGGCACTGGCCGCCTTGATCAGTTCATGGTTGGCGCCCAGGTACAGCGGCCCTTGTTCGTACTCGGCCGCAAAATGCAGGTTCTGGTTGCTGGCCGTCTCCGGCGCCGGCGCCGCACCGCCGCTGGCGCCGCGCGCCAGCAAGGCCTGCAGCTTGACCCCGCCGAGACTGGGCGAGATCAGCGCGATCGCATTGTCGACGCGCGGCGGCGCGCCGAACAGGTTGTTCCAGCCCGAGCCCTGGGTGGCGCTGGTAAACGCATCGTACTTGCCGTTCATATAAAACTGCGGCGTGTTCTGGCGCCCGAGCCGCACTTCCCCGAAGCGCCCGGCCAGCCCGACCCAGGCCTGGCGGTTGGCCAGCCGGTTGGCGTCGGGCGCGCTGCCGTCGTCCTGGTTCAGGCCGATCTCGATGACAAACGCCGTGCGCAAGCCGCCGCCAAGTGCGTGCGTACCGCGCAGGCCGATCCGGCTCGCCAGCAAGCCGCTCGAATCGAGCCGCACGGCGGCCGGTACGCCATCGGCCGCAATCCGGGTCGCGAACATATCGAGCACGCCGTAGGTCGTCACGCCATCCTGCGCGTGCGCCGCGCCGCTGGCGGCCAGGCAGAGCGCGGCCGTGCGCAATCGCGTTCCAGCATCGATACCAGGCATGCGGCCCTCCCGTCGAATCTCTTGATCACCTGCAACAGCATAGTCAAGATCGCCCCAAACTGCCACCGCAAATTGTCGCCCCGAATAATGCTTGGTCTTGCATGTGAGAATCCGCTATCCTTTGTCGATATCGTCAACCATGCGCTCCTCGTCGAATGGAAAACCTAGCGTGATCGCCGTGCGAACCTTGTTGCAGATGTGCGCGCTGGCCTTGTGCGCGGCCGTGCTGCAGGTGCGCGCCGCCGAGCCGCCCCAGGCCAGCGTGGCGCTGACGGCGCTCGAACTGGCCTGGGTGCGCGACCATCCGGTGGTCACGCTGGCCGTTGACCAGGCCAATCCGCCGCTGAACTTCCGCCGCGCCGACACCGACACCGACTCGTTCGCCGGCGCCTCGATCGATTACGCCAACCTGATTGCGGCCAAGACCGGGCTGAAGCTGCGCTTTGCCGGCTCCAGCTGGAACGACGCGCTGAAAAAGGCGATGGCGCACGAGGTCGACGGCGTGATGGGCGCGCGCGAACGGCCCGAACGCAAGCTGCGCCTGAACTTCACCACGCCCTACCTGGAGTTTCCGATCGCGATGGCCACCCGCGCCGGCTACCCGCTGGCGCGCGAACTGCGCGACTTTGCCGGCAAGCGCGTGGCGGTGGTCAAAAATACCGTGCGCATTCCCGTGATCCAGGCGCGCTGCCCCGAGTGCATCGTGGTCGAAGTGGCCGACCCCAAGGACGGCATGCAGCACCTGCTCAAGGGCGAGGCCGACGCCTTCTTCGACGACCTGCCGGTGGTCCAGCGCCAAATCAGCGAGTCCGGCAGCGGGTTCAAGATCGCCTTGCTGTACTACTACTCGGACGCGGCGACGGTGCGCTTCGCGCTGCGCAACGACCAGCCCGAGCTATTGGCGATCTTCAACAAGGGCCTGGCCGCGATCCGCGCCGACGAGCATGAACTGATCCGTGCGCGCTGGCTCAGCACGGCGACCGGGATCAGCGTGCAGCGCGATATTGCGTTCAGCGAAGCGCAGCGCGCCTGGCTGCAGGGCCACCCGGTGATGCGGGTCGGCTACGACGGTGCGCGCGCGCCGATCGAATCGGTGGGCGAAGACCGCAAGCCGCGCGGCATTTCGATCGAATACCTGAACCGCATCGAGGAAATGCTGGGCGTGCGCCTGCAGTTCGTCCAGGGCAACAGCGTGACGGACTTGCTGGGCATGGCGCGGCGCAAGGAGATCGACCTGATCGCCTCGATCGCGTCCGCCCCCGAGCGGCGTGCCTACCTGTCCTTCAGCGATACCTACTTGAAGACGCCGGTCGTCATTTTCAGCCCGATCGGGTCGCCGCCGGCGGGAGGCATGGCTGGCCTGACCGGCAAGCGCAGCGCATTCATCGGCAACACCTCGATCGAAGCCCAGCTGCGGCATGACTGGCCGGGCATCACGCTGGTGCCGGTGAATAATTTCCGGGCCGCGGTCGAGGCCATGCGCAAGGGCCAGGTCGACGCCTATGTCGGTGAGCTGCTGACCGGCACCCACCAGATGGCCGACCTGGGCGCCACCGATATTCACATTTCTGGCGAGACCGATTATCAGTATGAATTTAGCGTGGCCGTGCGCAGCGACTGGCCGGAACTGCTGCCCATGCTCAATCAGGCGCTGGCGGCGATCCCCAAGAACGAGCGCGACGGCTTTCGCCAGAAATGGTCGACCATTCATTATGCGCACGATGTCGACTACCGGCCGCTGGGCGCGCTGCTGCTGGCCATGGCGGCGGCGGTGGCCTTCATCGTGCAGCTGCGGCGCATGGTCGCGCGCCGCACCGCCGACCTCGAACGCGAGGTGGCGATCCGCAGCGCCAACGAAAGCGAGTTGCTGCACTACCGGCGCCACCTGCAGGACCTGGTCGACGAGCGCACCCGCGAACTGATCAGCGCCAAGGAAGAGGCGGTGGCGGCCAGCCGTGCGAAGAGCGTGTTCCTGTCGAACATGAGCCATGAATTGCGCACGCCGCTCAATGCGATCCTGGGCTTTTCGGCGCTGCTGCGGCACGACGCCAATATGTCGCAGGCGCAGAAAGCGACGCTGGACCTGATCAACCGCAGCGGCGAAAACCTGCTCAGCCTGATCAACGAAGTACTTGATATGTCAAAGATCGAGGCCGAGCGGCTGACGCTGAAGAAGGTCTGCTTCAACCTGGGCACCACGCTGGCCGATGTCGCCGGCCTGATGCGCCAGCGCGCCGAGGTCAAGCAATTGCAGCTCATCGTCGAATCCGACCCCGGCCTGCCGCAGTACGTGTGGTGCGACGAAAACAAGCTGCGCCAGATGCTGATCAACCTGCTCGGCAATGCCATCAAGTTCACCGAACGCGGCACCGTCTCCTTGCGCGTGGCCGTGCTGGCGGCGGCGCTGCCGGACAGCCTGACGCTGGTGTTCGAAGTGCGCGACAGCGGCATCGGCATCAGCGTCGAAGACCAGGCCCAGGTCTTCGAATCGTTCTTCCAGGCGCGCACCCGCAACGACCAGCAAGGCACCGGCCTGGGGCTGCCCATCACCAGCAAGCTGGCGGCGCTGATGGGCGGCAACCTGACGCTGAGCAGCGAAGTCGGGGTCGGCTCGTGCTTCCGCATCGAACTGCCGGTCCAGCCGGGCGACGCGTGGGAAGCCGGCTGGGCCGACGTCAAGCGCGGCCGCGTGACCGCCATCGCGCCGGGCCAGCCGGCCTGCCGCATCCTGATCGTCGAAGACCAGCTGGAAAACTGGGTGCTGCTGCAGCACTTGCTCGAGCAGGTCGGCTTCGCGGTGCGCGTGGTCCACAACGGCCAGCTCGGCATCGACGCCTTTTGCACATGGCGCCCGCACCTGATCTGGATGGACGTGCGCATGCCGGTGATGGACGGCCTCGAAGCGACGCGCAAGATCCGCGCGCTCGACGGCGGCGCCGACGTCAAGATCGTCGCCGTCACGGCCTCGGCGTTCCAGGACGAGCGCGCGCTGATCATGGCGGTCGGCATGGATGATTTCATCTGCAAGCCCTACCGCGAAGACGAGATTTTCGACTGCCTGACCCACCACCTGCATATCGACTTCGTGCGCGCAGCGCTGGAAGAGCCGGCCGACGACAGCGCCGCGGACGACGTGGGCGAGCTGCATGCTGCCGACTTCGACCCCTTGCCGGCGCCGCTGCGCGCAACGCTGCGTTCTGCCCTGATGGCGCTCGACCCGGCCCAGCTGGCCGTGGTAGTGGCGCAAATCGAACTGGAGTGGCCCGAACTGGCCGCCAAGATCGGCAAGATGACGCGCGCCTCGCTGTTCCGCGAAGTATGCGAAATGATTGCGTGACTACGTACGCGGCTTAACGGAAGCGGCGCGCGCAAGGGCCTACAGTGGCAGCATGAGTGCGATCCATATCGGCATTTCCGGCTGGCGCTACGAGCCATGGCGCGGGGCCTTCTATCCGGACGGCCTGCGCCAGGATGCCGAGCTGCACTATGCGTCGCGCGCAGTGACCTCGATCGAAATCAACGGTTCCTTCTATGCGCTGCAAAAGCCCGACAGCTACGCCGCCTGGTAGGCGGCCACGCCGCCCGGCTTCGTGTTCAGCGTCAAGGGCAACCGCTTCATCACCCACGTCAAGCGCTTGCGCGAGATCGACGGACCGCTGGCCAACGTGCTGGCCTCGGGCGTATTCAAGCTGCGCGAAAAACTGGGGCCCTTCCTGTGGCAGTTTCCGCCCAATTTCCAGTTCGATCCCGGCCGCATGGAGCATTTCCTGAGCCTGCTGCCGCACGATACCGAGCAGGGCCTGGCGCTGGCGCGCAAGCACGAAGCGCGCATGGCGGGCCGGGTCGCGCTGGAAGTGGACCACAAGCGCAAGCTCAGGCACGCCATTGAAATTCGCCACGACAGCTTCGTCGATCCGGCCTTCATCGCGCTGCTGCGCAAGTACAAGGTGGCGCTGGTGGTAGCCGATACGCCCAAATGGCCGTCGTTCGAGGATGTGACGGCCGACTACATGTACCTGCGCCTGCACGGCGACAAGGAACTGTATGCGAGCGGCTACGGCAAGGCGGCGCTGGCGCGCTGGGCCCAGCGGATCACGGCATGGAGCGAAGGCGGGCAGCCGGACGACGCGCGCCTGATGTCAACCCATGCGGCGCCAAAGCGGAATGGGCGCGATGTGTTCTGCTATTTCGACAACGACGTCAAAGTGCGCGCGCCGGCCGATGCGCGCGCGCTGATTCAGATGTTGGGACTGGCCGCGTGAATCTTGATGACGCGCCGTGCGCTCGGTTCGGCGGCCGGCGTGGCGCAGGCATTGCAGCTGTCGCAGCCGCTGCCGCAGCCGGCTTTCGGCGCGGCCTTCTGTCCGCGCCACTTGGCCGGCAGGTAGCGCACTCCCGCATACCAGGCGGCTGCGCCGACGATCAGGACCACGATCAGGTTCTCAATCATGTCAGCTCCCCAGCATCGCCAGCGCGATGCGGTAGGTCAGGAACGAAGCCGCGTAGGCCAGCGCGAACATGTAGCCGGCCATGATCAGCGGATAGCGCAGGCTGTTGGTTTCGCGCTTGACGACCGACAGCGTGGACATGCACTGCGGCGCGAACACATACCAGGCCAGCAGCGACAACGCGGTCGGCAAGCTCCACGACTGCGCGATGATCGGCGTGAGCGACGTGGCCAGCGCGTCACCGGTCTGGGACAGCGCGTACACGGTGCCGAGCGCGCCGACCGCCACTTCGCGCGCGGCCATGCCGGGCACCAGCGCAATGCAGATCTGCCAGCCGAAACCGATCGGCGCGAAGATCACCGCCAGGCCGCGGCCCAGCATGCCGGCCACGCTGTAATAGATCGGCGGGTGGGTCGCGCCTTCGGGCGCGCCCGGGAAGGTCGACAAAAACCACAGCAGCACCATCAGCGTCAGGATGATGGTGCCGACCCGCGACAGGAATATCCGCGCCCGCTCCCACAGGCCCAGCGCCAGGTTCTGCAGGTGCGGCCAGTGATAGCTTGGCAGTTCGAGCATCAGCGGCTGGTTGCGGTTGCCGCCCATGGTGCGCTTGAGGATCCAGGCCACCGCCATCGCCGACGCGATACCCGCAAAGTACAGCACGAACAGCACCAGGCCCTGCAGGCTGACCATGCCGTAGACCTCGCGGTCGGGGATGAAGGCGGCGATGATCAGCGCGTACACGGGCAGGCGCGCCGAACACGTCATCAACGGCGCGATCATGATCGTCACCAGACGGTCGCGCGGATTCTGGATGGTGCGCGCGGCCATGATGCCGGGGATCGCGCAGGCGAACGACGACAGCAGCGGAATGAAGGCGCGGCCCGACAGCCCGACTCCGCCCATCATGCGGTCCAGCAGGAAGGCGGCGCGCGGCAGGTAGCCGCAGTCTTCCAGCACCAGGATAAAGAAGAACAGGATCAGGATCTGCGGCAGGAACACCAGCACGCTGCCGACGCCGCCGAGGATGCCCTCGACCAGCAGGCTGCGCAACAGGCCGTCGGCCATGTGGGTTCCCAGCCAGGCGCCGCACGACTGCACGGCCGCGGTGATCATGTCCATCGGCAGCTTGGCCCAGCTGAACACGGCCTGGAACACCAAAAACATGATGGCGGCCAGCAGCAGCGGGCCGACCACCGGATGGAGCACGATATGGTCGATCTGCTCGGTCAGGTTGCCGGTGTCGTGTTCGTGGCTGGTGCAGGCGTCGAGGATGCGGCGCACCTGGCGCTGGGTCTCTTCGACCGGCACCGCGTCGATCGCCGACAGCGGCAGCGCCTTGGCCGGCGCCACGCGCGGCAGCAGGTCGAGCGCGGCCAGCAGGGCTTTTTCGCCGCCGCTCTGGACCGCCACCGTTTCGATGACCGGCATGCCCAGTTCGCGTTCGAGCTGGGCGACGTCGATCGCGATGCCGCGCTTTTTGGCGACATCGACCATGTTCAGCGCCAGCACCATCGGCAGGCCGAGGCGCTTGATCTCGAGCACCAGGCGCAGGTTCAGGCGCAAGTTGGTGGCGCTGACCACGCACACGACCAGGTCGGGCGCCTGTTCGCCGGCGCGCAGGCCGGCCACCACGTCGCGCGTGATCGCTTCATCGGGGGTGGTGGCGGACAGGCTGTAGGCGCCCGGCAGGTCGAGCACGCGGAACGGGCGCCCGGCCGGCGACGTGAAGCTGCCTTCCTTGCGTTCGATGGTCACGCCGGCGTAGTTGGCGACCTTCTGGCGCGCGCCGGTCAGGCGGTTGAACAGCGCCGTCTTGCCGCAATTGGGGTTGCCCAGCAAGGCGATCAGCGGCGTGTGGTCCGCGGCTTGGCTCGGCATCGGGGTACTCATGCGACTATTCCGGCTTGATCGAGATCAGGGCGGCCTCGAAACGGCGCAGCGCGAAGGTGGAATGCCCGACCTTGACCGCGATCGGGTCGCCGCCCGGCATGCCGCGCTTGAGCACGCGGATCCGCTCGCCCGGGACGAAACCGAGCTCCATCAGGCGGCGCGCCACATCCACGCCCGCATCGACCTGCGACGCAGGGGCGAGGTGGATCACGGTGCCGCTCTGGCCCGCCATCAGCGAGTCCAGCGTAATAAGGAGAGGAGCTTGGGTCATAAAAGTCGCTTCAGTCGCGTGGAGATTCTTGTTTCACGTTGGATATTAGCATCATAAACGCAAATGCGAACTATTTCTATTCAGCTTATGCTTAAATTGCTTGCATTCGTCGTCGAGTTCCGACAAAATAGGAATCGAAGTGAGAATGATTCTCATTATAGACCAAGCGGCGGTAACACGCTGACGCCACACAAAGAAAGCGGGAAGGTGCATCAATGATTGTCTGTGTCTGCAATAACATCTCCGACCGTGAAATCCGCCAGGCGGTCGACCTGGGCCTGTCGTCGATGGGCGAGTTGCGGCGCGACCTGGGCGTGGCGACCTGCTGCGGCAAGTGCGCCAGCTGCGCCCGGCAAGTGCTGAACGACCACCTGGACACCAAGATCGTCGTGACCGAGCTGTCCTTCCGCTCGGCCCAGGCGGCCTGAATCCCATGAGCGCGATGACCTTCTCCTGCGGCCCTGACCTGCGCGTCACGTCGATCGAGAAGCTGCGCGCCAAGTTCGGCCCGCTGGCCATGGTGCTGGCCGCGCACGCCGTGCTGATCTACTTCATTTATAGCGGCCTGATGAGCCGCATGGTCGATGCGGCCATCCCGCAAGCGGTGCTGGTGACCTTCGTCGCGCCGCCGCCGGAAGAAAAAGCGCCGCCGCCGGCCCCGCCCAAGACCGTGGTGCTGGCCCAGCTCAGGCCGCTGGTGCTGCCGTCGGTGCCGATGCCGGAAGTCCAGCTGGCGCCGCCGCCGAACACCATCAGCGTGACCCAGGCCCCGCCGCCGGCCGAGAAAGCGCCGGCCCCGGCCTTCGTTGCCAGTCCGGTCCCGGCGCCCGGCCCGAGCGGACCGAAAACCATCGCCAGCGGCGCCATCGAATTCATCCTGCCGCCGCAAACCGTGTACCCGGCCATGTCGAAACGCATGGGCGAACAGGGCAAAGTGGTGCTGCGCATCCTGATCAGCGAAAACGGCAAGCCCGACCAGGTGCAGGTGCAAACCTCGTCCGGCTTCAGCCGCCTCGACGAAGCCGGGCGCCAGGCCGGGCTGCGCGTGCTGTTCAAACCGCACCTGGAAGACGGCCGCGCCGTGCCCGTCTACGTGCTGTTGCCGCTCAATTTCCAGCTGACCAGCTAAGGCGCGCCGCCAGCGCGCGGGCACGCCACACCGGACAAACTCATCCGTCTGCGCCAGCCGGATTTGTTATCATGTCTCCATCTCCCCACTTTTGAAAGAATCCCATGAAGGGCGACAAGAATGTCATCCGGCTGCTCAATGCGCAGCTGACCAACGAGCTCTCCGCGATCAATCAATACTTCTTGCACGCGCGCATGTACCGCCATTGGGGCCTGGAGAAGCTGGCCAAGAAGGAATACGAAGAATCGATCGGCGAGATGAAGCACGCCGACAAGCTGATCGACCGCATCCTGATGCTCGACGGCTTGCCCAACCTGCAGGCGCTGCACAAGCTGCTGATCGGCGAGTCGACCCAGGAATGCCTTGAATGCGACCTCAAGCTGGAACAGGGCGCCCAGGTCACCGTCAAGGAAGGCATCGCCGCCGCCGAACTGGCCACCGACTACGTGTCGCGCGACCTGCTGCTGGCCATCCTCGAAGACACCGAAGAGCATATCGACTGGCTCGAA
Source organism: Massilia sp. (assembly GCA_025359245.1). Lineage (GTDB taxonomy): Bacteria > Pseudomonadota > Gammaproteobacteria > Burkholderiales > Burkholderiaceae_D > Telluria_A. The sequence goes on from JANYGW010000142.1 coordinate 17,905, forward strand.
ACCCAGCTCGACCTGATCGTCAAGGTCGGCATCCAGAACTACCTGCAATCGCAGATGGCGTCGGCCGACTAAGTCGCTTTCAAGCGGCGCGCCAGCGCGCCGCCCATTTGTCGTAGAAGCCCAGGTCGCGCGGCACGGCGCCCGGGATCGCGCAGATGGCGGCGGCAAATTCGTTGGCGCGCGCCAGCGTCAATTCCAGCGCCCATCCGCGCATGCGGCCCAGCAAAAAGATCGCCGAAAACGCGTCGCCCGCCCCCACCGTATCGATCACGAACGGCGGCGCCGGGTTGTCGCGGTGGACCACGACGCCGCCATCGGCGCCGAAATACACCGAGCCGCGATGGCCCAGCGTGACGATCAGCCCTTCCAGCGAAAACATTTGCACCAGCGCCGCGCAGGCGGCCCGCACTTCGTCGCTGCTCAGGGCCGGCGCCGACGGCGCGATGCCGAAGTACCAGCCGAACAGCGCCTGCAATTCTTCCTCGTTGACCTTGGCGATGTCGGCCGCGTGCAGCGAGTGGAACACGCAGCGCTCGTCATACTGGCCGTCGCGCAGGTTCAGGTCGAGGTAGCGGGTGGCGTTGCTCGCCTCGAGCAGCGCATGCAGCGTGTCGCGCGAGCGCGGGCAGCGCTGGGCCAGCGTGCCGAAGTAGATCGCGCTCGGATCGACCGACTCGAACGCGGCCAGCGCCTGTTCGGGATTGATGAAATCATAGGCCTGGCCGGGCAGGATCACGAAGCGGTGGCCCTTGGCGTTGCGCTCGACCACGACGCGGCCGGTCTCTTCCATCTTGTCGACCTGCAGGCCGGCTTCGGACATGGCGAAGCGCTCGAATTCAGCGTGCACGATGGCGCCGTTCTTGTCGTTGCCGATGCAGGTGATCAGCAGCTGCGGCGACATGAATGCGGCCAGGTGGCGCGCGACGTTGAAGGGCGCGCCGCCGACCACTTGTTCGGTGCCGAAATCGTCGACCAGCGCTTCGCCGAACAGCACGGTTGTCATGGCAGTTCCTTCAATGGCGCGGTGGCGCGCACGATCAGTTCAGTGGGGAGCTGGGCCGACGCCACGGCGCGGCCGTCGACCAGTTCCAGCAGCGCGCCGACCAGCGCTTCGCCGGCCGCGCGCACCGGCTGGCGGATCGTGCTCAGCGCAGGATGATAATACGCGGCCAGGGCGATGTCGTCATAGCCGACCACCGCCACGTCCGCCGGCACGTGCCGGCCGGCGTCGCGCAGCGTGTTAATCGCGGTCATGGCCAGCAGGTCGCTGCAGGCGAAAATCGCGTCGTAGGCGACCCCGCGCCGCGCCAGCTCCTGCACTGCCTGGGTGCCGCCTTCAGGAATGAACGAGACCGACACGCGCAGTTGCGGATCGACCGCCAGCGCGTGCGCGGCCAGCGCGTTGCAATAACCGCGGTAACGCTGTGCCACTTCGGGCAGGTTGATGTCGCCGAAAAAAGCGATACGCCGGCGGCCCTGCTCGATCAGGTGCGCGGTCGCCAGCATGCCGCCGCTGACATTGTCGCCGCCCACCGTGGTGTACAGCTGCTGCGGCAGTTGCGCGCCCCACACCACGATCGGCACGTGGCGCGCGGCCAGCTGGTTCAGCTGTTCATGCTGGCGCCACTGGCCGATCAGGATGATGCCGATCACGCGCCCGGTGTCGAAGGGCTGGGCCGCGCAGTCGATCTGTTCGGCATCGATGCGCGAGAGCAGCATGTCGTAGCCGCGCGCGGTCAGCGCATCGGCCAGCGCGCCGAGCATGCTGAGGAAAAATGGATCGCTCAGGTGCTGGCGCGTTTCGGAGTCGAACGGCACCACCACGCCCACCGTGCGGTTCTGCTTCAGGCGCAGGTTCTGGGCGCCGATATTGATCGTGTAGTTGAGCGAACTGGCCAGCGCCACGATGCGCTCGCGCGTTTCCTGGTTGACCAGCACGCTGCGGTTGAGCGCGCGCGACACGGTGGCCTTGGACACGCCGGCGATGCGGGCAATGTCCGCCATCTGTACGCGCTTCGGGGAAGCGCCGCCGACCTGCTGGTTCTTCGGCGCCGTAGCCACTACTGGGGCAGCGTGTCTTTGAACGAAGGCCGCTCGGACAGCTTGTCGAACAGCTTGGCCAGGTTGGCATAGTCGGCGCGCCAGTCGATCTGCGGGAAACGGAAATCGAGCCAGCCCAGCGTGCAGCCGACGGCCACGTCGGCCAGCGTGTAATGGTTGCCCTTGCAGAAAGGCGATTCACGCAGGTTGGCCGACATCGTGCCCAGGCCGGCATGCACCTTGACCATCTGGCGGTCGATCCAGGCGGTGCTTTGCTGGGCTTCGGGACGCAGGGTTTTTTCAAGGCGCACCAGCACGGCGGCGTCGAGCACGCCGTCGGCCAGCGCTTCCCAGACCTTGACGTCGGCGCGGTCGCGCCCGTTCGGCGGCAACAGCTTGCACACCGGCGTGAGCGTGTCGAGGTATTCGGCAATCACGCGCGAGTCGTACATGCTGCTGCCGTCTTCCATGATCAGGCAAGGAACCTTGCCCAGTGGATTCGACATATGGATACGGGTTTCGGCGGTCCAGACGTCTTCGAGCTCGTACACGTAATCGAGCTTTTTCTCGGCCAGGACGACACGAACCTTGCGGACATACGGACTGGCCAGGGAACCGATGAGTTTCATAGATGCTTAGAATGAAGGATTGGCACCTAGTATAACATCGGCCTTGGCGCCGATGGAGGGCAACAAGGTGGCTGCGGTGCGGGCGCCACATCAGCTTGACATTGCTGCCAGTGGTAAAATTACGGTCTTAGCCAGCTGCACGCCACCGTCTCCCCATCTCGAAAAGCGCCCCTTCCCATGACCTCTACCACTCCTTATTCGACGCTGTCGGCCCTGTCCCCGCTGGACGGCCGCTACGCTGCCAAGACCGACAAGCTGCGTCCCATCCTGTCCGAAGCCGGTTTCATGCACCACCGCGTGAAAGTCGAGATTTCCTGGCTGCTGGCGCTGTCGCAAGCCGGTTTCGCCGAGATCAAGCCGTTCTCGCCCGAAGCGAGCGCACTGCTCGAACGCATGGCGGCCGACTTCACCGAAACCGACGCGGCCCGCATCAAGGCCATCGAAGCGGTCACCAACCACGACGTCAAGGCAGTCGAATACTGGCTCAAGGAACAGGTCAAGGACGTGCCGGAACTGGTCGCAGCGACTGAATTCATCCACTTTGCCTGCACCTCGGAAGACATCAACAACACCTCGCACGGCATGATGCTCAAGGCCGCGCGCGACGGCGTGATGGTGCCGGCGCTGCAAGGCCTGGTTGCCAAGCTGACCCAGATCGCGCACGACAATGCGGCCGTGCCGATGCTCTCGCGCACCCATGGCCAGACCGCCAGCCCGACCACGCTGGGCAAGGAAATGGCCAACGTCGTCGCGCGCCTCAAGCGCGCCATCGAGCGCATCGCCGCGGTCGAAATCCTGGCCAAGATGAACGGCGCGGTCGGCAACTACAATGCCCACCTGTCGGCCTACCCTGGCTTCGACTGGGCCGGCTTCTCGAAGAACGTCATCGAGCAGCGGCTCGGCCTGACCTTCAATCCGTACACGATCCAGATCGAACCGCACGACTACATGGCCGAACTGTTCGACGCGATCGCGCGCACCAACACCATCCTGCTCGACCTGAACCGCGACATCTGGGCCTACATCTCGCTCGGCTACTTCAAGCAGACCACCAAGGCGGGCGAGATCGGTTCATCGACCATGCCGCACAAGGTCAACCCGATCGACTTCGAAAATTCCGAAGGCAACCTGGGCCTGGCCAATGCCGTGCTCAAGCACATGTCGGAAAAGCTGCCGGTGTCGCGCATGCAGCGCGACCTGACCGATTCGACCGTGCTGCGCAACATCGGAGTCGGCTTCGGCTACGCGCTGCTGGCCTACGACAGCTGCCTGCGCGGCTTGAACAAGCTGGAAGTGAACCGCGCGCGCCTCGAGCAAGATCTGGACGCGAACTGGGAAGTGCTGGCCGAGCCGGTGCAGACGGTGATGCGCCGCTACGGCATCGAGAACCCGTACGAGCAGCTCAAGGAACTGACGCGCGGCAAAGGGATTTCGAAAGATGCACTGCGCGAATTCGTCACCACGCTGGCGATACCGCAAGAGGCCAAGGACCTGCTGCTGGCCATGACGCCGGCCAACTACCTGGGCATCGCCGAGCAGCTGGCACGCGCGATCTGACCCGCGTGAACGGATAAAAAAACCCGCCTCGCGCGGGTTTTTTTATGGCTATGCAGAAATCGCAAGCTCATCGATTTAACAAACATGATTAATGTCGTCCTCGCGAACGGGAAACGCATGCGTTTCCCGTTCGCAGATACTGTGTTCTTCACGTCTTTGCAAGTGCTAGTTGTGGATCGAATCTGACGCCAGATCTGAGGGCCGCCAGCACGACCGCCGACAGCGCCCTCTTCAATTCTGCCAGACCAGCTTGACGCCCAGCGACCGCCCGACCTCGGTGCGGCTCGCCAGCGGCCCGTATTCGCCGTGGCTGCCATTCAAATTCTGCCCGCTCACCGACGCTTCCACGCCCTTGCGCAAGCGCCAGCCGAAGCGCGCATCGATCGCCGTGTACCCCGGCACGTCCGGATTGGACAGCGCCGCTACCTTGCGCAACGCCACATCGAACTCCTTGTCGTCGGCCAGGTTGAAGGTCGAACGCAGCTGCGCCGTGTGCGACGGATTTTTCCCCGTGATGCCGGGACCGTCGGCATCGTTGCTGCCCGCCTTCAGCCGCAGCGATTCATGCAGCGCCAGCAGCCCGGCCGACAGACGCCAGGCCGGCGTGGCCTGGTAATTGCCCCACAGTTCGAGTCCGCTGGCGTGGCCTTCCATCAGGTTGCCGAAGGTAATGAAGGTCTGGGTCGGATCGACCTCCTGCGTGCGCAAATGGTCGTAGTTGTTGTAGAAGGCCGTCATCGCATACGACAGCTTCGGCAGCGGCTGGCCGCGGTAGCCAAGCTCGAACACGGTCGCCACTTCGGAGCGGATCACCGGGCCGCCGCGCAGGATATACGGCGGCACGCCCGGAATGAAGGCGTCGGCATCGAGCCGCGACGGCGCGCGCACCGTGCGGCTGGCGCTGGCCCACAGCGTGTGCGCCGGCGCCGCCGTCCAGGCCAGGCGCAAGGTCGGCAGCAGTTCCGAGCCGGTGTAGGGATTGTGCTCGACCCGCGCGCCGGCGATCAGGCGCAGGTCCGGGCGCAACGCGATCTCGTCCTGGGCATACACGCTGGCCCAGTGCTGGTTGACCCTGGCCGGCAGGAAGGCCAGGAAGGCGCTGTTGCGCACGTCGTCGCGCGTGCTGCGGTAGTTTGCACCCCACACCAGCGTGTGCGCGCCCAGCGCCGCCAGCCCGTGCTGGATCTGCAGGTCGGCGATGTCGAGCGACTCGGCGAAGGCCGGCTGCACGTCGCGGCTGGTGTGATCCAGATAGGCCTGCAGGCTCAGGCTGGCGCCGGCGCCGAGCTGATAGGTCCATTGCCCGGTCAGGTTCACGCCGGTGGTGGCGACCGGCCCCAGCACGATCGCGGCGCCGGTCTGGACCGCGCCCGGGGCGGGCTGCTGCGCGTCGCCGCGATAGGCATTGCCATTGATGCTGAACTGGTGCTCGCCGCGCGTCCAGTCGGCGCGAAAGCCGACCTGGGCCTGGTGGCGCGCATCGTCGACCAGGGCGCCGCTTGCCGTTTCGGTATGGCGCTGGTCCAGGTATTTGCCGTACACCCGCCAATGGCCGCCGGCCAGCACGCCGCCCTGGCGGAACGCGCTGTCGGTGCCGCGCGTGCCAGCCGACAGCACGGCCAGGCTGGCGCCGCTGTCGGCCGCGGCGCGCGTCGTAATGTTGATGACGCCGTTGACGGCATTGACGCCCCACAGCGTGCCGCCCGGGCCGCTAATGACTTCGATGCGGGCGATTTCTTCGAGCATCAGGTCCTGGGCGTCCCAGAACACGCCGGAGAACAGCGGCGCATACACCGAGCGGCCGTCGATCAGCACTTGCAGTTTGTTGGGCCCGCTATTGCCGCTGCCGTTGAGGCCGCGCGCGCTGATCGCATACGATCCATTGCTCACCGCGCCGACCTGCAGGTTGGGCGCCAGGCGCAGCACTTCGGCCATACTGGTGGCGCCGGAGCGGCGGATATCCTCGCTGGTGATGACGAACACCGAGGCGGCGGCCCCGGCCAGCGCCTCGGGCTTGCGCGACACCGACGTGATCTGGAGATTGGCCAGTTCTTCGATCGACAGGTCGGCCAGGTCGGGGAGCTGGGCGGCGGCGGCCGTCGCCGCCGGCAAAGCGAGCAGCGCGGCCATGCGCAAGAATGTCAGTCTCATCAAATCCCCTTGCAAGAAGAGGCGGTGCGCGGCGGCGCCCGCCAATCATCAAACCACCACCTGTCCGATTTTACAATAGCCCGGGCTCAACCTTCGCTACGCGTGCGTGGTAATCTTGCCGCCAAGCGCAAATGCGGTTTTTTTGGTATATTAGTCCTAACACGTACTAATTTCAGGGGGCAACATGCAGCAGCGGTATACCAATATAGCAATCTTTTTCCACTGGCTGATCGCCCTGATGATCATTGGCTCGTTCACCATGGGCCTGGTGATGACGGACATGACGCTGAGCCCGACCAAGCTCAAGTATTACTCCTGGCACAAATGGGCCGGGGTCACGATCCTGGCGCTGGCCTGTCTGCGCCTGCTGTGGCGTTTGACCCACAAGGCGCCGGCCTACCCCGCCAGCATGCCGGGCTGGCAAAAGAGTTCGGCCAACGCCCTGCACGGCCTGCTGTATGTGCTGATGTTCGCGGTGCCGCTGTCCGGCTATTTCTACACGCTCGCGGCCGGCTTTCCGGTGGTGTATTTCGGCGTGCTCGAACTGCCGGTCCTGATCGCCAAGAACGAGGCGCTCAAGCCGGTGCTCAAGGAAGTGCATTTCTGGCTCAATATGACCTTGGCCGCGACCGTCGCCCTGCACGTGGCGGCGGCCGTGAAACACCAGTTCATCGACCGCGACGGCATCGTCAGGCGCATGCTGCCGTCGCGCTCCACCCTTTCCTGATCGGAGAACACCATGCTACGCACCCGCTCCACCCTGACCGCCGCCCTGCTCGGCGTGGCCCTGGCCGCCACGGCGGCGCCGCTCAAGACCGACCCGGCCAAGAGTTCCGTCTCGGCCGTCTTCAAGCAGATGAACGTGCCGGTCGAATCGGCGTTCAAGAAATTCAGCGCGGCGATCGACTACGACGCCGCCAAGCCCGAACTGGCCAAGGCCAGCGTCGAGATCGACACGGCCAGCCTGGACGTGGGCGACGCCGACATGAACAAGGAAGTGGCCAAGAAGGACTGGTTCAATGCGGCCCAGTTCCCCAAGGCGACCTTTGTCTCGTCCTCGATCAAGCCGGCCGCCGCCGGCAAGCTGAATGTCAGCGGCAAGCTGACGATCAAGGGCAAGAGCACCGACGTCAGTTTTGCGCTGACCGTCAAGAGCGAGGCCGGCAAACAGGTGTTCGAAGGCACGCTGCCGATCAAGCGGCTGACCTACAACATCGGCGAAGGCGAATGGAAGGACACCAGCATGGTTGCCGACGACGTCCTCATCAAATTCCGCGTCACAGCGGGATAACAACCCACCAACAGAACAGGGATCCACATGAAATTGAAGCAACTGATCATCGCGCTGCTGGCGTCCGGCATCGCCGCCACCGCCTTCGCCGCCGTCGATACCTATACCATCGACCCGAACCACACCTACCCGAGCTTCGAGGCCGACCACATGGGCCTGTCGGTCTGGCGCGGCAAGTACAAGAAGACCAGCGGCACCATCACGCTCGACCGCGCGGGCAAGACCGGCGCGCTCGACATCCTGATCGATGCCGACTCGATCGACTTCGGCCTGGACGCGATGAACACGCACGCGAAAAAGGAAGATATTTTCGACGTCACCAAGTATCCGAAGGTGATCTACAAATCGAAAACGATCACCTACACCGGCGACGTGCCGACCTCGATCGACGGCGAACTGACCTTGCACGGCGTGACCAAGCCGGTGACGCTGACGATCAACAAGTTCAAGTGCGTCATGCATCCGGTATACAAGAAGGAAGTCTGCGGCGCCGACGCGTCGGCCACGTTCAACCGCGGCGACTTCGGCGTGACCAAGGGCTTGCCGATGTTCTCGCCGGAAGTCAAACTGGCGATCCAGGTCGAAGCGCTCAAGAACTAAATCACCGCGAGCGTAAGCCCCCGCCGGCCCGAGCGCACAGCAGCGCTCCAGCCGACGGGGGCTTTTTTACGCCTGCAGGTCCGCCCGGTCAGGCGCCACGGCCGACCTTGTCCCAGGCCGCGCGCGACGCTGACCTGGCTTGCTGCCAGCTCAGGCGCGACTTGCCCTTGACACTGTCCCAGTCGCTAGCGAGGTCGTTCTCGACGGCCTCGAAGCTGTCGTACATATGATGGGCACGGCTGGTGTAGCCCAGTTCATAGGCGGGGCCATAGTCATCGTAAGTATAGCCGGCCGAATAGTAGGGCGCCGACTGGAACGATTCGTGCCAGTAGGCCGACTCCTGCTCGGGATTGACCAGCGCGCCGGTTGCCTTGCCGGCCATGCCGCCGGCCAGTGCGCCAACCGCGGCGCCGGCCGCCATGCCGAGCGGACCGCCCACGGCACCGGCCGTCGCGCCCAGCGCCGCGCCGCCGCCGGCCCCGACACCCTTGGCGAAATGGTGTTCCGGCAGGTCGTCACCCTTCTTCGGATTGAGCACTTCGCCCATGCCCTTGCCGGCCAGGCCGCCCGTGATGCCACCGATGGCCGCGCCGGCAACCGTGCCGACCGGGCCGACCGTCGAACCGATGGCCGCACCGGTCAGCGCGCCGCCGGCCGCGCCGACGCCGGTGCCGATGATGTGCTCGCCGCGGTTGTCGGTCCAGCTGCGCTCGATGTCGGCGGCGTCCTGCTCACTGCGCGGCTTGACGCCCATCAGGATACCGCCGTCCTTGATGCCTTCTTCGTAGTGCTTGACGCGCTCCTCGGGAATGCCGGCGCCCACCAGCGCACCGACCAGGCCGCCGGCCACGCCGCCGGCCCCGGCCCCGGCCAGTGCGGCCGCCAGCGGACCGGCCACCACCAGGCCCAGGCCAGGCAACACCAGGGTGGTGCCGACCGCGGCCACGCCCGCCAGGACGGCGCCGATGGTGCCACCGATGCCGGCGCCGATGCCGGCCCCTTCGGCAGCCTTGCTCCCAAGTTCGGTCGTGACATCGCCGAAGTGCGTGCGGCGGGTGTCGTTCGACATCATCAAGCTGACGTCGTCCTTGCCGTAGCCCAGCTCGGCGACGGCGTCATAGGCGCGCTCGGCGCTGGCGCGGTCGCGAAACAGGCCCGTTACCATGCGGGGATCTTTTTCATTCTCAGTCTGGTCATTGTTCATTGCAGTTCCTTTCGAGTTTGTGCGGAAATCGCGGTGATAGGGGGAAGTGTTTGCCAGCGACGCCACGATAAGGCGGCAGGGGTCCTATTTCCGTGCGCTGCCTCACGCTGCGTCCGACATTCCAGGCGGCACCAAAAAGCAAAGCAAGCCAATGCCCCACTACGTTCGTTGACGCACCGACCATGCAGGAAGCTGACCGTATTCTTTTTACGCGGCCCAGCCATAAGCGCACGGCCCTGGCGTATGTTTTCTAACTCACGGGAGGATTGAACATGTTATTTATCATCTGGATTGTGGTCGGTGGTATCTTGGGTTGGCTGGCCAGCCTGGTCATGAAAACGGACGCCGAACAAGGCATGATCTTGAACGTGGTGGTCGGCATCGTCGGCGCCTTCCTCGGCGGCTGGCTGCTGTCGCCGCTGTTCGGCACCGGCACCATCAACTCCGACGATTTCAGCGTGACGTCGCTGCTGGTGTCCTTCCTGGGCGCCGTGATTCTGTTGGCGATCGTCAATCTGCTACGGCGCGGCAAAGCGCGCTAAGATGGCGCAACCCGCTAACCAACGCCGAGTGCGTTGGTTTTTTTTCGCCCGGCTACCGAGAACCGCATGAAACCTTCTTCCATTGCCATGACCAGCTGCGCACTGACGCTGCTGGCCGTATTCCTGACCTTCAATATCAAGCCCGGCGAAAAGCGCATCGAGCGCCAGCTGCAGCGCCTCTACAGCATCGACGACCCGCAATTCCGGCGCTCGATGAGCGTACTGCTGGGCCCGCCCATCCTGGACGGCAACCAGGTCGTCGTGCTGCGCAACGGCGACCAGATCTTCCCGTCCATGCTCAAGGCGATCCGTGGCGCCGAGCACACGATCACCTTCGAAACCTATATCTACTGGTCCGAAACCATCGGCAAGGAATTCTCCGACGCGCTGGCCGAACGCGCGCGCGCCGGCGTCAAGGTGCACGTGCTGCTCGACTTTATCGGCAGCATGAAGATGGACGCCGCCGCGATGCAATCGATGAAGGACGCGGGCGTCCAGCTGGAGCGCTTCCACAAGCCCGTGTGGTGGAAATTTACCAAACTAAACAACCGGACCCACCGCAAGGTCCTGGTGGTGGACGGCAAGATCGGCTTTACCGGCGGGGTCGGCATCGCCGACCAGTGGCGCGGCGATGCGCAAGACGCGCAGCATTGGCGCGACAGCCATTTCCGCATCGAAGGCCCGGTGGTAGGCCAGATGCAGGCCGTGTTCAACGACAACTGGACCAAGGCCACCGGCGTCGTGCTCGACGGCCCCGCCTACTTCCCGGCGCTGGCCGCCAGGGGCGCGCAGGCGGCGCAGATGTTCAGCAGCTCGCCCGGCGGCGGCAGCGAGAGCATGCTGTTGATGTACTTGATGTCGATCACGGCCGCCCGGACCAGCATCGACCTGTCGAGCTCTTACTTCGTGCCCGATGAGCTGAGCATCAAGGCGCTGGTCGCGGCCGCCAAACGCGGCGTCAAGATCCGCATCATCACGCCCGGCGCCGACATCGATTCGGACCTGGTGCGGGCCGCCTCGCGCGCGCGCTGGGGCGAGCTGCTCAAGGCCGGCATCGGCATCGCCGAATACCAGCCCACCATGTACCACGTCAAGGCGCTGGTGGTCGATGCACTGATGGTGTCGGTCGGCTCGACCAATTTCGACAACCGCTCGTTCACGCTCAACGACGAAGCGAACCTGAACGTCATCGATGCCGATTTCGCCAAGGCGCAAGTGGCGCTGTTCGACCAGGACTGGAACAAGGCGCGCCCCATCAGCTACGCGCAGTGGCTGGACCGTCCGCTGCTCGAAAAAGCCTACAGCCACCTGGCGTCCTTCGTCGGCGACCAGCTCTGACATACATATACATACGCGATGTGCGCTCGTGCGCTGTTGTTTAACCGAAAATCCGGTTGACTAAAATATGGGCGGTGCGGATACTCTAGGGCGCCCAAAAAGCGCATCCGATCACCAAAAAAAGAGACAAACGCGAATGAAAAAGACACTCCTCACGCTGGCTATCCTCAGCAGCGCCGCCGCCCATGCCGACGAAGGCATGTGGATGCCGCAACAGCTGCCACAAGTAGCCAAGCAGCTCAAGGCAGCCGGCCTCAAACTCGACCCGGCCACGCTGACCAAGCTGACCGAATTTCCGATGAACGCGATCGTCAGCCTGGGCGGATGCTCGGCTTCCTTCGTCTCGCCGATGGGCCTGGTCGCCACCAACCACCACTGCGTGTATTCCAGCGTGGCGGCCAACTCGACGCCCGAGCGCGACCTGCTGGCCAATGGCTTCCTGGCCAAGACCTACGCCGATGAACTGCCGGCCTCGCCGGGCAGCCGCATCTTCGTGACCAAGGACGTGAGCAACGTCAGCAGCAAGATCGTCACCGCCGAGATCGACAAGCTGTCCGGCAAGGCGCGCTCCGACGCGATGGAAAAAGCCATGAAGGGCATGGTCGCCGAATGCGAAAAAGACGCCGGCCACCGCTGCACCGTGGCCAGCTACTACGGCGGCCTGGAGTTCTACCTGATCAAGCAACTGGAAATTCGCGACGTGCGCCTGGTGCACGCGCCACCGGCCGGCGTGGGCAAGTTCGGCGGCGACACCGACAACTGGATGTGGCCGCGCCACACGGGCGACTACGGCTTCTACCGCGCCTATGTCAGCAAGGACGGCAAGGCTGCCGACTTCTCCAAGGACAACGTGCCGTACCAGCCGAAGTCGTTCCTGAAAATCGCCAAGGAAGGCGTCAAGGAAGGCGACTTCATCATGGCGCTGGGCTATCCCGGCCGCACCAACCGGCACCGCCTGCCGTCCGAAGTGGCGACCACCTTCGGCTGGACCTATCCTGCGTTCATCAAGACGTCGGCCGAATCGCTGGCCATCATCGAGCGCGAGACCAAGGGCAACGACGGCGCACGCCTGAAGTATGCCGGCCAGGTCGCCGGCATCAACAATTACTACAAGAACCGCAAGGGCATGCTGACCAGCTACGAAGGCAGCGACTTCCTCGAGCGCAAGACCCGCGAACACGCTGAACTGAAAGCCTGGATCAACAGCAACCCGGCGCGCCAGAAACAGTTCGCCGCCGACGTCGAGCGGATCGAACAGCTGATTGCCCAGCGCGACGCCGAAGCCAAGCGCGACTATTACCTGGCATCGTCGTCGCCGCGCCTGCTCAACGTGGCGAAAATCGCCTACCGCCTGGCCAATGAAAACACCAAGGCCAACGCCGAGCGCAAGGCGGGCTTCCAGGAGCGCGACCTGACCCGCCTGAAGAATTCCTTCGCCGGCGTCGACAAGACCTACGATGAAAAGGTCGACAAGGCGCTGGTGCTGAACAGCCTGTCCAAGTACGCCGCGCAGCCGAAAGACCAGCGCAACGCCAGCTTCGACAGCGCGATGGGCATCCATGACGGCATCAGCCAGGCCGAACTGAAGGGCATCCTCGACACCCTGTACGCCGGCTCCAAGCTGGCCAACGGCGCCGAGCGCGCCGCGCTGCTGGACCAGAAGACGGACGCGTTCAAGGGCAGCAGCGACAGCTTCGTCAAGGCCGCGGTCGCGATGTACGACGCCGGCATGAAAGCCGAAGCCGAAGACGAAGAACTCGGCGGCAAGATCCAGCAAGCCTACGCCAATTACATGAAGGCCAAGATTGCCTACATGCAGAGCAAGGGCCGCGCGGTCTACCCTGACGCCAACTCGACGCTGCGCGTTACCTACGGCAACATCAAGGGGCGCGACCATGGCGCCGACGGCACCGGCTCCTGGACCGCGTTTACCACCGTCAAGGGCGTGGTGGCCAAGGCGACCGGCGAAGGCGAGTTCAACGCGCCGGAAACGCAGCTGGCGGCGATCAAGGCCAAGGACTTCGGCAAGTACGTCGATGCCAAGCTGAAAACCGTGCCGGTCAACTACCTGGCCACGCTCGACATCACGGGCGGCAATTCGGGTTCGGCTGCGCTGAACGCCAAGGGCGAGTTCATCGGCCTGGCCTTCGACGGCACGCTCGACTCGATCATCTCGGACTGGGATTTCAACAAGGCCAACACGCGCGACATCCAGGTCGATGCGCGCTACATCCTGTGGAACATGAAGCATGTCGACCACGCCGACAACCTGCTGAAAGAGATGGGCGTCGAGTAAGCTTGACGGCCATGCCACGAAGCCACGCCGCCGCCAGGCCGCGTGGCTTTTTTCATGCTGGCTGCCGGTGAAAAAATGGGTTGACGCCAGCCCTGTTTGTCCGTTATCTTTCGCCTGTTTTCCATTTCCGGAGTCCCTGATGGGTACTTGTTCCAGTGATAGTTGTAGCCAGATGAGTTCTGGCACCGCCACGGCAAGATAACGCACACTCCCCTGTCGTCATCTGCCCGAAGCGGATGATGGCGTCCCCGGCGCACTGCGCCGACTCCATCAAAAATTCCTGCTGCGCTCGCATGCCTTGCTGCGTCGCCGCGTCCCGCCTGGTGCGGCGGCGCCGGCGCTCCAGGCGCGGCGCCGCCTTTGACGTTGCCGGCCCGTGCGCGGACCGGCCCCTAGTTGGATACGCGTATGACCAATACCTCCCTTGCCGCGCGCGACGCCGGCGCCATCCAGATGTGGCTGAGCAAACTCGGCCCCGGCCTGATCACGGGCGCCGCCGACGACGACCCGAGCGGCATCGCCACCTACTCGCAGGCGGGTGCGCAATTCGGGCTGAACATGCTGTGGACCATCTTGTTCACCTATCCGCTGATGGTCGGCATCCAGGTCATCAGCGCCCGCATCGGACGCGTCAGCGGCCTGGGGCTGGCGGGCAATTTGCGCGCGCATTTTCCGCGTCCTCTGGTGTATTTGATCGTCTCGCTGCTGTTGGTGGCCAACACCATCAACATCGCCGCCGACGTCTCGGCCATGGGCGAGGCGATGGGGCTGGTGGCGGGCGGCTCGTCGCGCTGGTATGCGGCCGTGTTCGGCGTCGTCTCGCTGCTGCTGCAAGTGTTCATCCCCTACAGCCGCTACGTGCGCGTGCTCAAATGGCTGACCATGGCGCTGTTGGCCTATGTGGCCACGGTGTTCACCATCGCGGTGCCGTGGGCGCAGGTCGCGCGCGCCACCGTATGGCCGCACATCGAATGGACGCCGGCCTACATCACCACCATGGTGGCCGTGTTCGGCACCACCATCAGCCCCTACCTGTTCTTCTGGCAAGCCTCGCAGGAAGTCGAAGAACTGCAGGCCTGCAATTTCTCGCTGCCGCTGCGCGATGCGCCGGACCAGGCGCGCGCCAATTTCCACCGGATCGAGGTCGACACCGTGATCGGCATGGGGTTTTCGAACCTGGTCGCGTTCTTCATCATCCTGACGACCGCGGTGACCTTGCACCTGCACGGCATCAGCGACATCGACACCTCGGCGCAGGCGGCGGCGGCGTTGCGGCCGCTGGCCGGCGAGTTCGCCTTCGCCCTGTTTAGCGCCGGCATCATCGGCACCGGCATGCTGGCCGTGCCGGTACTGGCCGGCTCGGCGGCGTACGCGATGGCGGGCGCCTTCCAATGGAAAAAAGGGCTGGAAAACAAGCTGCAGGAAGCCAAGAAATTCTACGCCATCATCGCCATCTCGACGCTGGTGGGAATCGGCCTGGGCTTCACCGCGATCGACCCGATCAAGGCCCTGTACTGGAGCGCCGTGATCAACGGCGTGATCGCCGTGCCGATCATGGCCGTGATGATGGTCATGGCCGGCAACGCCGCCGTGATGGGGCGCTTCGTGATCGGGCGGCGCTTGAAACTGCTGGGATGGGTTGCCACGACCGTGATGACGCTGGCCGTGCTGAGCATGTTCTGGACCAACTGGCACTGAACAGCGCCACCAGCGTCGGGGGCAGGCCTGGCCCCCGACGCGGTGTCAGGAAATGTGGTTCAGCTTGGAGTGGCGGATACCGTACAGGAAGTAGGTCGCGAAGGCGAGCGCCATCACGATCGCGAACACTTTGTAGGTGGTCGGCGACAGGCCGTACATGATGTACAGGCAGGATGCGACGGCCATGGCCGGCACCAGATAGGGACCGAACGGGACGCGGAAGCCCTTCGTGGTCGCCTCGCCATGCTTGCGCCGCATCACCGGCACCGCGATCGAGACCACGATGAACGCGGTCAAGGTGCCCATGCTGACCATGTCCCACAGAAAGGTCGAGTCCACCAGCGCGGCCACCAGCCCCACCACCAGGCTGACGATGACGGTGTTGCTGACCGGCGCCAGCGTGCGCGCATTGACCTTCTGGAAGGTCTTCGGAATCAGGCCGTCGCGGCTGATCGCGTACAGGATCCGGGTCTGCCCGTAGATTGTCACCAGCGTCACGCTGAACACCGAAATGACCGCGCCGGCCGACAGCACCAGCGCCGGCCAGGCCTTGCCGGTGACGTTCTGCAGGATCACGGACAGCCCTGCTTGCTGGCCCTCGAACAGGCGCGCCGGCTGGGCTCCCACGGCAGCGAACGCCACCAGCAGGTAGAACACGGTGACGATACCGAGCGCCGCCAAAATGCCGATCGGTACATTGCGAGTCGGGTTCTTGACTTCTTCGCCGGCCGTGGCAACCGTGTCGAGGCCGATGAACGAGAAGAACACCAGTCCGGCGCCGGACACCACGCCCGCCATGCCGCCCACGCCTGGGGCGGTCTTGGCAAAGAAGAAGGGCGTGAAGTTGGCCGCGTCGAAGCCGGAAAACGCGATCACGACGAAGAACAGCAGGATCGCCAGCTTGATCAGCACCATCACCGCATTCGTGGTCGCCGATTCCTTGGTGCCGCGTATGAGCAGCGTCGCGCACAAGATCACCAGCAGCACCGGCGGCAGGTTGAAATGGCCAGGATTGAAGATGACGCCATCTTTGCCGGACACCAGCATCGGCGTCCGGAGCGCTTCCGGTATTTGCCAGTGGAAGGCATTGGTCAGGAAATTGTTCAGGTAATCGGACCAGCCGATCGCGGTGGCGCTCGCGGCCAGCCCGTATTCGAGCAGCAAACAGGCGGCCATGATGAAGGCGGCGAATTCGCCCAGGGTGGCGTAGGCAAACGAGTAGGACGAGCCCGATGCCGGGATGCGGAACGACAGTTCGGCGTAGCACAGCGCGGTCAGGCCGGCGGTCAGCGCGGCGATCAGGAAGGACAGGATCACCGCCGGCCCCGCCTTGGGGACCGCCTCGACCATCGTGAAGAAAATCCCGGTGCCGATGGTGGCGCCCACGCCGATCATGGTCAGGGGAAACAGGCCCATGGTCCGGGCCAGGCCTCCGCTGCTGTGTCCACCGTCGTGTGTCTTGCTCGCCGTCTTGGTACGGAGCAGCTTCTGGCCCAATGTCTGATTCACGGATCGTCCCTTATATCGTGCTTGGTGAATGGCAGCAGCGATTATAGGGGGTAATGCAATTTAGTCACACATCTTTACTGCCTGAAAAGCAAGCTTTCCCCTCCCTGCAACGGCCCGCCCGCGACGGGGCCGGGCTGCCCGGGCGGCGCACCGCTTATTTGTCCAGGTTGACCTTGTTGTCGTCCTTTTTGCGGCCAATTAATTTGTTGAACCCGACCACCAGCGCGCCGATGCCGACGATGATGAGTTTCTTGGCCGCCAGCAATAGGACCAGCAGCTTGCCGAACAGGCCCGCCTTGGCGGCGACGCCGCCGAGAACCAGCGCGGCGATGCCGTATTCGGCCGTCTTGTCGCTCTTGCTGTCGAAATCGGCGTAGCGATTGCCATCGGTAAATTCACTGAAGGCGGTAACTTGCGTCATCTCGGTCTTGATCTTGGCGATCTGGTCCATGCTGGCGACGGCGTTGAGCACCAGCACGCCTTTGCGGCCAAGCACGCGGATGTTGTAGTTCAGGCCGCTGCCATTATCGCCGCCGGTGCGCAGTTCCTTGGCCCAGTACAGCTTGTGGTTGGCCTTGTCGTAGCTGGGCTTTTCGGCCCAGCCGACCAGCGTCATCGGGGCGTAGCCCGCCTTCTTGCGGGCGGCATTGTCCTCTTCCGTGCCTTCCTGCATTTGTTTGAGCAGCTCGTCGTATTTGATGGAATCGGCGTCGTCGTCCTTGACGTGGCCATCCTCTTGGTAGGTCACGACCACGCCCCAGCCCGCCTGTGTCATCAGGCTGGTGGCGGCCGGCACGATCATGCCCAGCGTTTTGTGCCCTGGCGGGTTGCCCCAGCCCTCCACAATCACGCGCTCGGCATCGGCCGGGCTCAGGTAGCGAAAGGTCGACGGCAGGTTCAGCGTGGCGATATTGCCGGGCAGGCTGATCTTGCCGTCCTGGTATTTCAGCGACGCTTCGAACTGCTGCGCCGTCATGCTCGGGGCGGATGGATCCGCGGCGAACGCGGCGCCGGTCGCGAACAGGAACAGGGCAAAGGCCAGATTTTTCAACATGAGATGTCCGAAAGAAATTAATCAAAGTAGGCATTCTACCGAAGCTTGTTGCCCATTTGGTAATTATTCTTTCGGCGCTGACGCTGGTCTTGTTGCGGCGCGCTAGTTGAGCACCTGGACGTGCTTGCCCGTGACATTGCGCTGCGGCGGATTGCCGTACACGGTGATGTGGCCGGAGCCGTTCGACTGCGCGACCAGCGTCTGCTTGACCTGGGCGGTAATGTCGCCCGAACCGTCGGTGCTGAGGTCGGCGCTCTGGCTGGTCAGTCCCATCAAATTGACGCCGCCCGAGCCGGACACGCGCGCATTGATCTGGGTGGCCGTGCCGCTGGCCTGCAGCTCGCCCGAGCCGCGCACCTTGACGTTGAGCGAGTCGGCGCTGACGCGGCCCAGGATGATGCCGCCGGACCCTGTCAGGCTCAGGTTCGCGTTCCCGCTTTGCAGCGCGCTGGCGTTGACGTCGCCCGAGCCGGTCAGCTGCATGTTCAGGTTGCCAACCCGGCCCGACAGCACGCTCGCGCCGGACCCGGTCTTGGTCAGCATCAGCGCGCCGCCATTGAGTTCATTGACCGTCAGCCGCCCCGAGCCGGTCGCGTGGATCTGCGACAGCTGCGGCACCGTGTAGATCACGCGGATGGCGTTATTGGTGCGCACGCTGCCTTCGACCCAGACCCGCAGCGTGGCGCCGCTGGTCTCGGTGCGCACCAGCGGCAGCAGGTTGGCGTCGGCTTCGACCTGCAGCGACGGCGCCTGCCCTACCCGCACTTCCACCTGCACCGGCCCGCTCATGTCGAGATCGGTCAGGCTGGCGACCGTGCGCCGCTCCAGCGTCAGGTGGCCGTCGCCGACCACGTCGGTCTTGCTGAACATGGTGCGGATCTGAACATCGCCGTCATTCGGGGCGACGATGATGGCGCAGCCGGCCAATGTCAGGGCAGCGGCGGCGATACAGGTGAGGGCGAGCAGTGGACGCATGATTGGGCCTTGTTTGTTATGGTTGGAACGGGACGCCGTGGCGTCAATGATCCCACCTTAACAAGTGGCCGGCTGCGAGCCGCCCGGAATGCGACAAACTGCAAAAACCGGGGGCCAGAGCGCGCAAACGGCTGCGCGAAAGACTAGATCCGCACCACCATCAGGCCGGCGCGCAGGCCGACCCGCACGTCCGGATTGGGGAACACCACCAGCTCCTCGGAATGCTGGACGGTGTACACGGTGTCGCCGTCGGTGGCGATCACCTGGCCCTGGTGCAGCGCAGTGAAGTTCTGCGTGTTGCGATCGAACGCCATCGTAAATGCGTCCGACAGCTTGATGATCTGCTGCGCCACCTTGAACACATGCGGCTCGGCCCGGGCCAGGGTCTGGGCCTCGCCGCGCAGCAGCGCGCCGAGCGCGTCGCCGACATCGGCAAACAGCGACAGGTCGTTCTGCCCCAGCGTTCCGACCCGCCCCAGTTCCACGGTGCAGGCGGCAGCGCCGTGGAATTCGGCCGAGTAGTAGCTGTAGGTCCCCGCCGACTGCGGATTCATGACAATGGCGCCGATGGCAGCCTGCCCCAGCCACCAGATCAGGGCCCGCTTTCCCTCGTCGGCGATCAGGTCGGGCACGATCGCGAAAGTCGGATAGACCGACGGACGGATCGCCGTGTGCAGGTCCAGGTGCCAGCGCACCGGTCCGCCGCCGGCGAAAAACGCGTCGGTGGCGGCGATCATGGCGTCGGCCCGCGCCGCTTCGGCGGCGTTGGCCAGCGAGCCGCGCACCGGACGGAACATGCGGTTCAGGTCAGCGTCGATGAAACGCTTGCCAGCCGCGATGGCGTCGATATTGCCGACGCAGACCATCAGGTCCGCCGCCAGCGCGGATGGTTCGCGCGACAAGGCGTCGAGCACGTGGGCCATCACTTCGATCGGCCCGGTCTCGTCGCCATGCACGCCGACCGACACCAGCACGCGCGCGCGCGCCGGCACTTCGCCGGACTTGATGGTCATGATGCCCTTGGCAGGCAGCTCCACCGTGAATCCGGCTTTGATAAACCGCTGTGCGACGGCGCCGAAATCGGCTTCGGCGAGCGCACGTACAGCGTCTGGAACGGCAGCGTTGATGGACATGCGCGTTACGCCGCCACTGCCGACGCGGTGGTCGCTTCCGACAAGGCCCACACGTCAAGCATTGCCTGTTCCAGGTCCGTGGCAGGCGCGTAGCCGGCCAGGCCCATGGTGTTGGTCACCAGTTCAACCGCTTCGAGCGTATCGCTGCCGTCGCTGGAACGGGCCAACACCTGCAGCAGCAAACGTTGCTGGGTGCGGCGCAGCGCCTGCGTCGCGTAGTTGCGCAGCTGTTCCTGCGACTTGCTCTGCGCGTGCAGTTTCAGGCCGCGTTCGAGCGTATCGATGCCGGCCTGGCCGCGCAGCGCCATGCCAACCTGCAGGAACTGCGCCAGCGTCATGCCGGCCGGACGGTGCACCGACACCGCGGCGAACAGGAAAGTCGCCACTGCTTCGATCGCATCGACCGCCTTCCAGGCCGCCGTGAACGACGCCGACAACGCCGGATAGGCATCCGCTTCGGCCGTGGCAGGCATCAGCTGCCTGAGCATTTCCGGCTGCGCGAACAGGTGCGACAGCTCGTCCATGCCGCCGGCGCCGCGCTGCGCATCGTGCGGCACCGACAGCACGCCTTCGATGACGGCCTTGAACAGCACGCGGGTGCGGGCGTCGACCTTGATCGACACGGCGCGCGGCACTTTCAGGGCGTCGGCGTCAAGCGCCGCAAAGATCGGCGCCAGGTGCAGCGCGGACCACGACTGGCCCCAGGCCTTGACCACTTCGGTCTCGTCGACCTGGTGTTCGGCCGCCAGGTCGCGCAGCATCAGCGGACCGCAGCGGTTGACCGATTCATTGGCCAGCACGGTCGCCAGGATGGTGTTGGCCAGCGGATGCGCCAGCGCCTGGCGGGTTGCCACCAGCTGCGCCGGGAAGTACGGCTTGAGGACCGACTCGGCCCAGGCCAGCTCGGTCAAAGGCAACGCCGCCATAGTGCGCTTGAAGCGGTTCTTGACGTTGGCGATCACGACCGCCAGTTCCGGCGCCGTCAGGCCGCCGCCGTTGGCCTTGCGGCGCTGCAGTTCGGCGTCGGTCGGCAGCTGCTCCAGTTCGCGCGACAGCGCGCCTTCGGCTTCGAGGCAGGTGATCAGCGCGGCGTAGCCATCGACCACCGCAGGATCGGCTTGCGCCTGCACTTCGCGCACCAGCAAATGGGTCTGCAGCATGTTGTCGCGCAGGACCAGGTCTTCGACTTCGAGGGTCATCTCGTTGAGGGTGCGGTTGCGGTCCGCTTCGGGCAGCTGGCCGGCATTGACTTCGGTGTCGAGCCAGATCTTGACGTTCACTTCATGGTCCGAGCAATCCACGCCGGCCGAATTGTCGATCGCATCGGTGAAGATGCGGCCACCGGCCAGTGCGAATTCGATACGGCCGTTCTGGGTCGCGCCCAGGTTGCCGCCTTCGGAAACGACCTTGCAGCGCAGCTCATTGCCGTTGACGCGGATATTGTCGTTGGCGCGGTCCTTGACCTGGGCGTGGCTTTCGGTCGAGGCCTTGATGTAGGTGCCGATACCGCCGTTGTAGAACAGGTCGACCGGCGCCTTGACGATGCGGTGCATCAGTTCTTCGGGCGACAGCACGGTCTCTTCGATGTCGAGCACTGCGCGGATTTGCGGCGACAGTTCGATGCTGCGGGCGCTGCGCGGGAACACGCCGCCGCCCGCCGAGATCAGGCCCTTGTCGTAGTCTTCCCACGACGAGCGCGGCAGCGCGAACATGCGCGCGCGCTCGGCGAACGAGGTCACGACATCCGGGGTCGGATCGAGGAAAATATGGCGGTGATCGAACGCGGCCACCACTTTCAGCTGGCGCGACAGCAGCGCGCCGTTGCCGAACACGTCGCCCGACATGTCGCCCACGCCGACCATGGTGATCGGCGTGGTTTCCATGTTGTGGTCCATCTCGTAGAAGTGGCGCTTGACCGCTTCGAACGCGCCCTTGGCGGTGATGCCCATCTTCTTGTGGTCGTAGCCGTTCGAACCGCCCGACGCGAACGCGTCGCCCAGCCAGAAGCCGCGCTTGACGGCGATGCTGTTGGCGATGTCGGAGAAGGTCGCGGTGCCCTTGTCGGCAGCCACCACCAGGTACGGATCGTCCTGGTCGTAGCGCACGGTGTCGCCTGGGGGAACGATCTCGCCGCGCACGCGGTTGTCGGTCACTTCCAGCAGGCTGGAGATGAACAGGCGGTAGACCGCTTCGCCTTCGGCCGCGATGGTCTCACGCACAGCGTCTTTCGGCATCTGCTTGCAGACAAAGCCGCCCTTCGAGCCGGCCGGCACGATGACCGCGTTCTTGACCATCTGCGCCTTGACCAGGCCCAGTACTTCGGTGCGGTAGTCTTCCATCCGGTCCGACCAGCGCAGGCCGCCGCGGGCGACCGGGCCTCCGCGCAGGTGCACGCCTTCAAAGCGGCGCGAGAACACGAAGATCTCGCGGTACGGACGCGGTTCCGGCACCAGCGCCAGCTTGCTGGTGTCGAACTTGAAGATGATCTTGTCGCCCTGCTGCTCGTTCTGGAAGTAGTTGGTGCGCACGGTGGCCAGCATCAGGTCGACCAGCGCGGCCAGCACTTCCTCGGTGTCGGCATGGTTGACGGCGGCCAGGCGCGACTTGACCGAAGCGATCAGGCCTGCGGCCGCTTCACGTTCGGATTGCGGCAGGCTCGGATCGAAGCGCATCGTAAAGCCCTGCACCAGTTCCTTGACCAGCGCCGGCTGGCGGCGCAGCGTGTCGGCCATGTAGCGCAGCGAGAACTTGCTGCCGGTCTGGCGCCAGTAGCTGATGTAGGCGCGGATCAGCTGGACTTCGCGCATGCGCAGGCCGCCTTCGATGACCAGGCCGTTCATGCGGCCGTCTTCGGCTTCATCGTTGAACAGCGAAGCGAACAGCTCCTGCGCCACTTCGACCACGTTCGGGTGCGCCAGCTTGGCGGCGCTTTCCGCGTCCACGGTCAGGCTGGTGACGAAGTGCTTCGAACCGTCGGCCATCGGAATTGAGTAGGTCTGCTCGCGGTCGATCGCCACGCCGGCATTGTGCAGCGCCGGCAGGATGCGCGACAGCGACGGCACGGCGCCGACCGAATACAAACGGATCGACGCGCCCGTGTCGCTGGTGTCAACGCGCACCGACACATGCCCTTCGTGGCCATTGCGCAGCAGCGAGTTCAAATCATGGAACGCGACTTCAGGCGCGGTGGCGCTGACGTAGTTGACCGGCAGCGTGGCGCACAGCTTGCGCAAGGCGCTGCGGGTCGGCACATCGAAGACATTGTCGGTCAGCGCGGCGAACTTGTCGTGCCAACCGTCGAGCACCGACAACAGCGGCTGCTGGATATCGGTTTCGAGGTCGAGCGGATAGCGGGCGGCGTGCGCGATCAGGTAGACGCGGGCCAGCGGGCCGTCGGCCACCAGCGTCTGCGAACGCACGTCGGTCGCGCCCGAGCTGTCTTTCAGCGCGGTGGCCAGGGCCGCCGCGACGCTGGCGCTATAACGCTCGCGCGGCAGGTAGACCAGCACGTTCAGGTGGCGCGCATACACGTCGCGCCGTGCGAAGACTTTGGCGCGCGGCTGCTTGTACAGCGATACCACCGAGCTGCAGACCTGCGACAGCCATTCCGGATCAGCTTCCAGCGCTTCGGTGCGCGGCAGCGACTCGAGGATCTCGAGGAATTTCTCGGCGCGGAAGCCTTCCTGGCGCACGCCGGCCAGGCTCAGCACCTTGGCTACGCGGCCGCGCGCGAACGGCAGGCGCGCCAGCGGGGTGGCCGTGGCGGCGCGGGTGAACAGGCCGACGAAGCAATGCTCGCCGAGGATATTGCCTTGCGCGTCGGTGTCGCGCACGCCGATGAAGTCGAGCGGCTGGTCGCGGTGCAGCGTGCCTTCGACGTCGGCCTTGACGATCGACAGCGTATCGGGACGCTTGGACAGGGTTTCGAAGTCGCCCGGGATATTCGCCAGGCAGGTGCCGTAGACCGGGTGCGAGGTATCCTGCAGCACGCCGATGCGGCTAGGGATGTCGCGTTCCAGTTCGCGCACGCCCGGCTTGACCACGTAATAGGCGTAACCGAACGGCTCGAAGCCTTCATTCTTGGCCCACTCGAGGAAGGCGGCCACTTCCTGGCCGGCGGTGCCGTGCGCGGCTGCGGCTGCGGCCACGGAAGTCAGGCGGTCGGCCATGGCGACCGAATCGCGCCGCACCACGGCGGCGTCGCGCGCGACCATGTGCAGCTTGGCCACCAGCGCGGCCAGCTCGTCGGCTGGCAGGTCTTCGGCCAGCAGGCACAGGACGTACGATTCAAGCGGAGCGCCGGCTTCGCCGACGGCCACCGCTGCGCCGCTCGCATCGCGGCGCACGGCCAGCACGGAATTCATGACGCCGCTGACGGCCACGCGCTGCTTGCGCATCGCCATGACGATCGAGTCGACCAGGTAAGGCATGTCGTCGTTCAGGATCAGCACGGCAGTTGCCAGGCCGCCGCGGCCATCGGAGTAGCGCAGCTGCGCGATCTGGCAGCCTTCGGCGCTCGGTTGCGCGGCTTGCGTGAAGCCTTCGCGCAGGACCGGAGCGAGGCTCTCGGGCGAGGTGCCGGCGAGGTCTTCGTCATCCAGCGATCCGAGCCAGGCGCTGATCAGGGCTGCGACCGGGGCGCTTGCGGCGGCATTGTCCGCGTTGACCAGGTCCAGCGTTTGTGCACGCAAATCTTGTGGCATCTGTTTCATCTTGCATCTCCAATACATGGTTGTATTTCATCGTGTGCGCATCAGCTTGTGGCGGTGCGTTCGCGATTTACAGGTAGACGGGGTTGTCCCGTCCAAGCATAAGTTTTTCGAGTGGGCGTATTCTACGTCAGGTCGTACAAGCCGGGCAGTCCAAGGATGCGCGTCAGCTCTTCCAGCGCGCCCTGGCATTCGATCGCCAGCTGCGGGTCGGCCAGGTCTTTCGGCTCGAGCTGGTCGCGATAGTATTTACCGACCCAGTCGACCAGCGTCGCATACAGCGCCTCGGTCATGATCACGCCCTGGTGCATGGCGCCTGCCTCCACATCGGTCAGCGCCACGCGCAGGCGCAGGCAGGCGGGCCCGCCGCCGTTGCGCATGCTCTGGCGCAGGTCGAAATGAATCAGTTCGTCGACCGGGCCGCCGCTGGCGACGAGCTGCTCGAGGTAGCGCGCGACGGCGAGGTTTTCCTGGCATTCTTGCGGAATCACCAATGCCATCTTGCCATCGGACTTGGTCAGCAGCTGGCTGTTGAACAAATAGCTGGCCACCGCGTCGGCGACCGATACCAGGTTCGTATCGACCCGCACCGGATCGAGGACCGCACCGACGCCGTCCATCGCCGTGCGCAGCTTGGCCAGCACTGCGCTCTCGTCGTGGAAGGCCTGCTCGTGATAAAACAGCACGTTGCCGTTGCCGACCGCGATCACGTCGTTGTGGAACACGCCCTGGTCGATCACGTCCGGGTTCTGCGACGAGAACACGGTGCGCGCCGCGTCCAGTCCATGCAGGCGCGCGATGGCCTGCGAGGCTTCGAGCGTCTGGCGGGCCGGGTATTTTTTAGGGCTGGGCGCGGAAGGATCGAATTCGACGCGGCCGTAGACGAACAACTCGACGCCCTTGCCGCCGTGCGAAGCGCACAAGCGGGTGTGGTTGGCCGCGCCTTCGTCGCCGAAAGCCGGGGTCGACGGCAGCGCGTCATGCACCGCGAAATGCCGCTCGTCGCCGAACAGCGCGCGCAGCGTGCGGGTCGACTGCGCATGTTCGTCGGCGCGGTGCAGCTTGTTGTTCAAATTGGCGGCGGTGAAATGCGCGCGGCCGTCGAAGGTGTCGCTTGAGGGGCTGACGGTGGCGGCATTGGCGGTCCACATCGGCGAGGCCGAATAGGCGCAGGCCAGGATCACCGGCGATTCGCGGTAGGCGCGCGCCAGCACGTCGGCATCGGTGCCGGTGAAGCCGATCGCGCGCAGCAGCCGGAAGTTGGGGCGCGCTTGCGGCGGCAGCAGCGCCTGGGCGAAACCGCGCACCGCCAGGGCGTGCATTTTCGCCAGGCCTTGCAGGGCCGCCTGCTTCGGATTCGAAGCGCTCTTCACATTGCTGAACGAGGCCACGTTACCGAACGACAGGCCGGCATAGTTGTGGCTCGGCCCGACCAGGCCGTCGAAATTGAATTCGCGTGCTGTTTGCATGGTGGGTCCTTAGAACGTGAGGCCTGGGGACAGCTTGGCCGGCATTTCAAGTTCGCTCGTTTCAATCGACGCGACCGGATAGGCGCAGTAGTCGGCAGCGTAGTAGGCGCTCGGGCGATGGTTGCCCGACTTGCCGACGCCGCCGAACGGCGCGCTGCTGGCCGCGCCCGTGGTCGGACGATTCCAGTTGACGATGCCGGCGCGCGCCTGCACCGAGAACTGCTTCCACAGCGCTTCGTCGTTCGACAGCAGCGCGGCGGCCAGGCCGAATTCGGTGGCGTTGGCGACCTTGATCGCGGTGTCGAAATCGGCCACGCGCACGATCTGCAGCAGGGGACCGAACCACTCTTCGTCCGGAATGCCCTTGGCGTTGGTGACGTCGACGATGCCGGCGGTGACGAAGCCCGCGTTCGGATCGAGCTGCTTCATCTGCAGCAGGTTCTTGCCGCCCTTGGCAACCATGTCGGCCTGCGCCTGCACCAGGCGCGCGGCGACGGCGCTTGAGACCACCGGGCCCATGAACGGCTGCGGCTCGGCATTCGACGCGCCCACGGACAGCGTGGCGGCCACTTCGACCAGGCGTTCGATGAAAGCGTCGCCTTCGACCGTATCGGCCACGATCAGGCGGCGCGCGCAGGTGCAGCGCTGGCCGGCCGAAATAAACGCGGACATGATCGCGTGATGGACGGCGGCGTCGATGTCGCGCACGTCCCACACCACCAGCGGATTATTGCCGCCCATTTCCAGCGCCAGCATCTTGCCTGGCTGGCCGCCGAACTGCTTGTGCAGCGCGACGCCGGTCTGGCAGCTGCCGGTGAACAGCACGCCATCGAGGCCCGCGTTCTTGCCCAGCGCGATACCCGTGTCGCGCCCGCCGTTGACCAGGTTGATTACGCCGGCCGGCAGGCCCGCCTGCTGCCACAGCTGGACCGTCTTGACGGCGGTGCGCGGCGCGTATTCGCTCGGCTTGAAGACCACGGTATTGCCGGCGATCAGGGCCGGCACGATATGCCCGTTCGGCAGGTGGCCGGGGAAGTTGTACGGGCCGAACACGCCGAACACCCCGTGCGGGCGGTGGCGCAGCACGGCATTGCCGTCGGCGACCTTGGCCGCCACTTCACCGGTGCGCGCGCCGTAGGCCTGGACCGAGATATCGATCTTGTTGGCCATGGTCGCCACTTCCACGCGGGCTTCCCACAAAGGCTTGCCGACTTCTTCGGCGATCGTCTGCGCCAGCGCCTCGGCGTTTTCCTTGAGCAGGTCGCGAAAGCGCGTGCAGATCGCGATGCGCCCTTCCAGTGGGCTCATGGCCCAGGCATCGAAGGCGGCGCGCGCCGCGTGCACCGCGCTGTCGACATCTTCCGGGGTCGACTCGCGGCTAGCCCAGGTCTGGCGGCCGGTGGATGGATCGATGGTCGCCAGCTCGGGGCCCGTGCCTGCCAGCCATTGGCCGTTGATGAAGTTGCTGAGGTTAGACATGTACATTCTTCCTTACGCTAAGTGGCAGCGTGCGAATCGAGTCGCCGCTTTGGCAATGCAGCAGTTCCAGCTCCGACGGCGACAAGGCGATCTTGCCTGCGACCGGGTTGGCGTGGGTGACAATCATGCGGAAATCCTTGAGCACCGTGTTCGACACCAGCAGCGGCTCGGTGTCGGCCGACGGCGCGCCCGCCTCGACCAGCGCCAGCGTGCTTTCGCGCGTGGCGCGCAGTTCCGACACGCGCCCCTGCAGCACCGGGCCGGCGTCGAAAATATCGACATAGCCTTCGAAGTGCATGCCTTCCTGCTCCAGCAGCTTGCGCGCCGGCGCGGTGGAGCGGTGCACCTTGCCGATGACAGCTTGCGCCTCGTCGGGCAGGTAGGCCACGTACAGCGGCTGGCGCGGCATCAGCTCGGCGATGAAGGACTTCTTGCCCAGCGCGGTCAGGTCGTCGACGTGATTGAAATCCATCTTGAAGAAATGGCGGCCCAGGCCTTCGTAAAACGGCGAGGTGCCGTCTTCGGCCTGGAAGCCGCGCATCTCGGCGATCAGCTTTTCGGTGAACAGGTGCGGGAACTGGGCGATGAACAGAAAGCGGCTTTTCGAGAGCCACTTGCCGTTGTTGCCGCTGCGGTAGTCCGGGTGCAAAAACAGCGAACACAGTTCGGTCGAACCGGTCAGGTCGTTCGACAGGTACAGCGTATCCATGCGCGTGAACACATTGAGCTCGCGGCTGGAATGGACCAGGGTGCCGATGCGGTAGTTATAGAACGGCTCCTCCAGCCCGACCGCGCCCTTGATGGCGCAGATCCCGGCCATGCGGCCGTTGGAAGTGTCCTCCATCACGAACATGTAGTCGCGCTGTTCCGGCGGGATGGTCTGGGCGAACGATTCGACCGCCACGGCGACGCGGTCGCCGAGCATCTTGCGGTCCGGCTTGAGCGTCGTCATGCCGCTGCCGACCTGGCTCGCCATGTCGATCAGGGCATCCGGATCGGACGCGGTAATTGCGCGTACAACTAGCATAGGGTTCTCTTTCAGATTCTGACGCAAATGACGTTATCGCCAGGGACAACCATCAGCGCATCCTGCGCATCCTGGGGCAGGCTCACCGTATCGCCGGCATCGGCGGACGGGCAAGCGACGGTGACGGCGCGGAAGTTCTGCTCGTTGCTGGCGGCGACCGCATAGGTCACCAGCATGTCGAACGACTGGCCCGGCTCGGCGTGCACGACGCGCCGCATGATCGAACCGGAGAACGTGCGCAGGCTGTTCTTGTGGGCCTGCAGGATCGGGCCGCCGTCGAAGATATCGATATAGTCGTCGGCTTCGAAGCCCTCTTCGGTGAGCAGGTCGAAGGCCAGCTCGCCGTCCGAATGGATCTGGCCCATGGCTGCCTGGGCGTCGCCCGGCAGCAGCGGCACGTAGACCGGATAGTGCGGCATCAGCTCGACGATCAGCGTGCGGTTGCGGGCGCCGCCGATGACTTTTTCGGCATCGAGGAAATCCATCTGGAAGAACTTGCGGCCGAGCGCCTCCCAGAATGGCGACTGGCCGTTCTTGTCGGTGATGCCGGCCAGCGGCACGAAGAAGCGGTCGCCGAAGCGGTGCGGCGCCAGCACCGCGAACAACAGGCGGGCGCGCGACAGCAGGCCCGCTTCGAGGCCGGCGCTGCTGCGGTTATTCAGGTAAAAGCCCGACAGCTGCGAATACGCGGTCAGCTCCGAGCACAGGGTCAGCGCATGCACGCTGTGGCTGATATTGAGGTCGCGTGAAACCTGCTGAATGACGTCGTTGCGAAACGAAAAATAGGTGCCGTTCGAACCGGCCGACGCGAAGATGGCGGCGGTGCCGACGATCTCGCCGGTGGCCTGCTGTTCGAGCACGAACAGGTACGACTCTTCGCTGGGGATGTCGACATGGGCGGCAAAGGAAGCGATCGAGCGGTCGACCGAGGCGGCGATTTTATCGCGCGTCCGGGGCAGCGTATGCACACCCGGCATGGTCTGGGCGGCCAGAGTTTCGAGCGCGTCGATATCCGTAAGTTCAACCGGACGGACAACAAACATGTGAGCTCCCTATAGGACTTGCGTTAGCCGGCCGCGCGAGTGCGGGGCCGGCCGGGGACCATCTTATTTCGCCGGGGCGGTGTCGAGCATGCCGGCCACTGCGGCGCGCAGGATGCGGTCCGCATCAAAGATCTGCGCATCGGTGACGATCAGCGCAGGGGCGAAACGCACCACGTCCGGGCCGGCGATCAGCAGCATCAGGCCGAGCGCTTCGCAGGCTTTGGTGATGTCCTTGGCGCGGCCCTTGAAGGCGGGCGCCAGCGGCAGGCCGATCAGCAGGCCCGAGCCGCGCACTTCGCCGAACACTT
Organism: Massilia sp.; assembly: GCA_025359245.1. Lineage (GTDB taxonomy): Bacteria > Pseudomonadota > Gammaproteobacteria > Burkholderiales > Burkholderiaceae_D > Telluria_A. The sequence goes on from JANYGW010000142.1 coordinate 47,957, forward strand.
GCGGGAAGTCGGCGGCGAGCTTGCGCAGGTTGCCGAAGATAAGCTCGGAAGCCTGCTTGACGCGCGCCAGGAAGGCTGGCTGGTTGATCATCTCGATCACGTTCAGCGCGACCGTCGAGGCCAGCGGATTGCCGCCGTAGGTGGTGCCGTGCGAGCCGACGCCGAAGTGCGACGCGATCTCGTTGGTGGTCAGCATGGCGCCGATCGGGTAGCCGTTGCCGAGCGCCTTGGCGCTGGTCAGGATGTCGGGCGTGACGCCCTTGTCCATGTAGGCGTACAGGGTGCCGGTGCGGCCCACGCCGGACTGGACTTCGTCGAAAATGAGCAGCGCGCCGACCTTGTCGCAAAATTCGCGCAGCGCCTGCAGGTAGGCCGGGTCGCCAGGAATGACGCCGCCTTCGCCCTGGATAGGCTCGACGATGACGGCGCACACGTCGTCGCCGATGGCGGCGCGGGCCGCTTCGATATCGTTGTACGGAATGTGGTGGATCTCTTGCGGCAGCGGCTCGAAGCCTTCGGTGTACTTCGGCTGGCCGCCGACCGACACGGTAAACAGCGTGCGGCCGTGGAACGACGACAGGCACGAAATGATGCGCGACTTGTGCGGGCCGAACTTGGTGTGGGCGTACTTGCGCGCCAGTTTGAGGGCGCCTTCATTGGCTTCCGCGCCGGAATTGCAGAAGAAGGCGCGGTCGGCGAAGGTCGCCTCGGTCAGGGCCAGCGCCAGGCGCAGGACCGGCTCATTGGTGTACCCGTTGCCGAGGTGCCAGAGAGTATTGACTTGCTGGGTGAGCGCGGCGACCAGCACCGGGTTGCAATGGCCGAGGCTGGAGACGGCGATACCGGACGTAAAGTCGAGGTAATGCTTGCCATTTTGATCCCACAGATCGAGGCCGGCGGCGCGCACGGGCACCATGGCGGCGGGCGCGTAGGTCGGCACGAGGACGTCGTCGAAGGTTTGTCTGGTAACAGCGCGCGTTGTGAGACCCGAATCCAGCTTTGCGTTCATGGCAATCCTCATCCAATGTTAGGGGGCGCAACCAGCCGAGACGCTGGAAGCAAAGGCCATTATAAGAATGGCGGCCCCAAACATCTTTTGAATAGGCGACAGCCATTTTCATTTTTCCCACCCCACGCCGGGGTCAGACCTCAATTTTGCAATAATTGTTTAATTGAGGTCTGACCCCAGTTTTCTGACGCCAGTTTTCGCGCCGATTGGACGGGGGATAACGAGGAAAGCGTATCGCCAACAGGATTCAACGCCTACTTCAGATCAATCGGCTGATTCCAAGCGATTTTTGTTGCAAAATCGGGGTCAGACCTTAATGGCGTTAAGTTAAGCCCTTGTCATTAGTTTCTTATAGGGGTAGCGCTGCGCTTTTGCCTTTACGACCCGATCAAATTTCCGATCGGGTCGGTACTCCTTCAGATCAAGCACCAGTCTTTC